>CAZKSF010000049.1:0-18879 GCA_964555405.1 uncultured Bacteroides sp.
GACATGAGCGTCATAGATAGTCTGATTGAAAGTGGAGGTGGTGGCGTGAACCATCATCTTGCATGAATCTTCCGAAGCAGGCTCATAAGCTGCAACTATTTTTGCCCAAAGCATGCGGGCTGCACGGAATTTTGCAAGTTCCATAAAGTAGTTGGAGGAAACTCCCATATTGAACTTCACGCGTGAAGCAACCTGGTCAACAGTCAGTCCGGCTTCAGTGAGCAGGGTGAGCCATTCGGCACCCCATGCCAGAGCGAATCCGAGTTCCTGATAGATATATGCGCCGGCATTTGAAAGCATTACGCTGTCCACCGACAGAACCTTCAGACCGGGAACATCTGCAGCAGCCTCTACGATTTCGCGTCCCATAGCAGCAATATCGCCGGGGAACGGCTGACCGTGCTTGAGAGCCTTACGGAAGGGATTGAAATCAACTGATCCGTGGAAAACTTCAGCAAGACCGTTTTTCTTCAGATATTCTACGAGAGCCTTGGTAAGTGCGAGCGAATTTCGCGGGCAACATTTGAAGCATACCTCTACAGAAGCAACATCAATACCCGAGAGAAGTGTCTCGATTTCAGCTTCGGTGGGTTCGCTTACCGAAAAACCGAGAGAGGTCACACCTTTGCCCAGCACGTCAAGAGCTTTGGCATTAGCTTCTGTGGCATTGTCGGCGATAATTTCCTGACGGGTGAGCCAGTCATTATTGCAACGTGTGCCGCGAAGGTAAGGGAATTCTCCGGGAAGTGATTCTGTAGTTTTGAGATCAGCTATATCCTCTGCACGATACATCGGCTGAAGATCAAAGCCCTCATTGGTACGCCAAACCAGTTTTTTGTCAAAAGGCGCTCCTTTTAGGTCAGCCTCGACTTTAGCACGCCATTCCTCAGTGGAGATTGGCGGGAACTGGTCAAATAGTTTTTCGTTTTTTTCTGCCATTGTTGGTTATTACTATTTTCTGCTTGTATTCAATATGCTTTTCCGGTAGTCTACAGAAGCGGTTTTGAGCTTCTGCTAAACATCTGCAAAGTTAGCAAACAATTCTTTAACACCAAAAAAATCATTTCTGAAATTCTATTTCAAAAGAAATGGGAGAATGTCTGCTGACATCTCCCATTAACATTATAGCTTCTCCAAAGCTTCCCAATCAATCACAGGTTCACTTCCTGTCGGTTCACATTGGAATTTAGCACCCATCGGCACTGAGTCATTAAAAAAGCCACCCATTTTCAGATAGAATCGATTGTCATCGGTTTTTCCACCCTGATAGTCGAGTCGAACCTGAGCTCTTGCGGTTGCATCATTTGTAAAAGTAGCATCGGTCAGTCGGGTCCATTGTCCTTCTTTGCTTCGAGCCCATTGATTTCCGAAATAAACTTTACGTGATAAAAATCCTTGTTCCGGATTGAAATTTTCAAGGAAGCTGTGAGGATGCTTATACCATGTATCGGTTTGCGGACGTAGGAAACTTGCTATTAATTTCCATTCATTTTCATCGGTTGCATAGAAATAGGCTGTATATATTGTATTCCCGTTTCCATCCGGATGAACCTGCATGAGAAACTTATACGTCTCGCCTGCTTTCCACGGATATCGAAGATAACTTTGACCTCCGGATCCTTCGTTACCGAATTCACCGATATGCACATCCTTACCTTGCCGTAATAATTTTATCTTTTGGTCATCCGGAATATTCTTGGGATCCTGTGTGTCGAACGGACTCCATACAGAGAAGAGAACACGACGTTCGGTCGGTGAATTGAATTGCATTCCGAAATAACCTTCGCCAAAGCCGGCTGCCATATAATAGCTGTGCATGGTTTCTCCTTCTTCGGGAACGGTTACTTCGTTATAGAACCATTCGGTATCTCCTTCAGGCAGATTATATCCCATATGGACCGAAGGACCCCGACGTCCCCAGTAGTCAGAGAAATCGTGTACATAATTACTTGATCCTGAAACATTGTCTACCAGAAGTTGCTTAACATCCCCGAAATATTCGCCTTTTTTGGAAAGACCTTGCAAATCGATACGCACATATCCGGCTTCACGAACATCGATTTTTCCTACCGGAATTTGAGCATAATCATCGGAGTTGAGTTTCACCTTGAAGCTTTTCTTTCCATAGCTCACCTTGATTTCGGAATGACCCTTAGCATAAAGGGAGAGATCAACTTTTTCAGGTTGATGCAAGTAGAAATATGTGCTTATAACCGTTTGGGGATTTGTCCAATTCGCAATTCCGTTTTCAGTTATTTGTGCTCCATCCCGGTGCTCAGTTACATAACTGTTACCGGAAAAACCGACTGTAAGCTGTTGAGATTGAACCCAAAAGCATATGCTTAACAAGAAAGCAAGTAAAGATAGTTTTTTCATATAAAGAATGTTGGTCTATATACAATGAATTAATGAGGCATCTCCACCGAATCGTCATGAAGTATGTATTTCCTATAGTAACAGATTACAACTACTGTAAGAGGAAGCGCGAGTATGACGCCAAGAAATCCTAACAATTTTCCCCAGACTGATAGCGACAACAGCATTACCGCCGGATCAAGATTAAGTGATTTTCCCATTATTTTCGGAGTCAGCCAAAGATCGGCAATACATTCCACAATCATATATACAGCAATACATTTAAGCCATAGGCTCCAGAAATCCACGCCTGTTTCGATAGCACAAACCATGGCAAGAATGGTTACCGGAATGAGTGAAACGTACACAAGATAGGGGACCATGAAAAGAATAGCGTTCATCAGTCCGATAGCAGCTCCCAATGGAAGTCCCGCGATGGAAAAACCGATAGCGTAGATTATCCCGACAATCAGCGAAATCAGCGCCTGAGTGCGAAAATAACGTTTGAGTGTATTGCCGGTATCATAGATTATACTGTCGGAAATATGGCGATAACGGGGTGGAACGATGCTTTTGATCCCATTCATAAGTGAAGGGTAGTTCAGCAAGATAAAAAAGAGATATAAAATTACTATCGCCCATCCTATCACACCCCCAAGCACATTCAGTCCACCTGAAAAGAAGTTGATTATATTGGCGAGTATCTTCTCGGTCTGTTGTCCCTTGAGCCATTCCGATATCGAAGGAAGTGACATATGCCCGTGCAGGAATCTGTGTGCCCATTCGGGGAGAAACGGCAAATCGGCAGGATCAAGTGAAGTATAATGATCAATCAATAAGCTTACCTCATGAGAATCCCGTATTATTTCAGGCATGAAGATAAAAGCTATACCTCCTGTGACAGCAATTATCTCGATGAGTGTCAACAAAACCGGAATTATACGTGAGCTGATTCTTGTCAGCTTCATGTTGAGTCTTACGAGCGGTTCGATCATGAAAGCTATAAGGCATGCCACGGCAAACGGCAGCAATATGTCACGTAGAAAATATAATAGCCAGATAACACCGACAGCGATCAGAATACTGAAAAAGATCCTGACCAGACTGTCGAGTGTAAAGTGCCTTTTACCGAACATCCTGACCTGACCTTTATCGGTCGGTTGCTTTACAGGAGTGCTTTTAGAATCATCGTTCATGGTATAATCAGTTTTAAAGGTTATTCACGATAATAAACACGTTTGACACGTGTCGAAACAGAGGTGAGTATTTCATAAGGAATAGTACCGAGTGCGTCGGACAACTCATTTACCGGCACATCATTGCCGAAAATTTCCACGCGATCGCCCACATGCACATCATCTCCACACGCTGTCACATCAATCATGCAGGCATCCATGCAAATATTTCCTATTGTCGGACAACGATGTCCGTTTATACTTACCTGTAAAGTTCCGTTGCCGAGATGTCGGTTTATTCCATCGGCATAGCCGACAGGAATTGTTGCAACTCGTGCAGGTCTCTCACATACGCCATGACGTCCATAACCGATCGTTGTTCCCGGTTCCCACTCACGTATGGCTATTATCGAAGTAATGAGGGAAGATACAGGACGTAAATCCGACTGCGACCCATCCGGCATTGTGGCAATTCCGTAAAGACATATCCCTAGCCGGACCATTTCATATTGCCAAGCCGGGAAACGGGTGATACCGGTTGAATTAAGTATGTGTCGTTTGATATCATGCCACTCATTGCGGAAAGTGCTGCTCCATTTATCGAATTTCTCCAGCTGTTCATAGGTGTAATCATCCATCGCCGGCTCATCGGCAGTAGCCAGATGACTGAAAACCGAAACCGGAGTCACCTCCTCGCTGGAATGCAAGAGCTGTATAAGCCGTGGCAGTTCCTCGCCTACAAAACCGAGCCGATGCATACCGGTATCGAGCTTTATATGAACAGGATAATTGCGAATGCCAAGTCGTTTCGCATTTGATACAATAGCCTCAAGTTCCTCAAAACTGAAAATTTCAGGTTCAAGGTGGTGTGCGAAAAGCTCATCGTAGTTAACCACACGTGGATTAAGAACCATTATGGGCATTGTTATTCCGGCTCTTCTTAACTCAATGCCTTCATCCAAAACGGCAACCGCTATGTATGCAGCTCCCTGTGCCTGAAGCGTGCGTGCTAGTTCGTAAGAACCTGCTCCATACCCCGATGCTTTGAGCATACACACTATACCGGTACTTTCGTCAGTCAGACGGCTGCGATAGAAATTGTAGTTATGAATAAGAGCATCGAGGTTGACCTCCAGCACAGTTTCATGACGGCGAGCTTGCAAAGCTTCGGCTACCGCATCAAGATCTTTACCGGCTCCTTTCACAAGAATCGTTCGTCCCGTCATATCCGAAATAAATCCGTTGACGGAATCAAGAAATTCGGCTGCGGAATTATAGCAATGGAATCTTCTTACCGAACCGGATAATATCGTCTTCGCGGCAGGGGAGATCTGTGACAGAAGTATCAATGAATCGATTTGCCTGAGTGAAAGTTCTTCGGCTATGAATTTGATTGAACTTTCATCATTGTCAAGCGACCAACCGGGTATTGGACCGAGTATAACACTGGTAAGAGCCGGGTCAGTGACACGTCGCATCATGAAATCGAGTGCCGGACCAAGCGATTCCGGGTCAACCTGATAACGGTCACGTATGATGAGTCCTCCATGTTTCCCATCTATTACATCGGTTCGTGTCTGAACTTCCGACAGCTTCCCGATTCGGGACGCTATGGTGTTTACATCATATCCGAGTGCTATCATCACTGCTGCTGCGTGTGAGGCATTTTCCAATGATGAGGCATCGTAACCGGAAAGATTTACCGTGGCTGAATTGTTTTGAATATCGCGGATAGTGAGGTCGATATTTCCGTTGTTATCAACACTACGTGAGAATTGGAGCCGGGCAGATGGAGTGGAGTTGAACGACCAGCTGAAAACTTCTTTTTCTGATGTGATATTAGTACCAATCAGAGAGGAGATATTCGCGTCGTCAGCACAAAAAACAATAGTTTTTGCTCCGCTTGCCAACTGAAGTTTTTCAGCACATTTTTCCTCAGTCGAAATGAATGCTTCAGCGTGATCATCGTGAATATTAGTGATTATAGCAATATCCGGATCAATCATATCTGCAAGACGTTTCATTTCGCCCGGACGTGAAATGCCGGCTTCGATAATAGCTATCTCTGTCGACATGTTCATGAACCATAGTGAAAGTGGGACACCTGTCTGTGAATTGTAGCTCCGTGGACTCCTTATCACTTTTTTATCGGGAGAGATAAGTGTATTGAGCCATTCCTTAAGGGTGGTTTTACCTCTCGACCCGGTAATGCCAATTACCGTAGCTTTCTGAAACAAATGCCGGTGCGATGAAGCAAGACGCTGAAGTGCAATCTGTGACCCATCAGGAACAACAATGAAATCAGCATCCATTTCGCGCCATTGCGGATCCCAGTGGTCGGTTACAAAGGCTCTTACGCCTCGTTGATACAATTGTTGGATATATCTGTGTCCGTCGTTTGATGCAGTATGAATTGCAAAGAAAAGAGATGTTTCGGGACGCGACAGCGAGCGGCTGTCGGTGAGAAGCGTGTCGATAACACTTCCGGAAGAATCCGGAAGACGCACGCCGATCATTTCAGCAATCTGAGATATATTATAGCTCATTGACAAGAAAGTGGTTGATACGTGACGAAAGAGTCGGATCCATTTTTATAATTCCATTGGCGAGTCGATTCAGGTCATCAGCACGTTGCTTTGCGGCTTTCGGGTCATCGGTGAGGGTACGGTGTGCGGCGCGTTGCGTCAGGCGGCGGCACATCTCGGCAACTGAAGCGGTAAGCGAATCCATGAACGATGCTGAAAACACTCTATAAATGTAATCCACAGCCTCTTCAGAGGGATGTTTCATATCGGAGGCATACCATCTGTAGTCACGCAGATCATCTATCATTATTTCATAAGATGGAAAATATAAAGCGTGTTCGCGTCCTACATTCTCTATGATTTGTTCACACGCAAGCATCAAGGCTGCCTTACTCACTGAGTTTCCGTGCAAACCGTCGGCAAGATGTCGTATAGGACTCACCGTGAGTATGAAAATCATATCCGGTCGCAGTTCAAGCCAGCGTTTCATGGCAGCCGATAAGAGTGTAGCCGCATGTACCGGTGACATCATCATTCTTCGGAAGTCAGATGCTGGTCGTTTATGGCAGTTGGAAACAACTGTTCCGTTTTCTGCGTCGGTATATATCCAGGAAGTACCTAAAGTGATGACACAGACATCGGCATTCCGTGCAATATCTCGTCCGGCTTCAAGCTCAACGTTTATCCGCTTCAGAGAGTTTTCGGCAGAAACGGATGAAAATCTCGAATGATGGTCGTTGCTGTGCCAAAGCCCATCAGAAAAGAAAAGATCTTCGGCACTGTATAACCTGTCCGATAACAGAGTGTTGATTGCTTTTCCGATTGATGCCGGATTATATAGAGTGCCGAACGGATTTACCGTCACGTCAAATAATTCTTTCCCCAGCCGGCTACCGATTGAATCGGCAAAACAAGAGCCTAACATTAACATCCGTGTGGAATGCGTAATCAATCCTTTAAGATCAATAGTCTGAACCGGTGTTCGCTGTCGTAATTGAACTTCCATCAATACATTTGATAATCAATACTCAATACCTGGAATTCAGTGCGCCTGTTTATCTGATCGGCGACATCCTGATCCTCCGGCAAGAGATTGAGGATGAATTCTTCAGTTAAGACATCACCTTCCTTGAACTGAGGATATTCTCTTGCAAGGCGCTTGGTGATGGTTTTGGGGCGTGACTCGCCATATCCCTGATGTTGCAGGCGCTGCTCCGGAATGCCGGCTGCCGTGAGATAGTCGGTGACTGCTTTGGCACGACGCTCCGAGAGTGCGAGGTTATATTCGTCCGAACCATGCCGGTCGGTGTGGGCAGCCATTTCAACGGTTACATTCGGATTATCGCGTAGCATCGTGACAAGTTCATCAAGAGCCGTCATCGATTCAGGGCGGAGAGTAGCTTTATCAAAATCAAAGAATATGTTTTCAACAATATTTGGTTTGTTGATGGAAGCAAGTATAAAATCTACACCATATTCAGCATCTTCCTCCGCTGTGTCGGATGTGAACTGCTGACGTGCGTTGAGATAGCCCTTGGCACCTGCAAGCATAACATACTTTACACCACGCTGAAGAGGGAAATTGAATGATCCGTCGTTACGTGCAAAAGTCTTCTGATTTGATCCGTCATCACCCACTATGCGGATAACTGCATTTGGAACAGGCTCCTCATCACGATCAAGAACCCAACCACTTACATTTATTCTGAGATCCGGTAATTCAAATGTCCATATGTGATCGTAACCGCGGCCGTCACCGCGATTAGAAGAAAAGAAACCTTTTTCGACAGAAGGTTCAATGAACGTGATCCCGAAATCATCTGCGGAAGAGTTTACCGGCATACCCATATTTTCAACACGCCAGCCACCCGAGGGTGTCATGGTTGCCTTGAAGAGGTCGAGACCACCGAAACCCGGATGTCCATCGGATGCGAAATAAAGGATGGAATCGGTTCGCATATAGGGGAACATCTCGTTTCCGGGTGTGTTGATGAACTCGCCGAGATTCTCAAGTGAGCCTACCGGATCAAGCAGGTTTATCCGCCATATGTCTTTTCCTCCGAAACCGGGCATATCGCTGCTGAAATACAGCCATTGTCCGTTCGGCGATACAGCCGGGTGTCCGTAACTTGACAGGGTGTCCGCAGTTATTTCATATGGTTTTGCCTCGCCCCATGCACCGTCGCCACGCTGCGACTTGTATATTTCAACACCGGTATTTGCATTTGGGAGTCGTTTTGCCACTGTTAGATACATTGCGCCGTCCGAGCCGAATGATACAATGCCTTCATCCAATTCAGTATTTACTCCACCTTCTACCGGTTCAGGTCGCTGCCATTCACCGCGTTCATTACGCTTTGATACCCAGATATCCCCACGCTTCATGCCGGTTATCTCACTTTTTTTGTCACCTTTGACTTTTTCGTTAGTAGTGGTGAAGTACAGGTTCCCGTCGTAGATAACAGGTGAGAAATCAGCGCGACGTGAATTGAGAAGTTTTGACTGGCGCACAATGTACCGCGATTTCTGTTTACGCATCTCCTCTGCCATCCTGGCTCCTTTTAAACCTAAGGTAGCTTCCGGATTACCGGGTGCACGTGACAAATATTCTTCATAAGCTTTGATCGCCTGAGTGTATTTTCCGTCGGCATGAAGAGTTTGAGCGAGTCGTAGTGTCGCTATTGAATCGGGATAGCCATATCTGATGGCGTTCTGATATGCTGCGGAAGCACGTGCGCTCTGGCGGAGCAACCGATGACATTCCGCCATTTTAAAAGCTACTTCGCCACGAAGAGGGCGTTCCTCGCGTTTGGTAAGTTTATTATAAATTTTACGATAAGTTTTAGAGGCGTCGAAGTATTCGCCACGCGCCATCTGCTCATCAGCTGTCGCAAGTTTCGGTCCACGGCACCCGGTAAAAAGGAGGGTTCCTGCAATGCACAGGACTATAGATATATTTGTGAGTCGTTGTCTCATAACATCTAAACGAAAAGCTGTACGCGCTTATTATCTCAGTATGTATCTCCGCGTTTTAACAAAGCTTTAAGACGTGTAATTCCGGTTGTTCCCAAAATCAGCAGAGCCGTATACTGAAATGTTTTCGCCAGTCCGAAGAAAACAGTCCATAATATGCCTTTCGTAGTCGGCGATAAGGGTAATAACATCTGAGCGAAAGACACTATGTAGCAGATCACGCAAAGAACAGCCACCATTATACCTGTACGGAACGACAGTTGACCGAGCCATTGTTTTAACTTAACGAAATATTGCGACATTATCATGACTTGTAACATTCATATATCATCTGACAATGAATGATTTTGTAATGTTTCTCCCTTTACGTATTATATAAAACCCTTTTTCCGGCATTACCATCCGTCTACCTGTTAAATCGAAATATTCGGTCGTAGTCATGACATCGTCTGATACCAGATCGGGTATGCTTCCTTCCGGATCATCGACCCAGGTTGCATGAAGGGTCAGCCAGGGAGAGATCTCACGGGTTTCCTGATCGGCGCCGGCAAAGTCAACATAGATATGTTTTCTACCGTCATTTTCTTTAATTCCGTAACTCTGTGATCCGTTCACTCTTAATTGAAGTAGAGTTGATGACAATCCGGTTATTCCGGGTAGAAGATCAAGAGTGATATTTTGTGTCGTGGAGTCGGATGCCGCAAGGAAATATACGATATTACCGTCCGAATCCGGCGCAGTATGAGTGATATTGGTCGGTATCAGATCATAATCAAGGAATTTTTCATTGAATTTAAACCTGAAATTGAGAATACTTTCGCACCCGAACGCATTCTCCAACCTGAAATACTCCTCATTTTCTACAGTTATAGTCGCGGTGTAATTTCCCGTGACAGCTGAGAATGAATCGGAAACCGTATCATATAATGAAATGTCACACTCCGCACTTGCGACAGTGAGGAGTGTGACGAATAATAAATCAGTAGTCATACAACAATTCGTAACTGTCGAGCCACATTACCGATTCGGTTCCTCCGGTGAAATAATCACCGTATTTCGACGACGATGACACAAGAAGTATCATGGTCGGTATTCGGTCGATTGAATTGTATTTTAATGGAATAATAATATCCGTCCAGTCCGTGATGTCGTTTCCCGAATTGAAATCACCATAAGCAATTACATTCGGATCCTCCGGATTGAATAGTTGACGGTTTTTAGGGTTGGTCCTTATCTCGAAAGGTTCGGTACCATCCCACAATGCGCACCATACGACACAAGTGTCAGGCTGACCTTTCAGAGCAGCCATTTCTGTTGAGGTCTTATCAATCTCAGAAGTTTTATAGCGTATGCGTGCTTTAACACGAGTTGGTCGCTGTGTGAAGGGTCGTCCAAATGCAAGCACACCGTTTGTACCGTCGGTCCTTACATATTGTCCTGCAAAAATACTTCCGGCAGCAAGTTTACCGAGTATGCCTATTCCGACAAATTTTGTCTGTAACGTAACTCCTTGATACGTTCCGTCTTCACTGACGGTAGGAACTACATTACTTTGACCGAGCGTAGCTGCTCCACGGTTACCGGTGTCCCAGAATTGTGTACCTCCTTCAGTCCATGGGTTCCACACAGAACCATCTTTCCACCACTGAGTAAAGTGATTGTCAGGCAACTGTACTGCCTCTCCTGTAGTGACTGAATGGCTGATTGTATAAAAATCACCGCTCATAGCTCGGACCTCATATTCCGTTTCCGGTTGAACACCGTTGATACATGCGGTAAAAACTGCTCCATTGACAGTGATGTCACTACTATTAACCTTTAACCACTGCATAGTTCCGGAGGGACGGTATTCAAAGCTGATGTCACTTCCTTCCTGGGCATCGGCATTTGCCCATATAACACCGGTCCATGCGGTAACAGACGATATGGTTACCGGAGCTTCCGTCCGGGTTATAGATATTGTCCATGTGGTTTCCTTATCGAATTCCGAAACCTTTACAGCTACCGGAGAGCTGAAATCGACTGTCGATTCATTAAGGTCAGGGTTCATTACCGCTGTCGAGCCTCCTAACTTTATTTTGAGCACGTGAACGGCATCGAGTTCTACTTCGGATGACACCACAGCGGATACGGTGTGATTTTCGGGGTTAATTTCAGAGGCACCGATCTGTCCTTCCAAGCTGAAATACCGCTCGATGGTCTGGCGTGCGGTAATAGACCACAAATACTCCCTGTAAACCTTTAATGAAACAAACATTGTATCGGACAGATCTATCGGCGAATCAAAGACCCCGGGAATAACAGTTTCCGATCCTTCTGGAGTAAGTTTGTACGATAATACTCTGACGGCATGTATATCGGCTGCCTCGTCAAGATACACAGTCAGGCGTCGGTTTACCGTATCTATCGCAGTAGTCCGTTCCTGGTTCTGAACTGTGAATTCAGCGAAATTAGCCTGTATATCAGGGTAGGGGATTCCTTCATCCGTAATACATGATACAGTGCCCGTTACGAGTAGTGCAGCCGCCGCAATTCGGGTAAAGCTGCCGAATATGTCAGATGTGTACACCTATGCCGAAATTAATGTTAAAAATATTAAATTTAAAATTCGCTCCACTTGAGAATCTTGAGCCTTCATCAACATTGTTGGTAGTCTGTTTCTCTTTAGTCAAATGCACACCGAAAACACCGAATGATACATTGAATGAAAGATTATCCATTATAAAGATGCAAAGACCCGGACTGAAATTAAGTCCCAGTTGTGTTACGTCGGTATGCGTGTCCCTGAGATCCCCATTGTAATAACGTGTGAACCGGCGGTTTCCGCTACCTAAAGAAAGTTCAACTTCATTGAAAACTCCAAAACGTTTTTCAGTACCGAGACCAACATATTTGCGATAAAACAGACCGACAGAATACATCTTTGATCTGTAGCCTACATCGTGAAGTGAAAAATTTATGTCGTCACCGAAATCAACGCCAAGACTTCCGAGGTTGGCATCGCCAAGCGTATACGCAAGTTTGAGTCCGAGCGCTGAATTGTGACCGAAGAAGTAGCTCACCGTCGGACGGATAGCATACTGTTTGCCTGTGAAGTCAAAGTCGGAGATAGTGTTGAGCAACTGCACGTCTTTAGAATCAAATGAACCGTAAGAAGCAGTGAGTCCTAATGCCCATTGACCCTTAGGTATAAACAGAAAGTTATATAAACCGCGGTCATAACGTCCGTAATTCTTTTCCGGAAGAATGATACCGATCGTATCATTTCCTACGATGACGCGTTCATTCATGAGTTCGCCTATATGCACCGAGTCAGCCTTTACACTTGGAAGCGGACGTTTGGGACCGTTTTTAAGATTGATAAGATCTGCTGCAGTTGCTGTGAAAGAAGTTGACAGGAGTGTACCTGCAATGACCATAAAACCTGTCAGTATTGAAACCAATATTTTGATCATGACATATCAGAGATAAAACGCCACCCCGAAAGAGATGGAGAAGAGGTTAACTTTGAAATTTGCCGATTTATGATTGGTCTTTGCCACATAAACCCTGTCGGTTGTTGATTTGGTATGAGTGTATCCGAATCCGAGAACACCTACATTTACTTCTATGGCGGAATAGTTGTTGAGGAACATAAGCATTCCGGGTGTCAGTCCGACGTTTAAAGAAAAATTCTTGGAAAATGTTCCGGTAAGATCCTCGCCTGAACCGTTAAGCAGACGTGATGTTCCACCTCCCAGTTCAAACTGTACCTGATTGAAGAAAGCGAAACGCATGCTTGAGCCGAGAGAAATATAGTTGCGGAACACTGCTGCTCCGTAGTAGTTGTCGGATAGAATGTTAAGGTTATTGGTATCGTATGTGGTTTCGGAATCGAGAATCACGGAAGCACGGTCAACTGCCATCTTCGATCGTTGGTAAGCGAATTTGCCGCCTGCAGTCAGATTGTCCTTGAAACAATACTGAAGCATCGGACTCACCTTAAATGAATAGGTGTCACCCGAAATATCTTCAATAATAAGGAATTGATAATTGTCCTGTGAACTCTGCACATAGTTGACACTGACCCCCGTCACCCATTGACCCTTGGGAATGAACGACTGTTGTTCGAGACCTCTCTTAAATGTCTCCTGACCATTGGCTGTGAAAGCCGAGAGTCCGAACATGAGTGTTAAACCGAGAATGTATTTTAATTTGTTCATAATCCGGTTGGTTGATTGATTATAAGAGTGATCAGTATGAGAGAGACAACTGATCGACCCATAATGAGCTGCCGAGCATACATGCGTCAGGCAGATTGATTCCTGTTAAATTCTGACTGCTTTCTTCCTCAATGGTGCCAACGTAACTTGAGGAAGCTATCATAACTCTGATTGAGGATGCTTTTATACCAAACATCTGATATGTAAGAGGCACGGTAAATGCCGTGTAATCGGTGGCAGGATTGAGAGTAGCTTTTGCCGATGCGATCATTAAATTTTCGCCATCAACATTTCCAAAAACTTCTATTGATATTAGCCCTTTGTCTCCAATCATTGATTCGGACGGCACGTATTTATAAAATCCGTTGAGAGCTGAAGGACGGGCAGAAATACTCATACCCTCCACATACCTTTCACTATTGTCTGCCGCATTGAAGGAGTATTGCCCGATGAATAGTTTACCTACCGCACGGAATCTCACATCAGGAACAATTCTGCTATATTCGACGAAAGGCTGGCTTTCCTGCAGATAATCGGGAATAGGTTCGCCCGCGGTATCCCATCCTACAGATGTAAGACACACGGCATATGCACCCGAATATGCATCCTCGACAATTGAAACGGATGGCTGCATATACCACGTATTGTGCGTACGGGCTTCGCGCGAGAATGTCTTTGCATTTGTGCAAGCCCATTTTTGGGGAACATTTACCTCAAAGGTGCGCTTGTTCTGTCTGTTATATATTTCAACGAAATTCTGAGAGTACCGTCCGCCACAGTCAATCGTAGTTTTTGAAATAGATTTTTCAATGTCCTCGAAATTACCGTTAGGCAATCCTATGGCTCTTTCTGTATGGATTTTTTCCGTCATTGTAAAATCCTCTTCCTCCGGGTGGTCTATAACTGACAACCTTATGCTGTAAGAAGTATTTTCGGTCAGACCTGAAAGTGTAAGCATTCCATCTTCAACGTTTCGGTTTATCACGGTTCCGATTTTTCCGTCAACATAAACCGTTACATTTCGTACTATATAAGCACGCATATCGGGATTGAACGGTATGATATGAATATTGGCTTTACGTGCGTAAGCATCAATTTCAACCGAATATTGAGGAGACTTACGTCGTACAATCCGGTCATAACGTATTGTCCCACAGTATGTAATGCGAACCTCGACATTGTCGGTATCAGCAGGATCAATCGCAAATCCAACTTCTGTAGTGCCATCTTCCAAGGGTAAGAGATCCAATATAGGTGCTTTAA
Source organism: uncultured Bacteroides sp. (assembly GCA_964555405.1). GTDB lineage: Bacteria > Bacteroidota > Bacteroidia > Bacteroidales > Muribaculaceae > Paramuribaculum. The sequence continues at coordinate 14,494 of CAZKSF010000049.1, forward strand.
TCCAATCATTCGATTCTGTTTTTGTCTCAATGATCAGACGCTCACGGTCAATATTACCCGATGATTGCAGAATGACTGATCCGCGGGAAGCACCCGCAGTCAGTTGCGGCTCATTGACAACTTTGACTTCAACTTCGGTAGGTTCGAAAAGGAGTGAAATCGGTTCTGACATACGCCCATCGCTATCTATCGCCAGAACTGTGAATGTCAGAAGCGGATTTTCGGCATCACGATTAAGTTCCGGTAATAAATGTGTGAAATCGGCTGTAATTGAAGTGGCAGTTCGTTCAACGTTAAAACCAAGTGATGCAAGAGAACGCAGATTTTCTTCCGACAGTTCCATAAGGTCGACTTCATTCGGCCAGCCGTTAAGAATCACTTCCATCGATTGTGTTGACAGTATGACCGATTTTAAAGTCGGGGATGATATGGAAAATAACACCGGTTCCGAAGGTAATGTGCCTTCAGGAAGTTTTAATATGTCATCGGGTTTGAAACCGCTGTAAGTTACGACCGGAGGCGTTCCCTCGAACAATTCAGGTGTGAGAGGTATGTATATGTCGTCCGTTTCGATAAGTTCGCTGAATGACATACACAGAATGGGCTCGCCTGATTCAGTTCCGGTGGGAGCGATGCTGAGCTGAACATGATAGTAGTAGCCGGACATGGCGTCAGTAATATCTGCCGCTTTAAAAACAGCCTCGCGTCCATCTTTGTCACGGACATTAAGTGCCAGCCATATGTCACCCGGCCGAAGGAACAGCGGGCGCGATTCGGTGTGCGGATAGTTTATGAATGCGCCAGATGCCGAGTGTACAATCACTGTAATTTCTTCAAAAAAATCGGTTACCGATCTGTCGAAGCCGAAATCTATCATTGTATTGTACAACTTACATTCGATAGGAATCATACTGATTTGAGATTCTCTAACTTCGAAAGAGGATTTTCCGTAAAAGAAAGCGGCGTCGAATCCTTCGCCAAGATAATCGCCATACCAGGTAGTGATTGTATATGGACCGGTACGGTAAAGATCATTAATACTGAATTCTGAAGAATGTGACCATACGTGTGACTGTCCGGATGTCTCGTCAAGAAGCATTAACGAGAAATCAGCGGCTGCCGGCACCGTAGCGATAGCAATCGACTGATTTACATCGTCCGAAAATATTACATCGGGTGAAACCGTCAGTTTAGGGTGGATACGCCCTGCCCCTAACCGTGCGCTAACTTCATCGGAAGCGCAGGAACTTAACAGAAGCGTTCCGGAGCTGAGGCATAGCGTGGCTGAAAGGATTAGACTGCGCATATCTTACTTGAAAGCGTTATATTCTGCAAAATTAATTGAAAATAGTTAAAAATTCAGCAGAACAATTAGTTAAATGGTGTTAACGTCTCAATTAAGAGTGAAAAATGCAGTTTTTTCTGCCGATATTTGCTATTCTTCCTCTCATGTGCTTTAACAATAAACTGCTTCTGAATAATATGAATGTAAAAGGAATAACTACAGACCAATTGGATCGCTTTCTACAGGAACTTGGCATTACCCCGGGCGTTGATTCGGAAGGTGATCGTTTTGTTTTATTTAGTGCTGATGAAAATTTCGATCATGATGTCGTGGTGTATATCATGATTCGCAACAATGACTCATTAGGTTTTTATGGATTTGCAAATAATTATATGGTCGCTGATACGCGGCTGGTTGACGCAATGATTGCTATCAATAATTACGGTGCTGAAAATAAATTTCCGAAAGTATATATTCGTGACCGGACGATAGTTGCCGAGCAGTGGTTTATGCTTGATGAAACCGTTTCCGAAGAGTATATAAAGGAAAATTGTATAAAAACCATGCTTAGTGTTATCTGGCAGTTCTTCTGTGATTTTCGTTATTAAAAAGGTGCTAAAACAAAAAGGTCATGATGCGAAATGACTGCATCATGACCTAAAGATTGCGGAAATATCCATGCCTATGGTTCGCGATGGGCGGAATTAAGGATAGTCTCCTTAACTTTACGGAAAAGATCGGAAGCGAATACAAAGTCATTCAGCGCTTCATTAGCCGTATGATATATTTCCTCCTTGTTGCCGATCCATTCACGATATCCCTTGTTGATGAATATGATATTCTCACCTATACCAAGCACAGAATTCATGTCGTGAGTATTGATGATAGTTGTTATGTTATATTCATGCGTAATGTCGCTCAGGAGCTCGTCAATTACAAGAGAGGTCCGTGGATCCAGACCGGAATTCGGCTCGTCACAGAAAAGATACTTCGGATTTAGCGCTATGGCGCGGGCTATTGCCACACGTTTCTGCATACCGCCTGAAATTTCAGACGGATATTTTGAGTCAGCTCCTTTCAGATTGACACGCTCAAGACAGAAATGAGCCCGGTCAAGAATTTCCGAATCGCTCATATCCGTAAACATCTGAAGAGGAAACATTACATTACCGAGAACCGTTTCGGAATCAAACAATGCTGACCCCTGAAAAAGCATACCTATTTCCTTACGGAGTTCTTTGACCTGATTGACTGACATTTCGAGCAAGTCACGACCGTCATAAAGGATTTTTCCTTTTTCAGGACGTACCAGACCGACTAATGATTTCATAAGGACTGTTTTGCCTGAACCGCTCTGACCGATTATCAGATTAGTCTTCCCGGTTTCAAACGTAGCGCTTACGTCATGAAGGATGGTTTTACCGTCAAACGACTTTGTGACGTTTTTTACCTCAATCATTGTAGAAGGAGTTTTGTGAGTACGACATCAGCGAGAAGGATCAGAATACTGCTTGCAACTACAGCGTTGGTACTTGCTTTACCAACTTCAAGTGCACCGCCGTTCACATAATAGCCATAGTAGGACGAAACAGTGGTGATGATGAAGGCGAAAAAGAATGACTTTATGAAGCCATACCAGACGTACCATTCCTGAAAGAATGCCTGCATACCGTAAGTGAAGGTCGATACCGTGATAATATCGGTAAATGCAGCCATGAAATATCCACCGAGAAATGATGTGAGAATACAGAATGCTACAAGTACAGGCATGAAGAACAGAAATCCGACCACTTTAGGCAACACGAGAAAGTTGCTGGAGTTAACACCCATTATGTCGAGTGCGTCAATCTGTTCGGTCACACGCATGGTACCGATTTCAGAGGCTATGTTCGACCCGACTTTTCCCGCCAAAATCAGACATAAGATTGAATTTGAAAATTCAAGAAGAATGATTTCACGGGTTGCCAATCCGGTGGAGTATGCCGGAATCAGGGGGGATGATATGTTAAGCTGCATCTGAATAGTTATAACAGCCCCGATAAAGAGCGAAATAACTATAACCAGAGGAATGGAGTCGACACCGAGTTTTGAAATTTCGGCTATTGTTCGGGTATAAAAGAATTTCCATCGGTCAGGCAGAGTGAAAACCTTGCGCATGAACAGACAGTATCGTCCGAATGATGTTAGTGAATCGGTTATGAACATTGTAATAGTGAGTGGTTACATTGATTAGTCGAAAACTCCTTCCAGCGAAGATTCTTCAGCTGTAGGTTCTGCAACGTCGTCGGAATACTCTCCAAGAAATCCCTTGTCGCAAAGATTAATGTCAGCCGGGAATTCGAAACGAGCATCCTGACGGTAGGGGAGCGATTTATCTGAATAGACCTTGCTCATGAAGCGTCCGTAGATGGGAAGCGCCATACTTGCTCCCTGTCCGAGCGCCATCCCGTTGAAGTGAATGAAACGTTCTTCACCACCAACCCAAGTGCCGGCAACAAGTTGTGGCGTGAATGCCATAAACCATCCGTCGGCATTGAAATTTGTGGTTCCGGTCTTACCACCGGTCTGCGCCGTGATATTGTAGGGAGCCCTTCGTATGCGGTTGCCCGTACCGCCGTCGACAACGTTGAGAAGCATTGACAGAATGCGCCAGTATGCAGTTTCGGAAATTACTTCGGTGTGACGCCCTGAAAATTCAGAGATGATATTACCGTTCGCATCGGCAATAGCAGTGACGTAAACCGGATCGACACGCATGCCTTTATTGGCGAAGGCTGTATATGCCGTTACCATTTCCTTGACCGACACATCAGCCGGTCCGAGGCAAAGCGACATAACCGGGTCGAGATGGTTGGTTATTCCGAAATTGTGCATTGTGCGGACGAGTTCCTCAGGGGAGAGTTGACTGATAAGACGTGCTGAAATCCAGTTATTGGAGTTGGTAAGCGCCCATCTAAGGTCAACCATTTCACCAACACGTGCCGAACTGGAGTTTCGGGGAGTCCACAGTTTGCCATTGGCATCGGTGATGACAGGCTGCGCGTTAAGCAACTCATCGCATGGCGTGAACCCTTCTTCCATCGCGTAGGTGTAAAGGAACG
>CAZKSF010000050.1:0-18859 GCA_964555405.1 uncultured Bacteroides sp.
ACGACCCCCTGATTAACAGTCAGGTGCTCTAACCAACTGAGCTACTGAAGCAGATTGCTATATCGACCGGCTCTCCGGTGATTTGCGTTGCAAAGTTACATGCTTTTTCTGAATCGTGCAATACTTTTGTTGAAAAAATTCGCATTTTTATTTTGTTCCGTTGTATATTACGGTGAGGCATTGTAACTTTGCATCACGTATGAGGTTGGTTTCCCACATACTTAAGCGGCTGTGCGGCTGTCTCCGGTTATTTATTCCGTCGGCATTGCTGCTCTTAGTCTGTGCCTGTTCGTCGGTACGCCATGTTCCTGACGGACAATATATGCTGGATAAGCTGAAGATAGAAATCGACCCCCAAAGCAATGTCAAGCAAACCGATCTGGTCAATTATCTGCGTCAGACTCCCAATCATAAGGTGCTTGGATTCGCGAAGTTACAGCTTGCCACTTATAACATGTCGGGGCAAGACACTACCAAATGGTACAACCGCTGGATCCGCCGCATGGGACAGCCCCCGGTGATATATAATACAGAGCTTACTGATGTGTCGCGCCAGCAGCTACAGCAGGCATTGATTAACAAGGGATATATGGGTGCGACGGTTACGGTAGACACCATACTGCGACCAACCGCAAAGAAAGCCGAGGTTACGTATCACGTTTCGCCCGGTACTCCGCACGTCATACGTTCGGTCGCATATGAAATAGAAGATCCGATACTCGACTCGATAATTGCGGCTGATCCCGCAATATTCAGTATCCGGGAGGGGGATTTGCTCGACCGAAACAATCTGGATGCCGAGCGGTCGGCGGTCACAGAACGCCTGAGGAAACAGGGATACTATGCATTTGCGAAAGAACATATTTCTTTTACTGCCGATACGGCTGCCGGTTCGCATGACGTGGATCTGACGGTGGAGATACACCGCCCGGTGATAAGGAGTATTAACGGGGTGGATACTCTCGATCATCATATGGTGTATCGCTTACGTAATATATGGTATATCACTGATACCCGGAATCCGGTTGACACAGTTGAGGTCAGTCCTGGCGTGAGGTGCGTATTCGGCCCGCAGCGTTACATATCACCGGGAGTACTCACCGGAAAATCATTTCTTGAACCGGGAGCCCTGTATTCCTCTACGAATGTCGACCGTACATATGAATCGCTCAGCCGGCTTGGAATACTTCGGTCGATACAGATAGAGATGCGTCCGGCGGGGGCGTTAGACGATGTGCTGCTCCTGGATGCCTATGTGCTTTTGAGCCGTAACACTACTCAAAGTGTCACCTTCGAAGTGGAAGGCACCAACTCCGAAGGAGATCTCGGTTTCGGTGTGGGGGTGACATACGAGCACCGCAACGTGTCGCATGCTTCCAATACCCTGACAACCAAAGCCAGGGTGAATTACGAAAGTCTGTCGGGAAATTTCGACGGACTCATCAACAGACGTTACACCGAATATGCCGGCGAGGTAGGACTCACATTTCCTAAATTTGTATTCCCCTTTCTGTCAGGAGGATATAAAAGGCGTGTAAAAGCCACTTCCGAAATGTCGCTTTCGTTCAATTATCAGGAACGCCCTGAATATACGCGTATAATCGCCGGTGCCGGGTGGAAATACCGTTGGGCGTCGGCGAACGGTCGTGAACGCCGTACGCTGGACATGATAGATGTCAACTATGTGTATCTGCCCGAGAGTACAAAAGGGTTTATTAATGAAATCGCGCCTAACAATCCGCTGTTGCGCTACAGTTATGAGGATCATTTTATAATGCGCACCGGTTATACGTTGTACCGTACCAATAAACGTAATCAGATCACATCGCTGCGGCGGACAGCGCCGCAGCACAGGCTTTATACCATACGGGCTACCGTCGAGACTGCCGGCAATGTGTTGTACGCCCTGTCTAAGATCACCGGTCAGAAACGCGACAAAGGGGTTTATGATGTATTCGGTATAGCATACGCGCAATATGCAAAGTGCGAAGTGGATTATACACTCACCCATAATTACGGAGAGCGTCACTCGCTGGCTTTCCATGTAGGCGGCGGTGTCGGTGTGCCATACGGTAATTCGCAAGTGTTGCCGTTCGAGAAGAGATTCTATGCCGGAGGCGCTAACGGTGTGCGCGGCTGGAGCGTGCGCACGCTTGGTCCGGGATCCTATGACTCAAGAAACTCGGTTACCGATTTCATAAACCAGTGCGGTGACATACGCATGGATGTGAATCTGGAATACCGAGCCAAGCTGTTCTGGGTAATTGAGGGTGGCGCGTTCATAGATGCGGGAAATATATGGACCATACGTAATTATGAATCACAGCCTGGTGGAGTATTCAAAATAGACGAATTCTGGAAACAGATAGCTCTCGCCTACGGGGTGGGAATACGTCTGGACTTCACTTATTTTTTGCTTCGTCTCGACCTGGGTCTGAAAGCTCATAACCCTGCAAAGGGTCAACAGCCGTGGCCGATAATCCATCCGCGCTGGCACCGCGACGCGGCGTTTCATTTTTCTGTAGGTTATCCCTTCTGATAATTAAATGTTTTACCGTAATGAAAAAACTTGTAATATTCGATCTTGACGGCACGTTACTCAATACTATCGATGATCTGGGTCACGCAGCTAACTACGCGCTTGAAAAGTGCGGCTATCCGACACATAATATCAGCAGCTATCCGTTTATGGTAGGGAACGGCATAACAAAACTGCTTGAACGGGTTCTCCCGGAAGATGAGCGCACGCATGAAAATGTGGAGCGTCTGCGCAAAGATTTCATGGCTTACTACGGAGAGCATATGACCGACTGCACACGCCCCTATCCCGGGATAATAGATCTGCTTGATTCCTTACGTCAGCATGAAATCGCCGTGGCTGTGGCGTCAAATAAATATCAGGAGGCTGTAGAACGGCTGATACATCATTATTTCCCGATGATAGAATGGGCGGCGGTAGAAGGTCAGAAGGAGCATGTACCAACCAAACCGGATCCGTCAATAGTTTTCGAAATACTCGGGAAGGTACCTACTCCCAAAAGCGAGGTTCTCTATGTAGGCGACAGCGCTGTGGATATGGAGACCGCGCGCCGCGCCTGCGTAGAGTCGGTGGGCGTTACATGGGGATTCCGCCCGGTTAAGGAATTGACCGACGCATATGCCGAACATATAGTGTCGAATGCGGCAGAAATCCTGCAACTGGCATCAAATTAATCAGATATTTTCAAATATTATCGTGTAAGACGCCTCGAACGTAGCTCCCGGTTCGAGGTGGTTGACATAGTCACGGTCGGCAAATTCACCTTCATATCCCATGCGGTCGCATCGTCCCCACCAAGGCTCGATGCAAACGAACGGACAGTCAGCCGATGGTGACCATATGCCTACAAGCGGTGCGTTGAAGAGCACCGACAGGTAAGGCATCCGTTCTTTTGTGAGCAGCGAGACACGGCGAACCTGACTGTCGGCGAGAATGATGGTGTTGATGTCGAATGTATGCTCTGTCACCGGAATCATATTGTCGGAATCGAGGGGTATCTCCTGAAGTCCCTCCTTTACCGTGCCTTTGTCACCCAGTAACTGGGATTTCAGGTTTTTGCCGTCGAACATCAGGTAGGCGTGTACGGGGTCGTCGGGATTGAATCCGGGATAATTGAATGCCGGGTGCGCTCCTATCTGGAAATCCATTTTCCGGGTATCGAGATTGGTGACGCGCCACATCACGGTGACGCGTTCGGCAATCAGGCGGTAACCGATTTCCAGTCGGAACCGACGTGGATAACGGGCAAGAGTTTCATCGGACGATTCGAGTGCGAACCACAGTTCGTCATCGTTTTCACACTCCACGGGGGTGAATTCGCTGTCGCGGGCAAAACCATGTTGTCCGAGGTTGTACTCCACACCGTCCATGCGGAAGCGCCCTTCCCATACCGATCCGACTATCGGGAACAGAACCGGGGAGTGGCGTCCCCAGAACCGGCGGTCGCCTTCCCATACATACTCATGATTATTGCGGTTATTCACAATACTGTGTATCTCGGCGCCGAATGTATCTACGGTCACCGTCAGCAAATTGTTTTTTAATGTTAGCTTCATGCCTCAAAGTTACAAAAACCTTTGGAAATTTTATATAATAAAAGTTTGTAAACGCGATGATATTTTTTTAACTTTGTAGTATTCTTACTTTAAAAATCAAATAATGACAAACTATCCTAAAATCGGTATCAGACCAACCATTGACGGTCGTCAAGGAGGCGTCCGTGAAAGTCTTGAAGATAAAACCATGGCATTGGCTAAGGCTGTCGCAGACCTTATTCACGACAATGTAAAGTATCCTGACGGCACACCGGTTGAGTGCGTCATAGCAGATTCCACAATAGGACGAGTAGCCGAAGCTGCTGCCTGTGCCGACAAATTTGAGCGCGAAGGCGTAGGCGCTACCATCACCGTCACCTCATGCTGGTGCTATGGTTCGGAAACCATGGACATGCACCCTCACTGGCCCAAGGCTGTCTGGGGCTTCAACGGTACAGAGCGCCCGGGCGCCGTGTATCTGGCAGCTGTTCTCGCCGGTCATGCGCAGAAAGGACTCCCTGCATTCGGTATCTATGGTCATGACGTACAGGATCTGGACGATAATACCATCCCCGCGGATGTGGCTGAAAAAATACTCCGTTTCACCCGTGCGGCAGTGGCTGTAGCCGTTATGCGCGGCAAGAGCTACCTGTCGATTGGCAGCATGTGCATGGGTATCGCCGGTTCGATCGTCAATCCTGACTTCTTCCAGGAATATCTCGGAATGCGTAACGAAAGCGTTGACGAGACCGAGATTCTCCGCCGTATGGACGAGGGCATATATGATCACGAAGAATATGCCAAGGCTATGGAATGGACGGAGAAATATTGCAAAGTGAATGAAGGCGAGGATTTCAAGAACCGTCCTGAAAAGAAGAAAACCCGCGAACAGAAGGATGCCGACTGGGAATTCATCGTGAAGATGACTCTCATTGTACGTGACCTCATGAAAGGAAATCCCAAACTGAAGGAAATGGGATTCAAGGAAGAATCACTCGGACATAATGCGATTGCCGGTGGTTTCCAGGGCCAACGCCAGTGGACCGACTGGAAGCCGAACGGTGACTATACCGAAGCCCTGATGAATACATCGTTTGACTGGAACGGTATACGTGAAGCTTTCGTGCTCGCTACTGAAAACGATGCCTGCAATGGCGTGGCAATGCTCTTCGGACACCTCCTGACAGGTTGCGGTCAGATGTTCTCTGACGTACGTACCTACTGGAGTCCCGAGGCTGTGAAGCGCGTGACAGGCAAAGAACTCACCGGACGTGCGAAGGATGGTATCATCCACCTTATCAACTCGGGTGCCACAACTCTTGATGCTACAGGCGCAAGCACAAACGCAGCCGGTGAACCCTGCATGAAGCCGTCGTGGGAAATGACTCAGGAGGATATGGACGCTTGCCTCAAGGCGACTACATGGTATCCCGCCGACCGCGACTATTTCCGTGGCGGAGGTTTCTCCAGCAACTTCCTGACCAAGGGAGGTATGCCTGTAACCATGTCGCGCCTCAATCTTGTCAAGGGTCTCGGTCCGGTTCTCCAGATAGCAGAAGGATGGACCGTTGATATTGATCCGGAAATCAACAAGGTTCTGGACATGCGAACCGACCCGACCTGGCCTACAACATGGTTCGTGCCCCGTCTGTGCCCCGATCGTGATGCATTCAAAGATGTGTATTCGGTTATGAATTGCTGGGGTGCCAACCACGGTGCCATCAGCTACGGTCACATAGGCCGCGACCTTATCACACTCGCTTCAATGCTTCGCATCCCTGTATGCATGCATAATATCGAGGATACCGAGATATTCCGTCCTTCGGCGTGGAATGCATTCGGTATGGATAAGGAAGGTGCCGATTACCGCGCATGCAAGAACTACGGACCTATTTATAAATGAAACGTATGATTACTGAACAAGATATCCTTAACTTTGTGGGCTATGCCCACAAAGTCGGGGACGCGGGTCTTACAGTGTGCTCAAGCGGAAATATCTCCGTACGCTACGGCGACGAGGCGCTTGTGTCGGCTACCGGTTCGTGGGTTCCCGAGCTGACCACCGCACGGGTGGCACGGGTGCGTGTCGCCGACGGTGAAATCCTTAATGGCGTACGTCCGTCGATGGAGAGTGTATTTCATCTCGGCGTGATGCGCGAACGCGAGGATGTGGGCTGCGTGCTGCATTTCCAGTCACCGTATGCCACCGCCATCGCATGCCGCAAGGATCTGCCCACCGATTTTAATTTCACGGCGGAATGCCCTATTCACGTCGGTCGTGAGATTCCGATGATTCCGTACTATCGTCCGGGATCGCCGGAACTGGCAAAAGCGGTGATCGAAGCAATGAAGGATCACGATTCCGTGATGCTGCGCAAACATGGTCAGGTGGTGTGCGGACGCGATTTCGCCCAGGCGTTCGAGCGGGCGATGTTCTTTGAGATGGCTTGCCGTATAGCTGTGCTTAACGGCGATAATGTCGATCCGCTTACCCCCGAAGAGATCCGCGATCTCGATGTATATATCTTAGGTAAAAAAGGCTGATGAAATTACTCCACTTGGCTGTGGATTACGGCGGCGGAAGCGGCCGTGTCCTGACAGGAACCTTTTCACCGGACGGTGATCTCCATATGACGGAGATTCACCGTTTCGGTAATCGGCAGATACGTCTCGGCAGACACCTATATTGGGACTTCCCGGCGTTATTCGAAGAGATGATCGTAGGACTGCGCAAAGCTGCGGCAATTCCGGGCGCACGCATCGCATCGGTCGGTATCGATACATGGGGTGTGGATTTCGGTTTTATCGACAGCAGCGGTTCGCTCCTTGCAAATCCTGTCTGCTACCGTGATGAGGCAACTCTTCCATATCCGGATAAACTTGCCGCATTACGCGGGGGTGCCGACCGGCACTACGCAGAGGCGGGAATTCAGGTTATGGCGATTAATTCGGTGTACAGGCTTATGTCGATGGCGGACCTGCAGCCCGGACTGATAGCCGCCGCTGACCGCTTGCTTTTCATGCCGGACCTCTTCAGCTATTTTCTGACAGGTGAAGCAAATGTGGAGTACACGATTGCATCGACTTCAGAACTGCTTATGGCTGAAGACCGGTGCTGGAACCGGAAACTGATTGCTGAACTGGGTCTGCCGGAGCGGTTGTTCGGTCCGATAGTCATGCCCGGTACAATCCGCGGTTATCTTACCGAAGAGATCCGTGAACGTATAGGAATTGACTACGGGGTCCCTGTTGTCGCTGTCGGATCACACGATACAGCGAGTGCCGTATATGCGTCTGAAGCGAATATAGCCACCGATGCATCCACCGCATTCCTGAGTTCCGGAACCTGGTCGTTGCTCGGCTGTGTGGTTTCGTCGCCGGTATTGACGGAGACGGCACGACTCGGCGGTTTTACAAACGAAGGTGGAGCGGACGGTCGTATTACCTTGTTGCAGAATATAACCGGATTGTGGATATTGCAGCGTCTGATGGCTGAATGGAAGGAAGAAGGGAATGCAATAACTTACGACACACTTGTCAAGGATGCCGAACACGCGGATTACAATGCCATAATTGACGTGGATGATCCGGCATTCACCAATCCTCCCGTCATGAGCCGGGCTATTTCGGCGTGGTTACGAGACCGATCCATCGATCCACCGGTAGGATATGGGGCTATCGGCAGATGCGTCATGCTCTCATTGGCAGATCGCTACCGCCGGGGACTTGAGGCTCTGGAGCAGGTGACAGGTACACGGGTAAAACGCTTGAATATAATAGGCGGAGGTTCGCGTAACCGACTTCTCAACCGACTGACTGCCGAGGCCGCCGGAGTGGAGGTGATAGCCGGACCGGTGGAAGCTACCGGAATAGGCAGCATGATCCTGCAGGCGGAAGCCACCGGAAATGCCGATATAAGAAAACGTCTGCGTGACATAATAATTGATTAATCATTTTTAAACCAACATACTCAATCAAACCGATCATTACCATGGAAAAGACTACGACAGACCAGTCTTCAAAAGTCCGGGACGGCTTTCTGATGCGTAATGGGGTAAGTTTTTTACTGCCTTTTATATTGATAACCTCCTGTTTTGCGCTCTGGGGTCTTGCCAACGACATCACTAATCCGATGGTCAAGGCATTCTCCAAGATATTCCGCATGTCGGTGTCGGAAGGTGCCCTGGTTCAGGTCGCTTTTTACGGAGGTTACTTCGCTATGGCGTTTCCCGCCGCAATCTTCATACGCCGTTTCTCGTACAAGGCAGGAGTCCTTCTGGGTCTTGCGTTATACGCCATAGGCGCTTTCATGTTCTTCCCGGCAAAGATGACGGGTGAATATTATCCTTTTCTGATTGCATATTTCGTTCTTACCTGCGGACTGTCATTCCTCGAAACAAGTTGTAATCCGTATATCCTGACCATGGGTTCGGAGGATACCGCAACCCGGCGTCTCAACTTTGCCCAGGCATTCAATCCCATGGGCTCGCTTCTGGGAATGTACATAGCGATGAACTTTATCCAGAACCGTCTCGATCCGCTTGATACAGCCGGTCGCGCCCTGCTAAACGAAGCTGAGTTCGATGCCCTCAAGCAATATGACCTGGGAGTGCTCACAGCTCCATACCTTATAATCGGTGTGGTGATAGCGCTCATGTTCCTCGCCATCTGGCTCGTGCCGATGCCTAAAAACGGAGATAAATCGCGTGAAATCAATTTCCTGCCGACCCTTGCACGTATATTCGGCATGAGTCGTTACCGTAACGGCGTGATTGCGCAGTTCTTCTATGTGGGAGCGCAGATCATGTGCTGGACATTTATCATACAGTACGGCACACGCGTGCTTATGGCTCAGGGAATGCCCGAACTTGAAGCGGAAGTTACCTCGCAGCAATATAATATTGTAGCAATGGTCATATTCTGCTGCAGCCGTTTTATATGTACATTCCTGCTCAAGTATCTGAATCCCGGACGCCTGCTTGCCATCCTTGCTGCCGCAGGCTCATTGCTGACTGTCGGAGTAATAATGATTGACGGTATCGGCGGTCTGTATTGTCTGGTCGGTGTATCGGCATGTATGTCGCTGATGTTCCCCACTATCTATGGTATCGCATTGCATGGTCTGGGCGATGACGCTAAATTTGGAGCTGCCGGTCTGATAATGGCGATTCTCGGTGGTTCGGTATTGCCCCCGCTGCAAGCTTATATTATCGACATGGGCACGGTCGGAAGTATGCCGGCTGTAAATGTATCATTCATTCTTCCGCTGATATGTTTTATTGTCGTAGGAATGTATGGTTTGTCAACCAGAAAATTAAAAGATTAAAATTATAATTACATGAAAATACGGTTTTTATTCGCTGCTCTGACAACCGTTTCCACGATTTTACCGGCTGCCGCCGATCTTCCGTACTATCGCGATATGAAGGTTGTTGGTGTCAACAAAGAAGCGCCACGCAGTTCGTTCATGACCTATTCCACACGTGAACAGGCTCTGACAGGCGATTATGAAAATAGTCCATGGTACGAGTCGCTAAACGGGAAGTGGAAGTTTAAATTCGTGACAGATGATTCCCTGCTTCCCGGAGATGTGACTTCCGGGAAAACGGCAGGTTGGGACGATATTACGGTGCCCGGCAACTGGGAAGTACAGGGATTCGGCACGCCTGTATATACCAATACGACCTACGACTTTATGCCGTCGAATCCTCAACCGCCGACATTGCCTGACCGTATACCGGTGGGTGTGTACAGCCGTACGTTCGAAATACCCGCATCATGGGACGGACGTGACATATATCTCAACATAGGAGCCGCAAAGGGAGGTATGTACGTGTATGTGAACGGTCGGGAGGTTGGCTACAGCGAGGATGCAAAGGATCCGGCTGTGTTCCTGATTAACAAATACCTTCGCCCCGGTGAAAATAACCTGACTATAAAGATACATCAGTGGAGTACGGGATCGTATCTCGAATGTCAGGATTTCTGGCGCCTGAGCGGTATCGAACGTGATGTCTATCTGTGGTCGCAGCCTAAGATAGCTCTTGCTGATTTCTACGTGAAATCGACACTCGATGATTCGTACAAATCGGGATTGTTTACGTTGAAAATGGAGCTGTCGAACCATACCGCTTCCCAGGCAGATGTAACAGCTTCCTATACATTGACCGCTCCTGACGGGAAAGAGGTGGCTGCCGGATCGCAGAAAGTGGCTGTATCCTCGGACGGAACTGCGTCCACAACATTTGACGCTACTATTCCGGATGTCTTACGCTGGTCAGCAGAGACTCCCGATCTATATAAGCTCGTGATGACAGTATCGAAAGGTAGCACTGTCGAAGAGGTGATACCTTTTAATGTCGGATTCCGCCGTATTGAGATAGTTGAATCCGATCAGATGGGTGAGAATGGTAAGCCATACCCGGTATTTCTGTTCAACGGTCAGCCCATCAAGCTGAAAGGTGTTAATATCCACGAGCATAATCCTCTTACAGGACACTACGTCCCCGAAGAACTTATGCGTAAGGATTTCGAGTTGATGAAGGCAAATAATATAAATGCCGTGCGTTTGTGTCACTATCCGCAGGACCGCCGTTTCTATGAGCTCTGTGATGAATACGGTCTTTATGTTTATGATGAAGCCAATATCGAAAGTCACGGCATGGGATACAGTACATCGAAAGGTCGTTCTCTCGGTAATAATCCTGACTGGCTTGATGCCCATATGGAACGTACGATCAATATGTACGAGCGGAATAAGAATTATCCGAGTGTTACTTTCTGGTCGCTCGGCAATGAAGCCGGTAACGGTTATAACTTCTATCAGACTTATCTCTGGATGAAGGATGCTGACAAGGAATGGATGAATCGTCCGGTAAATTACGAACGTGCGGAATGGGAATGGAATACCGATATGTTCGTTCCGCAATATCCGTCTGCCGGCTGGCTTGCTAAAATAGGCAGCACAGGCAGTGACCGTCCGGTGATGCCATCGGAATATGCACATGCAATGGGTAACTCAACCGGTAACTTCTCCGGACAGTGGGATGCTATATACGCATATCCTAACCTTGCCGGTGGTTTTATCTGGGACTGGGTTGACCAGGGATTGCTTGCCAAGGATGAAAACGGTACTCCGTACTGGACTTATGGAGGTGATTATGGAAAAGATATGCCGAGCGACGGTAACTTTAACTGTAACGGTATCGTAAGTCCGGATCGTACTCCTCATCCCGGAATGACGGAAATCAAACACGCCCATCAGGATGTGACAGTGACTCCGGAAAATGTAGCTGAAGGCAAGTTTCTGCTCACCAACCGCTTCTATTTCCGTGATCTGTCGGGTTACTCGGTGAATTACGCAGTAAAAGCCAATGGCAAGACACTCCGTACAGGTACTATTCGTCCCGGAGCAGTCGCACCTCAGACCTCGACTACTATAACCGTTCCGCTGAACGGAATCAAACCGCAGGCGGGAACTGAATATTTCGTGAATTTCAGTGTAGTGGCTGACCGTGATTTCCCGGGTGTAAAGAAGGGTCACGAAGTAGCTTTTGACCAGGTACGTCTTCCTATCGAGACCGAGCCTGTGGCTGTTTCTGCAAAAGGTCGTCCGCTTACGATAAGTGAGAACGGCTCGACAGTGACTGTAAGTTCTCCGGCGGTGAAATTCGTATTCGATGGTAAAACCGGCGTTGTGACCTCTTACAGTGTGAAAGGTCGTGAATATGTTTATGACGATTTCGGATTCCGGCCTAATTTCTGGGTAGGACCGACTGATAATGATTACGGAAACGGATTACCACTTCGTTCACAGATGTGGAAGACTTCAAGCCGAGACTTTAAGGTGACATCAGTGAAGGCTTCAATGTCGGGCGATGATGCTGTTATCGCAGTTGATTATGATCTTACCCCCGGTAATATGTACAAGGTAACATATACAGTAATGCCGTCCGGTGCGGTTAAGATCAATGCCGACATGTCGGCTCTTGACAAGGAGGTTAAAGCGGGTGAAATTCCTCGTATCGGTATGCGTATGCGCATGCCCGCTACTATGGACCGGGTGAGCTACTTCGGTCGTGGACCCGGCGAGAATTATCAGGATCGAAACCGCGGCAGTATGGTTGATCTTTACAACACCACTGCGGAGGATATGTATTATCCTTATGTCCGTCCTCAGGAAAACGGTCACCGTACCGACGTGCGCTGGTTCTCCGTTACAGACAAGAGTGGTCATGGATTGAAATTCATTGCTGACAATGATCTGTTAGGCTTTAATGCGCTTCGCAATTCGGTAGAAGATTTTGATGCGCAGGAAGCAACAAACCGTGGCTACCAGTGGAACAATTACAGCGCAGCGGAAATTGCTTCGCACAGTGAGGAAACCGGTGCAAACCGCAAGTCGCGTCACACCCATATCAATGATATCACTCCGCAACCCTATGTGGAAGTATGTGTCGATGGTTTCCATCAGGGTGTAGGCGGTTATGACAGCTGGGGCGCGCGTCCCGACGAAATATTCCAGCTTTCGCCTTACGAATCGCGTAGCTGGTCGGTGACAGTTGTTCCGATGTAACCCATAAATACTGTCTACAGAAAAATACCGTCTGACGTCGTAAGGGATGTCAGACGGTATTTTTTTCTATAAAATCGCGAAGTAATGATAATATATTATAATATGCAGGGACATCGCTTTGCGATGTTAGACTGGTTATCAGTAGATTGGAATAAATCTGAATTAAACAATTTCATACTTATCAACGACTCGCCTCCGGCACTGAGCATCATGTATAATAATGCCTACACTACTTGCCGGCTTGTTGCCGGAATGAGATTTAATATATTGTCAATCAGTGGGTAATACATGCTTGTAACACGGGTGTAATCAAATTAACACGCTTTAACTTTATAATTTTTGGGAGTGAATAAAAGTGCGTAATTTTGCAACGTCAACGAACGATAAGGGCGTTGACAAGAATGAAGAAGATTTGTTTCATGGATTAGATATTGTATTGATTGGTTTGATTGATTGGTTAAGAAAGATTGATGCCCGCGAGCTGTGAAGCCCACGGGCATCACTGCATTTTTTAACCGGAGGAATAATATTCGTGTTATTATTAGAATAAATGTTCTCGAAGAGTGTAGATATTTTATTAACTTTGCGATGTCTTTCGGGGAGAAATCCGGGAGAACAGGAAAAGTATTAGCTTTCTTTCGAGGTCGGACCGAAATCGCCAAATATCGTAACAGACCCGTTGAGAGAAGGATTTACACTCTTCTGTTGTGTCTTTTGCATTGATTACGACGCAATATGTCGTCATTTCGCATATAGGCTCAGAGGAGAGGGCGTTTATTCTTTCTTTCCAATTGGGTTTATGGCGTTTGGCGATGCCTGGTCTGACATTGGTAAGGTAGTGAAGTCCTCTCTTTTCTTGTATAATGATACTAACAATTCGAGTAGAGGGGTCGAAATCTAAAAATCGCCGGGAATCAGGAGAAAATTGCAGTAAATTGCAACCATCTTAAGACAGGTAGCGTCTATTAATCATACGTTGACTATTTATAAACAGAGAAAACCAATCCAAATTAATTCAAAATGAATATCAAAACAATTCTGCTCCAGGCATTCATGTTACTGACGCCTGTGGTTGCTTCGGCTTATGAGGTGACAGCCACTGTCACGGACAGTATAGGGGTACCCGAACCGTTTGCAACCTTCCGTATAGTGAATATGGCAGATACAACACATATTATTACCGGGGTAAGTAATGAGGATGGAGTTATCCTTAAGACTATAGAGGACGCAGGTGAATACAAAATGTCGGTGTCGGCCGTAGGCAAACAGAAAGCGGAACGTTCATTCGAAGTCTCGGATGAAGAACCGAGTGCCGATTTGGGAAATATCATCCTGCTGTCGATGGGTTTTGAACTTGGAGAAGTCCAGGTAACCGCCATGCGACCCATTGTGACACGTGAGATTGACCGTATCGGTTATGATGTGCAGGCTGATTCCGACTCCAAGACTTCGCAGCTTGACGAGATGCTGGGCAAAGTGCCACTCGTGACAGTGGACATTGACGGTACGGTGCGTGTTAAAGGCTCCACCGATTTCAAGGTGTATAAAAACGGTCGACCGGACAAAGCTATGTCCACTAATCCGAAGGATATTTTCAAGTCGATACCTGCTTCGATGATCAGTAAGATAGAAGTGATTACCGACCCCGGAGCACGCGAAGACTCCGAGGGCGCTACCACGATTCTGAATATAGTGATGATGCAGAACACCATAACCAAGGGTGTGATCGGAAATGTATCGCTCCGATATGACACAAATAACGACTATCCTACTCCCAACTTATGGCTGTCGGGACAGGTTGACAAGGTGAGTCTATCGGCTTACGGAGGCATGTATTCCAGTGCATACCGCTCTTCTAAAAGCCGTACAGTGACCGATGCCGAATATAAGCTTTCAGGCAATCATCTCCATCGTGAACAGACCGGACGTAGTAAGGGCAAGGGAGGATGGTTCGGAATGGAGGGAAGCTGGGAGATAGATACTCTCAATCTTCTGACTGTTTCAGCCGACATGTGGATGAACGACTGGAAAAGCGAACAGGTACAATATAGCGAAATGACTGATGCTGACGGTGCCATGCTATATCGCTATACACTATATCCCACAAGCGGACCCACGAGATATTACGACTTGAATGGTAATATAAGCTATCAGCGCCTGACACGAGTGAAGAATGAAAGCATTGTCGCCAGTTACAGGGTGTCGGCTTCGAATCAGCATAACTTGGATTCGACATATATAGCAGACGCAATAAACGCTCCTATGGCATATACCGGATGGAGCACTTATATGGATCTTGACTTCATTGAGCACACCGCACAGCTGGACTGGAAACGTCCGTTCGGAAAGGTTCATAAACTTGATGTAGGTGCAAAAGCTATATTTCGCCGGAACCACAGTGACACGCGTCTTCAATACACGGGTGTAGGAAATGATACCACTAACTATACTCATAATACACTTGTAGCGGCTGTGTATGCCGACTATCGTGCACAAGTCGGCAAATGGGGATTCCGGGCAGGAGCACGCTACGAATATTCCTATCTGAAGTCGGATTATGTGGATGAACTGCATCCCGAATATTCGGCACGTCTGAATGATATATGTCCGAATGTAGCTGTCAGCTACAACATATCCGACGGATCAACAGTCAAACTAAGTTATAGTTCGAGCATCAATCGTCCGGGAATCAATTATCTGAATCCGGCAATAAACATCGGTCCGCTAACCGAAAGTCACGGCAATCCTGACCTGAAGAGCGCCCGCAATAACTCGTTTACGTTTAATTTCAACTATTTCTCACGCAAGCTGATGGTTGACTTTTCAGGCGGTTACACGTTTGTAAATAACGGCATTATAGAGAACAGGACAATTGACGCTGATAATGTCACACATACCACTTACGCTAATAACGGCTTCACTTCGCGTATTAATCTGAATGGTTATGTACGTCTCAACGCGGGATCAAAGACAACGGTGTCACTTAATTTCGGTGGTTCATACAATTATTTCAAGAATGATAATCTCAAAGAGACTAATTCCGGACTTAACGGTTATGCCAGTCTTTGGGTACAGCAGAGACTGCCCTGGAAGTTACGTGTTAACGGATCAGTTTCGATAAATCATTTCCCGGTTTGGGGACTGTATAATTATACTGATTTCAGCTGGAGCAATCAGATATATTATAATATAGGATTGCAACGGTCGTTCCTGAAGGAAGACAGGCTTACGGTGGGTATCTCCTCCTCACGTCCCATATGGAAAAAGTATGCAACAACACACAGCTATACCCGTAATCTGCCGGTGGTCTGGGACAACTATACCTGGCGTCGGGTGTATCCTTCGGCACAGCTTACTATAAGCTATCGCTTCGGTTCAATGAATATTCAGGTCAAGAAGACTGCAGCGGAAATATCTAATGACGATATGGTGGGAGGTACTTCCCGTAACTGATATAAGATAATATCAAAACGCAATCGTTGACGTAGAAAATTATCCGGTCACTCAATAGCAGTTGAGTGGCCGGATAATTTTTTTGTGAGCATAAAAAAAGATGAATTGGTGCTAATTACCATAAATTAACGTTGAAAGATTGGATAGAAATCTCTAAATTTGCACATTGGAATAATAGTTGATTGCATATATTTCTTGCATAGAAAGTAATTTTCACTTAACCTTAAAATAATATGTTTAAACGGAGATTAAATGGTAAGGTGATTGGAGCACTGATTATTTTAGTGATATCAGTGTGCTTTTCAGCCTTTGCAGAACTAAGTTCTGGATCATGGACGTTGAATCCGGCTGATTACCGTTACGACATGAGTCTTTATTTCAGTCTCACATCTAAGCAATATGAAGACTTGTCTTCATATGAAATAGGGGCTTTTGTCGGAGATGAATGCCGGGGTTTGGCAGAAAAATTGGATTTACCTAATCAGGGAAGTTGCCTGTATATGCGTATCAGGAGCAATTCCGCTGATGGTGAGGAGGTGGTTTTCAAGCTTCGCGACAAGAAAACTGGTGAAACAGTTATTCTCAAAGGCGAAAACGGAGAACCATTCTTGTTTAAATCCGATGATTGTATAGGGTTGCCGTCAGCCCCCTATGTTATGACCCGCTACTTTAATGTCACGGTCACTGCCGGCGACAACGGTTCGGTTTCGTTTGAGAGCGGTATGTATCCGGAAGGATCGGTGCTGAATTTAGAGGCTGTCCCGTCAAATGGTTATCATTTTGATACCTGGAGTGATGGTGTTACAGAGGCAACGCGTACATTGACAGTAGAGAATGATGTAGAACTTACAGCAACTTTCTCTCCCAACATATATAAAGCCGTTTTTATTATTGATGGCGAAGAGTTTACAACTCTTAATGTAGCTTACGGTGCAACTATTGATGCACCGACGGCTCCGGTAAAAGAAGGATTTACTTTCAGCGGTTGGAGTGATATTCCGGCGACTATGCCTGATCACGACATCGAGGTGACCGGTAGCTATGCTGTTACTACCTACAAAGCGGTCTTCAAGATTGATGGCGAAGAGTTCACAACCCTTGAAGTAGCTTACGGAGCAGCGATCGAAGCACCTGAGGTACCCGAGAAGGAAGGTTACACCTTCAGTGGCTGGAGTGAAATGCCAGAGACGATGCCTGCCCATGACATTGAGGTAACCGGTAGCTATACAGTAAACACGTACAAGGCAGTGTTCAAGATCGACGGTGAAGAATTCACCACTCTTGAAGTAGCTTATGGTGCAGCGATCGAGGCACCCGAAGCCCCTGCAAAAGAAGGCTACACCTTCAGCGGCTGGACCGGACTTCCGGAGACTATGCCTGCTCATGACATCGAGGTGACCGGCACTTATACCGTCAGCACTTACAAGGCAGTATTCAAGATCGACGGCGAAGAGTTCACCACACTTGAAGTAGCTTACGGTGCAGCAATCGAAGCACCTGAGGTACCCGAGAAGGAAGGTTACACCTTCAGTGGCTGGAGTGAAATGCCAGAGACGATGCCTGCCCATGACATTGAGGTAACCGGTAGCTATACAGTAAACACGTACAAGGCAGTGTTCAAGATCGACGGTGAAGAGTTCACCACACTTGAAGTAGCTTATGGTGCAGCGATCGAGGCACCCGAAGCCCCTGCAAAAGAAGGCTACACCTTCAGCGGTTGGACCGGACTTCCGGAGACTATGCCGGCTAATGACATCGAGATAAACGGCACTTATACCGTCAGCACCTACAAAGCGGTCTTCAAGATTGATGGCGAAGAGTTCACCACCCTTGAAGTGGCTTACGGTGCAGTAATCGAAGCACCTGAGGTATCCGAGAAGGAAGGTTATACATTCAGTGGCTGGAGCGAAATGCCAGAGACGATGCCTGCCCATGACATTGAGGTAACCGGCAGCTATACTGTTAACACGTACAAGGCAGTGTTCAAGATCGATGGTGAAGAATTCACCACTCTTGAAGTAGCTTATGGTGCAGCGATCGAGGCACCCGAAGCCCCTGCAAAAGAAGGCTACACCTTCAGCGGCTGGACCGGACTTCCGGAGACTATGCCTGCTCATGACATCGAGGTGACCGGCACTTATACCGTCAGCACTTACAAGGCAGTATTCAAGATCGACGGTGAAGAGTTCACCACACTTGAAGTAGCTTATGGCGCAGCAATCGAAGCACCTGAGGCACCTGAGAAGGAAGGTTATACCTTCAGTGGCTGGAGTGATATGCCGGAGACGATGCCTGCTCATGACATCGAAGTGACCGGTAGCTATGCAGTGAACACCTACAAGGCAGTGTTCAAGATCGACGGCGAAGAGTTCGCAACAGTAGAGGTAGCTTACGGTGCAGCAATCGAAGCACCAGAGGCACCTGAAAAAGAGGGTTACACCTTCAGTGGCTGGAGTGAGATGCCGGAGACTATGCCTGCCCATGACATCGAAGTGAGCGGCAGCTATGCAGTGAACACGTACAAGGCAGTGTTCAAGATAGACGGTGAAGAATTCACCACCCTTGAAGTGGCTTACGGTACCGCAATCCAAGCACCTGAGGCACCCGATAAGGAAGGTTACACCTTCAGCGGCTGGATCGGACTTCCCGAGACTATGCCTGCGCATGACATCGAAGTGACCGGAAGCTATACAGTGAACACATACAAGGCAGTGTTCAAGATCGACGGTGAAGAGTTCACCACACTTGAAGTAGCTT
>CAZKSF010000051.1:0-18841 GCA_964555405.1 uncultured Bacteroides sp.
CTTCTTTCTTGGGTAAATATAATTGATATTTTGCTATGAAAAGTTGATTGGTTATGCCTTGCAGAGCATATTCCATAAGAAGCTCATCTTTCTTGGCACCAAGAACAATACCAATTGGAGGGTTATCATCAGGTTGGCATACTTCATTCTGAAAATAATTCAAGTACAAATTCATCTGGATTTGTGAGACAATGTCTCACGTTTTGGAAATGCAATAAATAGTTTACGCATGTAAGTGAGATTGGAGCGACTGAAACCTTTACCACGTCGAATGGTCAGATCTCGAGAAAGTCTATCCAGTAGATTTGATCCATATTCAGCCCTCAACTGACCCTTTTGTTCATATTCAACAATAAAACGTCCTGTTTCCCAATTGGCCGATAACAATTCAGTGTTAACAGTTTCTGCTGCATGTTGCGAGAAGAGATCGCTTAATTTACGAAACAATCTTTCTTCCAATTCTCAACATTAGTATCAATGTAATGCATAATATTCTCATAAGCCCGTTGAGTCCGGATGATATGTTCGTGATAATTTCGTTGCCAAACCCGCGGCGGTAGGGGCGCAATACATTGCGCCCGCTCAGACCCTTCTACATCAAATTGCGCCCGCTCAGCCCCTTTTACACCAAATTGCGCCCGCTCAGCCCCTTTTACACCAAATTGCGCCCGCGCAGCCCCTTTTACATCAAATTGCGCCCGCTCAGACCCTTCTACATCAAATTGCGCCCGCTCAGCCCCTTTTACACCAAATTGCGCCCGCTCAGCCCCTTTTACACCAAATTGCGCCCGCTCAGACCCTTCTACTTCAAATTGCGCCCGCACCATCCGTGTTACAGCGGCCTTGAATGTACGGACAACAATCGCCAATGATGAATTGAAATGAGTATCAGTAACCTGATTTCCATGCTTAGGACCTCTTAAACACCCTTCATTTTTTGTGTTAGGGGCGGGCGCAATGTATTGCGCCCCTACGGGATTCGCTTTCGTGGTGGGAATATCCATGTCGGCGGGCGCAATGTATTGCGCCCCTACAAGCGATAATATCATATGGATATGGTTGGGCATGATTACGTAATTCCACACTTCTGCAAAAGGGTGTATTTTAGGTATTTGTAAGATACAATTCTTAACCATATCTCCTATTTTGGAAGGAAAGAATTGGTTATCTAAAATACATCCAAGCAAATGCCGCTTTTCGTAAGTACATATCGTCACAAAGTATATCCCAACGTTATAGTCATGCCATTTAGCGCGAAACTGATGCCTATCACCCATTGAAACCTCCTTTCAGCTTTTTCAGATAAGCGTTACTTAAATGTAAAGTTGGTAAATTATTCTGAGAGTATTGCTATTGTTCAGCCGGAAAAATTGAGCGCAGAGTGCGTTGTAAGGGTGAGGCGGGATAATTTCAGCCTACAATACATTCGTATATTTTTGTTGCGTGGTGGTTTTTTCTTATTTTTGCTAAGAATTAGTGTAGTTGCTATTATATTACCAAAACAATGCTATTATGGATCTCAATTCAATAAAGTCTCCTGCAGACATCAAAGGTTATGATATGGAGCAGCTTGAGCTGCTTAGTGAAGAAATGCGTGCCGCTCTTATTCGCCGTCTTGGCGCTCGCGGCGGTCATGTAGGCCCGAATCTCGGTGTAGTGGAAGCTACCATAGCACTGCATTATGTGTTTGACGCGCCTAAAGATAAGATAATATTCGATGTCTCGCATCAATCGTATGCCCACAAGATGCTTACCGGACGTATGTACGCCTTCAACGATCCTGCCCACTATTGTGAAGTGACCGGCTTTACCTGCCCGGGAGAAAGTGAATATGATCTTTTTGAAGTAGGTCATACTTCCACTTCGATATCGCTCGCTACCGGTATGGCAAAAGCTCGCGATATACTCGGCAACAAAGAAAATGTGGTGGCATTCATAGGCGATGCTTCACTCGGCGGAGGTATGGCACTGGAGGCTCTGAACTATGCTCCCGAGCTGAAGTCGAACCTCATAATAGTGATTAACGACAACCAGATGTCGATCGGTGAAAACCATGGTGAACTTTACACTCATCTGGCGGCTCTGCGAGCTTCAAACGGTACGGATCCGAACAATATTTTCCGCGCACTCGGTTATGAGTACCTATATGTTGCAGAAGGAAATAATATACGCGCTCTTGTAAAGGCTTTTCGTGAAGTCAAGGATGTTGATCGCGCTGTAGTGGTTCATATAAATACCATGAAAGGTATGGGTTTGCCATGTGCCGAGAGTAACAAGGAACATTTCCATTTTACGGCTCCTTTCGATGTGAAAAGCGGTGCCCCTCTATCATCATCAGCCGATGAAGACTATATTGATATATTTGCAGCCCATATGGTTAAGCGTATGAACGGGAATCCGCATGTGGTAACTCTTAATGCAGGCACGCCGGGAGCTATAGGATTCGATCCCGAACGTCGTAAAGCAGCCGGAAAACAATTTGTTGATGTAGGTATTGCCGAGCAGGATTGCGTTACAATGGCTGCAGGTCTTGCCAAAGGGGGAGTCCGCCCGGTGATGGGTGTTGTAGCGACATTTTTCCAACGAGCTTACGATCAGCTGTCGCATGATGTAGCCATTAATAATCTGCCGGCAGTATTTGTCGATGTTTACGGGAGCCTCTTCGGCATGAATGATGTGACACATCTGGGTTTCTTTGACATAGCAATGATTTCCAATATTCCCAATCTGCGCATGATAGCACCCGCTTCGGCTGAAGAACTTCTGGCAGTCCTGGATAAAGCGATTGAAACAGCTGATTCACCCGTGGTGATCAGAGTTCCGGGTGGAAAAGTCGTTCATCAGTCACGCCCGGTTGATACGGATTTCATGCATTATGAAGTGGTGGAACAAGGTGAGGAGGTTGCGATAATCGCCGAAGGTCCCATGCTTGAGATAGCTATGAGTGCTTCAGCCCTGCTTAAAGAAAAAGGGATTACTCCGACAGTTATCAATCCGCGTATCCTTTCGGAGGTTGATCATGATGCATTGGATAAGATGCACGCTTACCGACGGATTGTTACTGTTGAAGACGGAATTGTTGACGGTGGATTCGGTCAGAAAGTTGCCGCTTACCTCGCCGATGCACCCGTTAAAGTGAATTGCCTCGGTCTTAAAAAAGAATTTATCGACCGTTATTCCGTTAAAGATCTTCTGGAAGCTAACAGTTTGACCGCGCCTCAGATTGCAGACCTGCTGATGAAGCCGTAAAGGAAATAGATGGTATCATTAACGAATAGTAAAGAACCACACATACCGTTATGAATTGTAAACTCATAGGTAGCTACGTCAAGCATCTCGAAGTGGAGCTGATGCAGAACGAAGAATTTTATGTCGAAAAGGGCGCTGTCATCTATTTTGACTCTGCGATTGACATGAATCTACGTCTGTCGGGTAACGGACTCGGCGGTCTGATCGGGGCTAAACTGTCAGGTGAATCACTTGTGCTGATTCAATTCCGTAATCCTACATATGAGCCACGAAAACTTGTGGTAGGAAGTCGTGTGGGTATACAGCATTTCAAGTTATCTGCCGGAGAACTGATATGTCGCAGGGGCGCTTATATTGCATCGAACCGAAAGGTGGATGTATCTATAAAACTTTCGATATCCGGGTGGCTCGGAGGTATGGGAGCGATTTTGCAGCGTGTTTCAGGCGATAGTGATACCACAGTATTTATTCAGACAACCGGCGATCCCGTAATAGCCGATCTGGCGCCCGGGCAGAGCATCCGGGTTGATGAAGATCATTTTCTTGCAACTCAGGGTATACCCGAAAGCAGAATTTCAGCAAAATGGTCACCTCGAAGCCTGATCGGAGGTGAAGGATGGAGTATGCTCACTGTGACCGGTCCCGGACGGATTTATCTTAATCCTTCAGCAAGCAAAGCGTTTATTTGAAACAAGTCAGCAAGGAGATGATTTCTGTCGAATTATATAATCGTTCCATGGCACAGGAGTGGGATGATTTTGTCGAAAAGTCGCGTAATGCGACTTTTCTGTTTAAAAGGCAGTATATGGATTATCATAGTGACCGGTTTGAAGACTGTTCACTTGTGTTTCGAGAGGTTTCGGACAAAGCTACCAGGATAATTAGTATTCTTCCTGCAAGCCGACATGGTGATAAAGTGATTTCACACGGTGGGCTGACTTACGGAGGATTCGTGCTTCCTGCAAAAGGAGTTGACGGAGGAAAGCTTCTCAAGATTCTGGAAGAAACCAAGTGTTTTTATCGGTCAATGAGTATAAATAAATTGAGATATAAGGCGATACCTTATATTTATCATCATTACCCGTCGGACGAAGACCAATATGCGTTATTCCGTAATTCGGCACGTCTTGTCGAATGCAATCTTTCATCGGTAATTGATCTGACAGCACCGTATGATTTTGATGAACGAAGCAGGCGAAATTTAAAAAAAGCAGTTGCGGCAGGTTTTACGGTCAGTGGTAATGCGACTCCCGATGATTTCTGGCATGTTCTCGAGACAGTCCTAAGGGAAAGGCATGATACCGCTCCGGTTCATACAGCAGAAGAGATGAAGATTCTGCAGAGCCGGTTCCCGGACAATATACGCGTATTTGTTGTGCGGAACGCCGGTGGAGAAGTTGTTGCTGGAACGGTGCTTTATGATACCGTAATGTGTGTGCACTCGCAGTATATAGCCTCACTGTCGGAGGGTAGAACTAACGGAGCATTGGCGCTATTGTTCAATTACCTGATAAAGAATGAGTGTGGCAATTCACGCTATTTTGACTTCGGAACAAGTAATGAAGATCACGGAAACTACCTTAACGAAGGATTGTTGCAGTTTAAAAACGGTTTAGGAGGCAGGGGAGTAGCATACAATATCTTCGAACTTGATATCTGATACCGGAGTATACTTAACGACCTACCGCACCTCTGGTCAACAAGAGGTGCGGTAGGTCTGTTTTTTGTCACCAATTTTACCAATTATAACGAGTATCAATTATCTTCTTTTTGGGCTGGATATTCACTTTGTACTGCACATGCAACATCAGGTAACGTGGAAGGACGTTGTTCCATACAACTGTGCGTCCCTTGGCGTTGACGGTGTACTGTACGTTGGTAAGCTGATGGAAAAGGTCAAATCCATCAAGCATAAATACCCATTTGGTTTTGACAGGAGCATAACTGAGGCGAAGATTCATAACCGGCTGCGTGGTGTCGAGTTCCGGTGAGCCATATCCGCGACGCATGTAAACAGTGAAGTCGGTAGAAATGCCGAAACCCTTTGGAAGCGAGAAGTTACCGGTTGCCTGGATGTATGATTGAGTGCCGGTTATGGTTTTAAAACCCTCACGGTCGGAAGATGTGCGACGCGAATTGTATTCGCCGTTGAGACCGAGCGACTGCTTGCCAATTTGCCAGGAGAATCTAAATTGCTGGACATTCCAGTAGGTATGTATCTGTGATTTTACGGGATCGGTATCATAGCCTATCATGTCGGCGGTACGGATAAAATCAAGTCCTCCGAAGTATGAGGCTGTGAATTGTCCGTTGCTGCCGAACTGCAAGGATGGTTTGACATGGAAATTTGCAGCGGTGTTGCCGGAAGCCACGTTGTATGTCCGGTTTATGCGCACACCGGTGTCGGAATTGTACCGGTATCCGTTTACAAGTTCATTACGGGTGTATGAGTAGACAAACTCTACCATATTGATAAATGTATAATCTGCGATTGGAGTATTGAGATGCCACTGCAGGAAGCCCTTGTAGTTATACGAAGGTTTCAGGTCTTTGTTACCGGTCCAGATATTCAACGGATCGTTGTCGTCAATTACGTCAATCATCTTTACCGGGTCAGGAAGTTGGGGATTGACGCTTGGGAGAAGGGTGATGCGGTGACGGTAAGTCGTACGGCCATTCCTTTTATACGGGGCAAGTTTAAGCATAATACTTGCATCGAATTGCGGCATGACAGCAACCACTTCATTCTGACGGATATGATAATCGGTGTTATTACGGAAATAGTTGAAATTCCTGTTTATAAACTGTACGCTCGGTGTAAGATAAATATTCCATCTGTCACTCCAGTGTGACAGGTATAAAGATACATTGTGACGATGTTCCAGGGTGTGTGAACGATAGGACTGACTCGCGTCGAATGTGCTGAGGAATCCTTCGGGCAACGATCCGAAAACGCCCTGTTCCTCAAGTCGGTCGAGGGCATAAGCATACGAATCTTGTTTTGAATCGGTGTAATCATACACATATTTTGCCGTTAAACGAGTGTTGTCATTAATGGTATACTGATATCCGATGTTTCCTGTCACTCTTATGTCCCTGTTGGGCGAATTATCAAAATATTGGTTCTGATGAATCGCAGGTAGCGGATCGGCTCCATAATTAACGATATAGTCGCGCCATACTTCAGACTTGTCCTCATTGATTTTGAATGAAGCCCCGTAAAATAAATAGTCATTTGTCGAAGGGACTCTCCAACCACCTCCGATTTCAAGTCTGCCGTTAGAGTGATGACCGGAATTACGAGTCTTTATTCGCGAACGGTTAATCACATCCTGTAACGCAGTTTCACCACCGCTATAGAGAGCTTCAAGCAATTCGGCAGTCATTGCAGGTTGCTCCTCGTGGAATGCACCTCCAATATCGCTCATGTCGGAGCGGGTTTTACCGTAGTTACCGCTTAATTCAATACCCAGATATACTGATTTTGATGGCTTCAGAGTGAGCCGTGTATCCGATGATAGTAAAAGTGATTTCGTCTTACCGTTGAAAAAATTGTAATTGTAAGTTCGGTCTGATCCCAAGAAATTCATTCGTGACGTTTCGCTTCGGGTAGTCTTAGAAGTATGCTGAACAGTCGCATCACCTGAAACCTTCCATTTTTCCTCACTTTCCTGGGCATAATAGTCTAAAGCGCCGAGTTGTGTCACAGCTGTGCCAGTGCTGTTTGCTTCAGGTTTCCAGGTGGTAGATTCACCGGGTTTGCGGCTATCGTTAAGATTGTTTACATTTCCTATTAAACTGATACGGGAGTTATTAGTAAAACGGTTGATAAAAGCTCGTCCCAGATACCGGTCGGATGTTCCGATCCCCGCTTCGAAGTTCATTATCCAACCCATATTATATTCCTTCTTGAGTTTCACGTCCATTACGAGTTCCTGTTTCGCTTTATCGCCGGTCCATGCCTGAAAATCAGGAGAGCGGCGGTAAACATCAATGCTTTTTACGGTGTATGCACTTAGATTCTCAAGCATCATATCGTTTTTGCCTTTAAAGAAATCTTTGCCGTTGAGCAGAAGATTTTCCACAAATTCGCCATTTACATATATCTGACCTCCGTCACGCAATTCTACACCGGGAAGCTGCTTGATCAACGCATCGAGCATTGATCCTTCAGCGAGTTCAAACGCATCGGCGTTGAAAACTATGGTATCTCCTTTGTTGTAAAATTTTACTTTTGAAGCAGTAACAGTGACTTCTCCAAGTTGCCGGGGTGCAGCCGGCATATATATGTCAGGAATAGTTCGGTCGTATTCACGTCGCCCGATTTTATCTACTGTCACAGTAGTGTAAGTATCCTGATAACCGGGATGGTTAACCTCGATATTATAGACACCCGGTTTGCGTGGAACCTTAAATGAAAATTTTGCCATTTCGAAATAATGACTCCCCCTGCCGTCTCCAAAAAACCAGCCTCCGGTTCGAAGAGTATCAACTACATTTCCTACAGAATCGGTAATCGTTACCAAGGCTTTTACAAGATCCTTGCGTGCCGAGGCATCTTTAACACGTCCAATAATTCTTAATGTTGACTTATCGGTTTCATTGCTATTGTCTGCCGAAATTGAAATAGGGACAAGAAAAATAAAAATAAAGAATGAGAGAGGAAAACCAAGACATAACTTGTAAAGTACAGATTTCTTTAACATGGCAAAATATTGACTATAAGTGATTTTTTTTGCAAAAATAGCATAATTATCTAATACTACCTTAGAAAATAATGATATTTTTCCGGGGGGGGTAAAAGTCTGGTATTCATAATGTTATGTGAGTTGAATAAAGTTAATGCTCATTATGTTTTTCCCTGCGGAAAGTTCAGCCGGAAATTAAATATTAGACGTAACTTTGTAAAAAAGGTTGCAGACGTGTTAAAAAATATCTTTGAAATCGTCTTTGATTTCCAACCAAAGACTCAGAACAAGTGTTTAAAAAAGAAACATCACATTAAAATATTATTATGGATAGTCAGTCGACAAATAGCGGCGTTTCAGCAACCCAGCAGATGGTTCTTCATGAGGAGAAGCATGCAAAAATGAAACGAGACATTGTGAGTTTCATGAATTTCATAGTACTGATACTGTCAATTCTTCTAATTGTATGGATATCGATCGACACATTTGAAAATGTTGAATTTTTGCAAAGTAAATCATACATGACCTTTCAGTTCTGGGTATGTATATTTTTTATGATAGATTTTCTAGTGGATCTTGCTTTTTCAGAAAATAAATGGAAACTTTTCAGGCGGCGTCTGATGTTTTTGTTACTGTCGATTCCTTATCTCAATATAATCAACTATCTACAGATACCGCTGAATCATGATGCTATCTACTTTGTACGTTTTATTCCGCTTGCGCGTGGCGCCCTGGCACTTTCGATAGTCATCGGTTACCTGTCATCGGATGCTGTGACAAGTTTGTTTATGTCATATATCTCAATAATTCTGATGATCACTTATTTCAGTTCGCTTATATTCTTCCAGCGCGAGCATGGTATCAATCCCGACATAGACAATTATTGGACAGCGCTCTGGTGGAGTGCCATGAATCTTACTACGGTAGGATGTTATATCAATCCAATGACTCTTGCGGGCAAGATACTGGCTGTAGTGTTACCGATATGCGGTATGATAATGTTCCCTCTTTTTACCGTTTATCTGACAAACTATGTGACACAGTCGATGAAACAATCGCAGCAGCGGATGAATCATCGGATTCTGTTTCACAACAAAAACCAAAAAGAGAGCTCAGACGCAGACGAGAGTGTGACACAGTGACACACTCTTATCTGCAATGTAACAGTTTAGCGAACAAATTAAGTGCTTCCACAACGGTCTCGCGATCTGAAATAGGAATATTGAATCTCAAAGATTTTACACCGGTAGTTTCGTCAGTATACAGTATGGAATCTATCACCGAGGAAGTTAGCTCGGGCGATGCAAGAATTTCCGACGCCTTGGCAAGGAGATTTATAGTGTCGGCAAGGAGAATATCGGTTCTCGAAGGAGCGGGAGCTTCCTTTCCGGCAGCATGAACAGCAAACTGATGGTGATTTTTTTTACGGTTGGAATTTCCTTGTCGGTCATTATTAAATTGACTGTGACGATTGACTTCTTCCTGTGGTGTATCTGTGCTTTCGACAGGTTCGGGATGAGTTTGGGAAAGAACAGGTTCCGGATCGGGTTGCTGAAGTTCAGGACTGTCAGGATCAGCATCAGGAATCATAGTTTCCTTATTTTTCTTTCGGGATGAACGGCGACGACGCGATTTACCGGCTTTTTTCTGTTCGGTAGACTGTACGTTCAGTTCATTTTCGGAACTATGGTTTGACTCTCCGGCAGGAGCCACTTTTTCCTGTTTACCCGCTTTTTCGTTAGCTTCAGGAGGAGGAATAAGCCCTGGAAGCACCGGCTGTACAAAATCAGAGGCCAACTCAATAAGCGCTTGTAACGGTTTCAATTGGCTGTTTTCATCGTTACGCTTGTCTGAATGATCAGGCGTTTCAATTTCTGGGAGCACGTTGTCTGACGTAGTCACTGTTTTGCGGCTCTTGCTTGCTCGCTTGCGTTTGGGTGTATCTTGGACCACTGTCGGAGCGGCAATAGTATCAATAGTTGCAACCGTTTCGGGAGTTGCCGGACTTTGAGGAACTGATTTTTTTGCAGGTGATTTACGTGGAGCACGACGCCGCGGTTTTTTTTCAGCTTCCGACGTTTCCGGAGGAGTAGGCATGCTTGAATCCTGCGCAGATACCGTTTTAATATCGGAAGCTACCGGTAAATCATCGGTGGAAGAATCGTTTGTTGCGCCTTTTGACGAACGGGCGCTTCGACGTGTAGGGGTTGTCATGTTCGTAATAGCGAATTATCGCTACAAATTTAGCAAAATATATGCTGATGTCAAAAAAATGCTGTATAAATATGTCAGAACAACAGATTTATACATCCCATTATTGTTCCGAGCAAAGCCCCGAGCCAAACGAGCGCCTTAAGTTCACGGTTCATTACGGAGCGAATCAGTTGCTCCGATTCAGCCACATCCATACTGCTGATCTTGTCTTGAATAATACGGCTTATATCCAGGGTTGCCAAAGCGGAAGGGAGTTTTCTGATGACGATGGACCGGTAAAACCCGACAATCATCCCGGTCAGTTTTTTAATTTTCTCCGGTTCCTGACGAACGAGTTGTGACATAGGGGTCTGCAATAACTCTTCGGTCTGAGTGTCAAAGAATTTTACGATCATCGGCGCCGCATCGGCGTTTAAAAACAGATTGATACTTTTCGTAAGGACCGGTTGCAATGCGGACGCAGTGATCCGGGCTAAATTATCAAGTCCGAGACGGGATGAAAGAATACCGGTGTTGTTCCGGATTCTTTCCACCACATGCTCCGTAACAGCTTCGGCGATACTCCTGCCAAGAGGAGCTTCTGCAAGGCGCCGGGCAATAAGTTCCCGGATACCTTCCGACAAGTTGTTCCTGATATCGTAAAGTTGTTGATCTGACATATTGTCAAGAAGAAAATCATACAAAGTGGCATTATTTTCAGCCTGCGCTTCGAAAAACTCGTTCACGCCCTGACGAATCCTGTCGGTTATACGTTCGCTGAGAAGTGTCTGTTCAAGAGTCTCCTGATTGATGAGGTTTTCACTTATGGCTCCACCGATAGCTGCCGCAATCCTGTTCTTCTCTTTGGGTATGATACCGGGTGTAAAAGGGACGTGAATACCGAAAATATACTTCGCTGTGTGCGGTCGGAACAACATGCGGATAGCAATGTCGTTTGTTATATAACCGATGATGCCTCCAATAAGCGGGCGAGATATCAGGGTAAGTAATGCGATTGCTGTCATAATTCTAAAACTATTTAAAAAAGTATAGGAATTGGCACGCGATTTGTTACAACAAAAAGTGTACCAATGTAACAATTTTCAGATGAATTCTGCTCAATATAACAATTTGTACAGTCGAGTTATTTCGGCGTTGGATCGTCATCGTATCAACGAGGCTATCGCATCCGTACGTAATGCCTTAACAGAGATTGACGATTCGAAAATCTTTTCCCAAGAACTTGAACGTATAGCCGAGACATATCGGTATATGACCTCTTATGCTCTCGACGGGTATTCCGATCCTACGCGCGCGGAACAGACAGCCTCGATAGGGCGACGCCTTCTGAAGCTTATGAATCTTGGCAGACGAGAACTGCAAGTGCGTGAAAACTCCGGATTATATTATTCTACTTTACGATTTATCCGACGTCAGCCAGAACAGACAATCAAAGAGGTTGTGGAGGAATGTATCCAGAATGTCGGAACTTACAACCTTATGTCGTTCAATGACACAGCAACTCGCGAAATGCTTCGTGATATCCGTATTAAGCTTGAATCATTACAGCGTCGTCTGTTTGAATACATCTGGGTGAGTGCGCCGTTGACAGAAGATGATAAAGAAGCCATTGTGCGTATTCTCCGTGATGAAGTTGCAGGGGATACGATCAAATCGCTCGTTGTAGGTGCTTTGTTTCTCGGGCTGCTTGAGTATTTTGATCCGATGCGTGTGTTGCTTCTTATTGAGGCATATGAGCTTTGCTCTCCTGCGGTGTCGTTGCGTGCCCTGACATTACTTACTGTAGCACTCACTATGACCGATCGGACTGCACTTTCGAATGCTGATGAGCTTCGACCGCGATTCGCCGCGCTCGCCGACGATATGAAATGGCGCAAGGATGTCACAGAAGTTTTCAGGCAGCTTTTAAAGAGCCGCGACACAGAGCGGATAACCCGAAAAATGAATGACGAGATAATACCTTCAATGAGAAATATAAGTGGTAATATTTCCAGTATTATCAAGGATAGGGAGGGATTGGATGCTGAATCTATCGAGGACATGGAACAGTGGCAGAAACTGGTGGACGATGCAGGGATAACGGATAAAATGCGTGAAATGAGCGAATTGCAGGAATCCGGGGGTGACATAATGATGACAACTTTTTCTCATCTTAAAGATTTCCCTTTCTTCCGCGAAATTTCCAACTGGTTCATCCCCTTTGATACGGAGCACAGTGCAATTACATCAATGGCGATTTCGGAAAGTATTGCCGACATGATAGCTGATCTTCCGATGCTTTGTGATAATGACAAGTACTCAATGGCACTTTCCGTAGCCCGAGTTCCTCAGGAGCAGCGCGAGTTTCTTGCCCGTCAGATGGCAGAGCAGGCCGGACAGATGGCGGAATTAAAAGCCAGTGCGCTTAACAGGACTCATGATGACCGCTTAGCATCTATTACCGGAGTTGTGCGAGATATGTATCGTTTCTTCCATCTCTATAACAGGGCTGCAGAGTTCGTAAATCCTTTCAATACTTCTCTCAATCTCATGGAAGTGCCCATGATAAAAGATACGATTGACCGCGACGAACTCCTGAAACTTGCAGCAGATTTCTATTTCACGCACGGTTATCATAGCGCTGCATTACCTATGCTAATTGATATGGAAGCGGATATTCCGACAGGTGAAGAAGCTGACTTTTACTACCGGATGGGTGTGTGTTTCCGTCATGACGGCAATAATGAAAAAGCTCTGACATATCTTGAAAGGAGTGAATTGTTTGATGATAAGCGTAAAGCCACGCTTGTGGAACTCGGACAGTGTTTCCGGTTGTCGGGCAACCACCGTAAGGCATACGAATATTTTCGCCGGGCTTCATTATTGAAACCTGAAGGAGATAACAGTGGATTGCAATTGCAGATGGCTGCCGAACTTATAGAACTCGAACGTTACGAGGAGGCTCTTCAACTGCTTTACCGTCTTGAATTCCTCTATGGACTGACTCCTGCATTCACACGTCGTCTTGCTGTATGCGAGATGATGATAGGCAGATATGACAAATGTCGCGAACATCTTGAAAAACTTGACAGAACCACCGCCGATGACATGGTTTGTTATGCCGTGATTGAAGTTGCCCAAAAAAATTACCGGACAGCTCTCGAACGTCTCAAAAGTGCTGTTAACCTGATGTCGGGTGATGTGGAAAATATATTTGCTAAATTCGATAATCTGTCCCCGGTAATTCTTAAAGCCGGTGTGGAACAATCAATAATTGATCTGATAAAAGATAATGTGCAATGACTGAAACAGCTTCTATAAATAATCCGCTTATCAAGCCTTTTGCCACTCCTTATGGAGTGCCGCCTTTCAACGAAATAAATGTAACCGATTTCGAGCCTGCGATACGTCATGGAATTGACTGTAAACTCAACGCTGTCGAGAAAATATGCTCCGACACCGAAGAACCTGATTTTGTCAACACTATCGTAGCTCTTGAACGTAGTGGAAAAGAACTGGATCGCGTACTTGGCGTGTTTTTTCCGATGCTATCGGCAATGCTGACTCCGGAACTGATGGAAATATCATCGCGTATGATGCCTTTGCTTAGCGATGTGTCGACGCAGATTGTTATGAATCAACAGCTTTGGAAACGTGTACTTAAGGTTTATGAAAACAGGAACTCCTTTGACCTGGACAATCAGGATTTGAAACTGCTTGAGGATACCTACGAGAGTTTCATACAGAGCGGCGCTTTGCTCAAAGGTAAGGATCGCGACCGGTTTAAAGAGATTGTGGCCCGCCTTTCTGAACTGACCGACCAGTTCGGTCAGAATGTATTGCGTGAAATGAACTCTCTTAGCATCACAGTCGGGGAGGAGAGCATTAAGGGATTACCGGATGATATTGTTGCCGATGCTGCTGAACTCGCAGAAAAACAAGGTCTTTCGGGAAAATATGTTCTTACGTTGCATCAACCGGTTTATACCGCTGTTATGCGTGATTCGGCTGACCGTACTTTACGAGAGCGTATGTGGCGTATGTATATGAGCCGAAATCTTTCGGGCGAATTTGATAATCGTTCGATTGTCTGTGAGATTGTAAAACTCCGTGCCGAGAAAGCCAGTATAATGGGTTACGATAACTACGCTTCATACTCTTTGTATCATACGATGGCAAAGACACCGGAAGCGGTAAACAATCTCCTTGAAAGTCTGCGCAAAGCTTATATAGAGCCGGGGCACCGCGAGATTGATGATCTTAACCGATTCGCGCTCAATTCGGAGAACCCACCAGAAGGCGGACTTAAACCATGGGATTATTCGTATTATCATAATCAGATGCTTCGCCAGCGTTATGACTATGATGTTCAGGCATTGCGACCCTATTTTGAACTCAATGCCGTAATTGAAGGTGTATTCGGGCTTGCAAATCGACTTTATGGAATAAGTTTCAAGCCGCGAACCGACTTGCCTTTGTATCATCCGGATGTAAAAGCGTTTGAGGCAATAGACGGTGACGGTTCGTCGTTAGGTATACTTTACACTGATTTCTTTCCGCGCGATACCAAGCGTCCCGGCGCGTGGATGACAGATTTCCGCGAGCAGTGTATTGATGAGGATGGATCAGAAGTGCGGCCTATTGTTTCGATTGTAATGAATTTCTCCAAACCGGCTGCCGGAAAACCTTCGCTCCTTACTTTGTCGGAGGTACGTACATTCCTGCATGAATTCGGACATTCTTTGCACAGTCTGTTCTCGAAAGTCAGATATAGTTCGCTTGCCGGAACTTCGGTTTACAGGGATTTTGTGGAACTGCCGTCACAGTTTAATGAAAATTTCCTTACCTCACGTGAATTTCTGGATTCTTTTGCGCGTCACTATCAGACAGGTGAGACTATTCCGGCAGAAGAGATTGAAAAAATCGAATCGGTTGAGCAGTTTGGAGCCGCTTACGCATGTTTACGTCAGTTGAGTTTCGGTCTTCTGGATATGAAGTGGCACACACTGTCGCCGGTGGAAGCTTCGGCACTGTCGCCTGCCGATGTCGAACGCTTCGAACATGACGCAATGTCACCGGTCGCTTTATTCGCACCTGAATCAAATTCTGTAATGTCCACCCAGTTCGGACATATTTTTTCAGGAGGTTATGCCGCCGGATATTATAGCTACAAGTGGGCTGAGGTGCTTGACGCAGATGCTTTTGCCGCTTTCAAGAGTAATGGTATTTACAATCGAGATCTGGCTGAATCATTCCGCCGTATTATTCTTCAAAACGGAGGTACTTCACATCCGGCAGATCTTTACAGACAATGGCGCGGACGCGATGCTTCGGTTGATGCCCTTCTTGAAAGAGACGGAATAAAGGTCTGATATGAAGGGAAAGCGTTTTTGGGTGGCATTGATTTGCTCCATGACCGTGAATGTCATTTTTGCCGGGAGTCTTGATGATCGTCTCGAAAAAATGGGTTTTGTTGATGTCTCGACAATTGATTCTACAATTGTAGTAGACCTGATGTATGCACGCGCCGATAATTTTGTAGGTGTGGCTATGTATGAAGGTCTTGAGCGGGCTTGGCTCCATCGCGATACTTACCGGGCTCTGAAGCGTGCTTCCGAGCGACTACATGAACTTCGCCCCGATTTGAGGTTCAAGATATGCGATGCATCACGACCTATGTCGGTGCAGAAAAGAATGTATTCAGTTGTTCGTGGCACTGACAAGGCTCCCTATGTCAGCAATCCCGCCAATGGTGGAGGAATGCACAATTATGGTTTGGCAGTGGATATTACTCTTTGTGATACTGAAGGAAATGAACTTGATATGGGCACAAAAGTAGATCATTTGGGTAAAGAATCCAATATTGACATAGAAAACGAACTTGTACGCAAGGGTGTTATCAGTGCTGATGCGCGTTCTAACCGTGAGCTTTTACGTGAGGTTATGAAGTATGGTGGTTTTACACCATTGAGGAGTGAATGGTGGCATTTTAATCTCGTCAGCCGTCCGGTTGCTAAAGCGCGTTATAAGGTGCTTGATTTTTAATATGCAATAATGTGGGAGTTTCCGTGGATCTTCGCGGAGTATGATTATAATTAGAGATCGCTCGATGCGGTCTCTTTTTGTAGATGGCTATTGGTTGAAAATACCTATTTGCTTTTTTGTGATCGCGTATCAAATATCATCTTTTTGATTAACTTTGTCTTCGGAAAGGTTTAATTTTTTCAATTATGGATTTCAAACTTCATTTCGACCATTACAATATCAATGTCGCCGACCGCGACCGAAGTATCAGATTCTATGAGAAAGCTCTTGGACTCAAAGAATCATCCCACATTGACGGACCAAACGAAGCTTTCACTATCACATATCTCTCCGACGGAGTGTCACCATTCCGGTTAGAGATTACTTGCCTTAGAGATCATCCTCAGGCTTACGAACTTGGTGAAAACGAGACTCATTTGGCTTTTCGCTTAGCACCCGGCGAAGATTTTGAATCCGTAAGAGCTTATCATCGCGAATTAGGAATCATCTGTTTCGAAAACCATGACATGGGCATTTATTTCATCGAAGATCCCGATGGTTACTGGATTGAAATACTTCCGGCAAAATAGAAAGTTTCACACTCCTCTCTTCCGTAACTATAACATCCTTTTATGAAAACTTCTAATGTAAATAGATTTATAAAAATGGCAAGGAATATTAATTGGTGCAAAGCGTTAGCACTGAGTGTGATGAGCTGTTCGATGCTTTTGGCAGCGTGTGACCATGACAATGATGATGACTCTGACGTAACTGTAGATAAACCGCTCTCGCAATTCA
Source organism: uncultured Bacteroides sp. (assembly GCA_964555405.1). Classification (GTDB taxonomy): domain Bacteria; phylum Bacteroidota; class Bacteroidia; order Bacteroidales; family Muribaculaceae; genus Paramuribaculum. Next base: position 16,953 of record CAZKSF010000051.1, read on the forward strand.
ACACTCCGGTACCTAATCCCTGGTTGGCAAGCAGTGTCTACAGCATCACGCATTTCAATTCGGCGCAGACCGATGCTTTTCCGTATTCGGTAAAAGATGGTTTTTTCAAGGTGAATCCTGATGACTGTCAAGCAAGTTGGAGCGGTCCGGTAAACCTTATGACTATTGCATCGACATCTTCCGATTTCATGTGGGGAGTCGGAAGTGACAGGGTGTCGTATATAAAGGTTTCTGGCGGTGGTTTTGAGAAGGTTGCTGAAGCAGCCATGCCTGGTGTAACTATGCGAACGATGGCAGATCTCGAGAAACTGACTGCAAACTATTCATCGATCGCTGAACTTGAAACCGCAGTAAAAGACGTGCTTGGTGCTATGCCTCAGGTTGCAATCGCCAATGGTAACTATGTGCTTTGCGACCGTGACAATAATATCTTTGTCAATGCCGGCAGGGTATTGGCAAGCTACAGTTTGGTTGATAAGAATGACCCGGCAAAAGGTATCAGGCTGAACGGACAAATAGATATGACCCCTCACATTTTCGGGTCGTATACCATAGTGGGTGTTTCCATGAGCTACGACGGATACCTGATTGTAGCTTCACAGAGAGGTTTGGTTACCTTAGATCGGGGCTTGACAGGTGTGATAGATTCTTATCCATTTGGAGATGACCAGATACTTACCAATTCCATTTCGAATGACGAGAATGGCGGGGTATATGTTGCCAGCAACAGTACGACTTCCGGCGGTAAAGGTGTGATGCGAAAAGTAATCTGTAAAGAGGGTAAATTCTCTGATTCGGAAGCTGACGGCGCATGGCAGGCTTACTATGACGGGGGGCCGGAGGCTCCTGCAATCAAGCATGGGTTTGGCACTGGCTCGACACCTACTTTAATGGGCTTCGGCGATGAAGAAGACAAGTTGGTGGTGATTACCGACGGCGCGAAACGAATGAAGTTGGTTGCTTTTTGGCGTGATGAGATTCCGGCTCATGGGAAAGCTCGTTTGGCTGGTGAATATGAGGTGACTTGCGGTCTGCCTTCCGGAACTGAATGGATTCAGTCGGAGCAGTCGGTGGTGGCTGGAGGCTATGATGCTTTCGTGGTCAACAACATTGATGCTGCGACCGAAGTGATTCAGGACAAAGTTATTGGAGTGCTGGCGATTGGTCCGCTGACCCCTGGTCCCAAGGGTGCCGAGTGTGTAAGCTGGAATGTGAAGGAGCATCGCTGGGAGAGCAAGTGGTGCCGGTCTGATGTAAGTTCCATCAGTATGATTCCATCGGTGAGCATACCCTCGGAGGTAGTCTTTGTCAACGGTTATGAGAGCGATGGCTGGGTTGTCACCGGTATGGACTGGAAGACGGGTGCTACACGTCAACGCGTATCATTTGGCACCAATAATCGGGGTAATGGAGCGTATGCTGTGATACAATACTTATCCGACGGAAGTCTGCTATTCAACTCAGTTGCCGGTCCCTTCCGAGTTGCCTTTAAATAATCGAAGTGTCGTTAAGGGGAATTATGAGAGTGGGTCATATTAGTTGAGATGTTTATGTTGATTTTAAAGATGAGGCTTTAAGATTGAGGTCGCAATTTGCGACCTCAATCTTAAATGGGAGGAAGAGGAGGCAATCGGTATATGGTTTCAATTGATTATCTGATGCTTATTGCCTGAATGTTAAAAATTTTTGCTAATTTTGCATTATGAATGAGAATACTCCTATACCACTTGCTCCAGAATCGCAAGACAATGAGATAATACTCTACCAACCTGACTCAACGATTAAACTTGAAGTTCGGCTGGAGAATGAGACTGTATGGTTGACTCAACAGCAAATGACAGAATTATTCCAAACTTCTAAACAGAATGTCAGTCTTCATGTCAACAATA
>CAZKSF010000052.1:0-18699 GCA_964555405.1 uncultured Bacteroides sp.
AGTAACCCCCTGAGATTTTTATTCTCCGAAAGTCGGCTTACTTCGGATGGTTACGATGCATGCCATTCGTAGAATATGCATGATAATTTTAATATCAATATAGATAAACAACAATTATACGAATCCATAATGCGAGAAGTTTCACGAATTGTAAAAATACACCTTAAACGATTATAAAAAAGAGTATGGTGCTGGCACACCATACTCGGTGTCAAATTGCGCTTATTGTTTGCGCTTGGTATAGACGTCGAATAGCTATACCCCTAACCGAATAATACCGATTATTATTGAAATTATAGTTAAATTCATATAACCTCCTCTTATTAATTTGTATAGTATATAGCGCAATACATAAAAAGTTTAGGCGGTATTAAAAAATAGAGTGTAATAAGGGCCTTTCTCCCTTTGTTGGGCAGAAACTCTACCCAACAGCAAAGGTACTACAATATCTGCTTTATCGCAAATTTTGTAGTACCTTTTTTTCTTATATTTTCTTGACTAAATTAGTAAATTTCAGTACTTCTACTCTTAGTTGAATATTGTATATAGTTTTTTAAATATTTAAAGTATGAATATTTGGCATACAATAAAATAATTATTTAATTTTGTAAGTTATTTTAATGTCATTTAATCCAACAGATAACAGATATGACTAATAAAGAAATAGAAGATGTCTTCAAGGATATCACTCCGGTTGATGAGCTGAAATATGAAGGTATCGACCACCGTTACCGTTCAGTGCAAATCATACTCACTGCCCTGGCATATATCACTATTGCCGCTGTTGCACTGTTCCTGCTTCTTCTTGATAATCAATTATGGTGCATATTGACGGAATGCCTGATAACAGTGTCTCTTGTCGTGAATATGATAATTGTGCGGAAAGCATGGACATTCAAAGGTTATTCACTTCGCGAACACGATATCAGTTACCGGAGCGGAATTATATTTCCCTGCGTTACAACCACACCTTATGACCGGATCCAGCAAGTGAGCGTGAAACAGAATCCTGTGTCCAAATTATTCAATCTCTATGCGGTTGAATTAGTCAATGGCGCCCAGATAGAATCATCGCTGACTATTCCCGGACTTACTGAAGAAAAAGCCACTCAAATCAAGAGTATCGTAATCGGCAGGATGAGACATGAAGACGAATGACTTTTCTACTCCCCAGAGAATGAGTCCCGGGGCTCTATTCATCATTTTCACGAATTATTTTGTTCGCATCTTCGTACCGTTAGCCACCATAACTATAATTAATCTCATTTCAACTCATTCTTATGGTAAAGCAAGTATTGGCGAATTAATTTTGTTATCCTCAGGTGTATGTATCGGTTTGCCGTTCATAATGGCATGTGTTTATTATTTCCCGAAAAAATTCTGCATCAAGGATGGTAATCTCGTTTTCATCAACGGTTTGATCAATCGCGAAAACACTTCCGTTCCTTTCGACAGGGTGCATTCATTGCGTACTAAAAGAGGCATCTTTTATCGTATGCTCGACATGCGGGGTATTGTTTTCGACACCATTGCCACTAAACAACAAGAAATAGAACTTATTCTGGATGAATATGTATGGCAGGATCTACTGTCAGTCATCGATAATGAGGACCAGTCGGTACAGCAATCCTCACGAGAACATCAGGAATCCGATACAACTACATTTCACTTTCCGATTAAAAACATACTTGCCGGTGCACTTTGTCAGAACCATTTGAAAGGAATGGCAGTATTAGGATCTTTTGTGGCAATAATAATCAGCAATTTTGATAATCTGTCTGATGAAACCACCGATTCCCTTACAAGTTACCTTAACTCATGCATCGAGAACATAATCTCATCACCTCTGAATGTCATCCTTGCATTGGGAATAATCTATATCGGAATTTTACTTTTGTGGCTTGGCAAAATCTTGCTCCAGTACTTCGACATGAGGATGGATTACAATAAAAGTCTTATCACATTCACTTACGGAATGTTGACAAGGTCGAGCTGCAGGTTCTTTTATAACAAAATCTGTACTGTATGGATTAAACGGAATTTTCTTGAAAAGAAGTTCGGATTATCCACTCTTATGCTGAAGCAAGCATTGTTTGCCTCAGTGGAAAAAGAGGATGATAAAATGAAACTGTATGGTACGGACAAGTCTACATTTTTTCTAAAATGGTGGTTAGGGGAAGATTACGAGAAATCAGAAGAAATCATTTCAGCAAAATCAGGAAGAGGAGTATTCATCCGATTCATACTTATACGCTTATTTTTGACCGTAGTTATTTCAATCATCCTGTCTCAGTGTCAATTGAGTGACTGGCTGATAATCGTGCCGTTTTACCTGGTTTTCGCCGTAGTAAAAGGTATCTGTCTTCAATACCATAGCAAGATTATTCTTCACTCTTCATATTTCATTATACACAATGGTGCTTTTGCAGAAATATCCAACTATATAAAATATACCAATATACAAGTAATAGACATCAGCCGTTCGCCACTGACAAAAATATTTCACCGCGTATCACTTACAATCTCAACATCGGGTACTTCATTTACTGTAAGGAGTATCAAGGAAGATGTGGCACGCAAAATATATGAGCTTTTGCTTCACAAAGCTTTAGAAACATCTTGTAAATCATCATAAATCAGTGAAATGCCAGAACGTTAACGGCTCCCACACCAACATATCAACAAGTTCATTTTTCTCTACGTCAATCCAGTCATCCCCTATCTTGACAGTGACAGACCCATGGGACACAAGAAGATTCGGTGCATAATGTTGTTCACCATTAATTTGGTAGCATTGACCAATAGTGTTTAAACTTATTTCTGTTTTATCCATTTTATATCATAAAGGAACTCTTTAATTCATATAAACATGAAAATAACAGGAATAAGTTTAAAAACTTTTTTGTCGTTGGCGCTTGCCGGTACAACCATGGTATCATGTTCAGGAAATGCAAAATCGTCAGATAAACAGGAGTCAACAGCACAGGTACAGGATAAAAACCGTGAAAGAAAAGGAGGTAAAGTAGGTGGACCTCAACTCGGCACTCCCGGTGGCGGACCTGTTATAGATAAAACCGGTGACCCGGTCTTACAGGAAATGATAAAAACAGAAGTTCCTGAGTTCAAACAATACGAATATACGGATGCCGAAACCGGTAAAACTATAAAATACAACTTGTTCACGCCTAAAAATATGGATACATCCAAGCAATATCCCTTGGTATTATTTATGGCTGACGCAAGTACTCCCGGAACTGATATTACACGACCGTTAACACAAGGTTACGGTGCTTTGGTTTGGGCTACGGACGAATCGCAAGCTGAGAATCCGTGCTACGTTCTTGTTCCTCAGTATTCGGGAGTGGCAGTAAACGATGCTTATGAACACACCGATGAAGTTGACATAGTGATTCGTCTCGTAAATAGTATCGTTGCCGGAGGGAATATCGACGCTGACCGTTTGTATACCACAGGACAGTCAATGGGCGGTATGATATCAATGTATTATAATATCACTTATCCCGATCTGTTCGCAGCGTCGCTGTTTGTTGATTGTCATTGGGACACTACGAAATTCGGGGAACTTGTAAAGCATAAGTTCACATATGTGACTGCCGGAAAAGAAGGAAGTTCGTTCGGTAATATCAAAGCGGTAGAAGATGCTGCCGACAAAGATGGTATTAGATATGAGTACGCGACCTGGAGTGCGAAGCTTCCTCAGGCTGAACAAGATTCGTTGGCTTATGCAATGCTTGAAAAAGGTGCACCCGTCAATATAATTAACTTCACGCCTAAGTCTGTATTACCGGATGATGGTAAAGGCAGTGAGCACATGTATTCGTTTGACTACGCTTACAAATTGACACCGGTTAGAAACTGGCTGTTTCAACAGAAAAAATAATAAAGTGTACAGCAAAAAGAGGAGTCCGCGTCAGAAATGATTTGGACTCCTCTTTTTATACAACTGAGTAGAATTTACTGATTTACGGGCGATTTGCGACGAAACGAAATTATTGCGAGAATAATGATTACAAAAGCACATACAAGCATGGCGGTCATGGTAGAATGTAATATATTTCCGATACCTACAATCGGAGAGATCACGCCTCCTAAAAGAAAACCCATCGCTCCGAAAAAAGCAGATGCACTGCCAATGAATTCCCTGCCCTCTGACATTGCAAGCGTGGTTGATGCTGTAAACAGATAACCCACACCGGTTAATATCAACAAAGTCGATGCTTCATATACTATGAAATTATCGTACATACTGCTGATAACAAGTTGACTCAAACATGTGAACAGGAGCAATATTCCACCTACCAAGGCAGCCTTTTTGCTACTCTTGATTTTGACTGACAATCCTGAACCTATGCCAATAAACACCGAATTAATTGCAAAACATATTGAAAACACCAATGGTGAATAACCATAGTGGTTCTGAATGATGAATGATGCCGAAGAAATATATGCAAACAATATCGCACACCCGAAAGCATACATCAAAACATATATAACATAGTACGGTAGTTTGAAAAGCTTCCAGAACGAGCCAAAAGTTTTTAATACCCCCTCCGCAGTTCTTTTCTCTTCAGGATGCGATTCACGGAATATAAAGCACATGGCTATGATAACCAATCCTATACAAAGTAAAACAATAAATATACCTTGCCAGCCGGTAAACGTCGAGATGAGACCTCCTGCTACAGGAGACACTACAGGCGCAATACCGTTTATTGCACCGATTATCGCAAGTATTTTGGCGAGTTCGCGACCGGAATAATAATCGGTCGCTATGGAACGTGACAACACTATACCGCCGGCTCCCCCTATGCCTTGAAAAAGACGACATACATTGAACCACTCCATAGTCGGAGAAAAAAGAATTACAATTGTTGAGACGATGAAAAGAATCATCGAAGAGATGAGCACGGGTCTACGTCCGTATTTATCGCTCAGCGGACCGAAAAGGAGCTGACCTGCCGCAAGACCTATCAGACTCATGGTCAATCCCAGCTGAGCGGTAGAGGTGGTGCAATGGAATATCTCAGCCATGCCGGGCAACACCGGCAAGTACATATCGGTTACAAATGGACCGAAAGCCGACAGCATACCCAGAAAAACCAGGAGAAAAAACAGGTACTTTTTCCCCATTAAAACTTTAGAATCATTCATAAAACCAAATAATTAAACAAGCAAACTGAATCTTTTACAGCGAGAAAATCACAGTAATAGATTCAGTTCAACCTAATATTATTAACTCGATAAACGATTATTTATGATATTCCGGTTTCACTTTTTTCTTTTTTGTGAGATGTGATATCCAGATATAATAACCTGTCAGAGGAAGAGATGCGCCAAGCAAAGCACTGAGCAACCAAAGTATGCGTGTGAAAATACCACCAAGACTTCCGGTGTGGATCGAGTATATCCATCCTCTTAGCTTATCTGCCTCATTTGAATCGGCATAATTGGCAGAAAGTGTTATCTCCCCGGAGCGACGATTGAACGAATAACGGTCTGCCGCACGTCCATTACCCGTGTTACCAAGAGTTACAGACGCACTCTCTTGCCCGATTGTAATTTGTGGAGCATCCTGATTCTGTTCTCTCAATTCATCATAAACCATTTGCCAACGTCCAAATTCTGAATGTCGGTGACCGCCACTACGATGTTCACCTCCACGACGATCTCTTTCACCTCCATGCCGTTCGCCATCTCGTCCTCCCCGACTGTGAGTGCTCTCTCCGTCACCATTTGGTCCGCCATTACCCGTTCGTCTGTCTGACGTGACCGTATTACTGATATTCCGTGGCGTATGCTCTACCCCGCATACTGCATAAAATGCGGTCCTATACCAGTTAAATGACCATGTGAGTCCGGTTAAAGCCATAGCGAGAACAAAAATCAGAGCGTACATTCCTCCTGCCACATGGAGTCCCTTCCAAAAGCTCTTCCATCCTTTTGAAAAAGATATGCTGATGCTTCTCTTGAAATTATTTCGCGCTCGCGGCCACCATATCACTATTCCTGATATCAGTGCAATAACAAAAATCAAGGTTGAAATACCGACTAATGTTTTACCCACTTTAACACCGTCGCCATGAGGATTGGCGCTGTCAAGCAGCCATCTGTGGAGCTTGAACATCGTAGCGAAAAAACCGATACGCGAATATTTTCCTGTTATTTCCCCGCTGTATTGATCAATAAAAACGGATGCTCTACGTGGTTTGGTAAGACTCACCTGATAAGTACGCGTCGGATCCTTAAATACAGTTACACTTGAAATTGATGTGCTGTCGGGCAAAGTTTCCTTTATAGACTCCATCAGTTCTCCCATCGGTATAGGAGTATCCTTTACTGACTTCACGTAATAGACATCATTTTGTATCGCCCGAGTTATTTCAGGTTCAAAAATCAACATAGCGCCTGAAAAGCATATCAGAGTAATTATGATGCCGAACGGAACCGACAGCCATAAATGGATTTTACGAAAAAACTTTATCATAAGGAATTAATTTACAGGAGTAAGAAAACCGAATCCATTGATGTCTGTAGCCTGCACAGTTACTCCCTTTACAGCCTTTCCGGTTGAAGTATTGATAGCATAAATCGCCGGCTGCTCATTCTCAACATTCACAGGTATGTACACGTTGTTGTCCTGAACATAAACGGTCTTACCTATAGATGACACGTTTTCAGGTAATCCGGTTACGTATGTCAGTTTCTTGGATGATGCGTCAAAGATTGCCAGTTCAGTTGCTACAGGATTAGCTTCGCTGAGAGAACGGTCATACATAATCATAAGGAAACAATTGCCCCCTGCAGGCCAGCATCGCATAAACGATCTGTTACCACCCGGCGTCTGTTCTTCGATGTTGCAATAATAATCATCGAACGATGTGCCTCCGGCAGGAATGCGACATACACCGGCGGGAAGAGTAGTCTTTTGTCCGGGATCGGTCATAGTCTTTGCATAACTTGACGAAAAAACGTAAATATCACCATTTTCAGCAGACCACACTGTCTGGTAATATTGCGAGCGATATCGTCCGCATGGCGTACTGATCTTATCTGTCTTAGCGAGAATCGGATTAATCATATTCTCATTATCATATATCGCTACCCAACATTCATCAGGATACTGTGTACCTGACAGTTCACCTGCTTTATAAGCGCCTGAACCCGAACCACCGGCTTCCTGGTGTACAAGATGCTCATAGCCGTCTCTTATCCATTTTCCATCTTCATACGCCACACCATATTGGCTTAATCCCATAGGAATAGCTCCGCAATACAGTTTTGAACCACTCTGTTCAGCACCCGCGAGGGTCACATACTCACCGTTACCAAGGAAATTCTCCATTGAGTAGGCGCCGGTTGACGTATCATTGGTTCTTGATGTTTCATTAAGTACATCAAGATAGGTGATTAGTAGTGTCATAGGCTTATAACCTTGAGCATCAGCAAACGAAGCAGGTCCTTCACCGGTCGACATCGTGATTATGTCGTTGTTGTAAGTTCCATACGATGAGAAGCGACTGATTTTGTATTCTATGTTTCGGGCTTCCATCTCACCATTTACCCCAAGATTATAGCTTCTTGTCGTACCGGCATTTCCTTGGTTATATGTCAAGGCATACAGATAGTTCTTATAGAAAACCCATTGGGTCGCACCGTCATTGAGCAGCCCGTTATTGACCGTAGTCAGATTGCCTTCGTCAAGTGATTCTCCGGTAATAAGGTCATAAGCTGTACCGTTTGTGCTGTTAATTGTCGTGGCAAAGACAAATTTACCGTTTTTGTCAGTTGCACTACCCGGATCGTTCGGCTCATCATCATTACTCGTGCATGAACAAAGTGCTAACGCCGGAATAACCGAAGTCGCCAATACATGAAAAATAATTCTCTTTTGTTTCATATCATATTGTTTGTTAATTACCAAAATATATTCTTATTTTTCCATAGAAAGCTCTGCCGGCTTTTTGGAGGCTAAAATTATCATACAATTTAGCGTTCGTTATGTTCCTGCACTCAAACGACAGATTATATCTACCTTTATGAATACCGTAAGAAAGTGTGATATTATGCGCGAATTGATCGGGAACCATATAGTCACTGTTATTTGATCCGATGTTTGCTGTATAGTAGCAGAAACTATGAGTGAATTGATTGTCGTATGAAACAGTAAGTACATTACCTTTTCTTCCCAATCCATGCCAGTAAAAGTTAATATCGGAATCAGCAAACATATAGGGCAGGTTGGGCATTCGCTGCTTATATGCTATGTTTTGAACCGTACTACCCTGTGCCGTACGCATATTGTCACGTACATTCATTTGAGTGAAATTTCCTCCTAAACTTAACCAACGGGAGAAATTATAGCGGACGGATATACTTATACCGGTAGTTGAAACCTTACCATAATTGACATATGTCGCCGCGGATTTACCACCACTCAAAGCCATGATGTTACGTTGAATGTAATCGCGGGTATCACGATAAATCAGTCCGGCTTCTGCATATATATTGTTTTTGCCTATGGTAGCGTTGTAACTCAGATTCAGATTCACATTATGACTTGATTCAGGTTTCAGTGAAATATCACCGACCTCCAGGTCTTCATCACCGAACATCTCTTCAATTGTGGGCAATCTATAAGCTTTTTCATATGATGCCTTCAGCTGAAATCCAACCGGCATGAACCAAGTGCCGGCTGCTCCATATCCGAAATAATCGATAGTGCGCGCTGTCAGTTCATAAACATCCTGAGCCGAGGTTGTTGCCATGGGACCTGACACATATTGGTGATACTCTTTACCAAAAGCTGTGAAGTTAAATTTGTTATTAGGAGTATAACGATAGGATATTCCGGTAATATTTTTACTTGTGACCTTGGAGTACTCATCTTTTCCATGAGGTACGGTCAGAAGGTCCTCATTGGTTCGGTTAAATGTGTTGAAAACATCATTCACTGTAAAAACATGGTTTTCTGACAAGCGATAATTAATGGTAACCGCTGTAGTCCAGTTGTTATTGATAGCTACCGAGTTCTGATAAGATTGTTCACCGGGAGCATTCAGGGGTACATGATTGCCAAACCAGTTGTATTTTACCGCAGATGTATCTACGTTAACAGTATTATCTCTATTATAATTGGCATTAAGCGATACATCAAGTCCATTTAACCCCAAGTTGCGTTTAGCATATTCTACAGATGGTATCAGTGAAAAACCGTGACGGTGCTTTTGACCGTACACTATCTCCTGTCTTACACCGGTCTGAACCTCTTTATACATATGGGAGTATGTAAAACCCATCATCATACGATCAGCCCATTTTTTATTGACAAATCCTAATTTTGCAACAATTGCCTCATTATGATAAGTATCGTTAAAGCGCTTCACATGTTCCTTTTTCTTTCGATTGATAGCTCCGGTCGAAAAGTCCTCGACAGGCGTATCTATCCAATAATCATTATCGGAATAATTCTGAAAAGCATTTAACTCATACTTGAAACCGTTGCGAAAAGTCTGACCGAAATTCACATACGACTTATGGGTATTGAACGAACCAAATGAGTAGGAAGCATCGATAAACCATCTTCGCTGACGGCGTGGTGTAACGATATTTATAACCCCACCGATAGCATCGGATCCAAATCCGACAGGCACAACACCTCTGTAAACTTCTATTCGTTCGGCATAGTTTACCGGAATATTATTCAATCCGAATGAACTTCCCACACCTTCCTGAGGAACACCGTCGATGAATACTTTGACATGTTTTCCGGAAAACCCATCCATCGTGACAGCTAAATCCGATCCGACACCACCACTTTCACGAATTTTCATTCCAGGGGCTTTACTCAATGCTTCACTGAGATTTTTTGTGGTGTTAACCATATCCCTCGTATTAACAGCGGTGGCATTATACGCTGAATTATTTACTTTGCTGAGAGGATTAGCGATCACCGTTACTTCCGATAACTGAGTCGTAGATTTTAATCTGACATTCAATTTACTTCGTTCACCTGAAGAAATCCTGACTGTTGTTTCATATTTTTCAAAGCCTACAGCCGAAAAAACTATGGTGTATTCACCTGCCGGAGCTGATAAGTGATATATACCCTTCTCATTTGTCGAACTCGACAACATGGTGTTTTTTAAAAAAACACTTACATAGTCAACAGGATCTCCATTAGTGGAAAGTACCTTTCCTGAAATCATACCGTTTTCGGCTCTTGCATTTACACTAAATGTGATAAATACTGTAATAACGCTGATTATATATTTCTTCCAAACTGACATGTAACTGATTTTTTTTACATTGCAAAGTTCGGAAGATTATAAACTTCATAAAATACCCAAAATTAAGTATTTCAATTAATACAGCTCTAATATTCAATACAATACAACATAGTATCATTAACTTTAAAATTGGCAAACGGCTCAATTTTAATGGTAAAATACACTTTACTAACCGTCTTAATGCAATATTATTTTCATGAGATCGTCTTCCTTCTATTTTTAGGTATAATAAGTTCGTGAAGAAATTGAAACACTACAAAAAATATAGGTACCATGAACAGCAGTGCAAGAGTTCCGAACAGTAATCCACCGACCGTACTTACTCCCACTGAAATATTACCATTCGCTCCGACACCGGTTGCAAACATCAATGGCAACATACCGAACACCATTGTAGCTGATGTCATGATAATCGGTCGGAACCGAGCTTTCGCTGCTGATATCGCTGCGGTTACGAGTCCCATACCCTCCTTTCGACGGGCTGAAGCATATTCGGTGAGCAAGATTGCTGTTTTAGCAAGAAGACCTATCAACATAATCAGTCCGATTTGAATATAGATATTGTTTTCGAGTCCCCACCATCTGGCAAATAAAAAACTTCCGGTCAAGCCCATAGGTACCGCCGCAATAACTGCTAAAGGTTCAGTAAGACTTTCGTACAACGCACATAGTATCAGATATATGAATGCAAGGCATATACTGAACACGATTACGGTTGTGTTTCCTGTGGACGATTCTTCTCTTGACATCCCACCGAATTCATATCCGAATCCGGTCGGCAAATGTTTCGCAGCCACTTCCTTTATAGCATTAATTGCTTCACCTGAACTATATCCATCGCCCTGTTCGCCGTAAACGGAGATTGATGGAAACAGATTGAAGCGTGACAGACTTTCGGATCCATAAACTCTCGTCAGTGTGATAAAATTATCCAAGGGAGCCATTTGACCTGATGAAGTTCTTACATACATATTTTTTAAAGACTCAGTATCCAGACGGCGGTCTGGCGAGGCTTGTACCATGACTCGATATAATTTTGTAAAACGGTTCAGATTGGATGAATAGCTACCTCCAACATATCCTGCAAGTGTTGACAAAACATCTGACGGCGAAACATCCTTCTGATAGCATTTTGCTGCATCTACTTCCACCATATATTGCGGATATTTGGTGTCAAAGGTAGTATATGCGCGTGAGATCTCAGGACGTTTATTTAACGAATCGATAAATGCACGGGTCACATCCAACAATTCTTCTGTAGTGGTTCCCGAACGATCCTGTACATACAGTTCAAATCCGCTTCCTGTTCCGTAACCCGAAATCATCGGCGATTGAGAAACCCTGATCTGTGCAGATGGAATACCGGACGTTCTTTTATATATTTCCTTAATAACTGTATTGATATCATGCTCTTTTCCTTTTCTCTCACTCCAGTCGCGTAACCTTATGCTGAATGAACCGGCTGACGCTGACTGATCGTGTCGGGCATTTTTACCTGTTACCCGTGAATAAATGTATATCTCGGGAATATCTTTTATTGCATTTTCCACATCGTCCATCGCTTTATCTGTTTCTGCCAGATTGCTTCCCGGAGCGACCTGCACATTCAGGCTTATCGTCCCCATATCCTCCTGTGGAACAAGACCGGTTTTTGTAGTAACCACGAGCCACGTCAGACCTATAATGGATATTACAAACAAAGATGTGACAATCCATTTATTTTTGAAAAGAAATTTCAAGCCACTTCTATATTGTCCTACAACCGTCTCAAACGATTGATCAAAAGCAAACCGGAATCGCGTTTTAAATGATGCTTTGGAAAAATCTTCGTCCGTCGGACGCATCAGAAGTGCACTTAAGGCAGGACACAGAGTCATTGCGTTTATCAAAGAAATACCCACTGCAACTGCCATTGTAAGACCGAACTGTTTATAGAATGTTCCTGCCGTACCACCCATAAAGCATACCGGAATAAAAACAGCCATGAAAACAATTGTCGTAGTTATCAAAGCAGTAGACAATCCTCCCATGGCGGATACAGTAGCCTGATAAGGATCTTTTTCTCCTTCCTCAAATTTTGATTGAACCGCTTCGACAACCACAACCGAATCATCTACCACAGTACCGATAACAAGTACTATAGCAAAGAGTGTTAACATGTTAAGTGTAAAACCCACTGCATAGATGAAAGCAAATGTTCCGGTGAGTGAAACAATTATTGAAATAGCAGGTATGAGCGTAGCCCTTAAATCGTGTAGAAACAGATATACCACAAGTACTACAAGAACCAGTGCTATAAGTAATGTTTCAATCACTTTACCGATTGAAGCATCCAGAAAGTCTTTTGTACTTGATATATCCGTCAATACCATTCCCGCTGGAAGTTGTGATCTAAGTTCTTCGAGAGTTTTATCAATCTCCTTTATCACTTCATTAGCATTTGAGCCGGCTGTCTGAGCGATCATTGCATTCGCTCCCGGATGTCCGCTTGTTTCACTTATCATCGCGTAATTCACTGCGCCCAATTCAACGGTAGCAATATCTTTAAGCCGCAGAACAGTACCATCCGGTAAAGCCCGTATTACAAGATTCTCATAGTCTGCTTCATCCTCATATCTACCCCGGTATTTCAACACATACTGAAAGGTGTTCATTGATTCGGCTCCCAGTGTACCTGTAGGAGATTCCAGATTTTGCTCGGAAAGAACTTTGCCAATATCTGAAGGTATCAACCCATACTGAGCCATCTTGACCGGGTCAAGCCATATTCTCATTGCATACTCGGCACTGAATATATTGACTTCCCCTACCCCGGCTATTCGGGATATCTGAGGCTCAATATTAATTTTCATGTAGTTAGTCAGGAACTTCGAATCGTAAGTATCGTCCGGACTATATAGCGTGATGGACTTCAAAGTACTATTCTGCCTTTTTCTTACCGTTACACCACTTTTTGTAACCTCTGCCGGTAATAATCCCTGAGCAGATGCCACACGGTTCTGCACATTAACCACAGCCATGTCGGCGTCAGTACCTTGTTTGAAATAAATAGATATTGAAGCTACACCGGTATTGGTAGCGGTGGATGTCATATACATCATGTCCTCAACTCCATTAAGCGATTCCTCAAGGGGTACAACCACACTCTTCATCACAGTCTCAGCATTTGCACCGGTGTATGACGCCTGCACTCTCACAGTCGGAGGCGCGATATTTGGAAATTGTTCTATAGGAAGCTGAACTAATCCAAACACACCGAGTATTAAGATAATGACTGATATTACACCGGCAAGTATCGGTCGGTCTATGAAAGTCTTTACATTCATGTTTTTTAGGTTTTGAGCAAAATTAGATAATTAAACTAATAGCCTAAACAGGAGTCTTAATGTAAAATGGTCAACAGCGTGTCTGTAGTGGCAAACTGCAAAAGCGCATCGTATATCATTAACAATAAAATACTTAACTTTGTAAAAATTATTTACGCTTCCCAATTTTATGAGAAATCTGCCAAGATACATCGACATCGCATTTTGTTTAATTGTGTTGCCTGTAATGGCATTGATTTTTCCTGTTGAACGATGGTTTCATAATTTTCAATGGTATGTGATAACGGTGGGGATCTGGCTATATTTGCTCTATTTTATCAACAGGTTCGTCACCGTTCCATTATTATTCCAGACAACAAAAAAGCGTTGGACCGGTATATCTCTTATAGCATTATCAATAGTAGTCACATATTGTCTGTCGCAGGTTTCCATTTATACCCCGAAGCCTAATATACATGACGAGGGTATAATCAGGATGTTTCCATATATTTTACATTATCAACAAGCTATATGGTCATTGTTCATGATTGTTGAAGCTTTTAGTTTTGCCATAAGTCTGTTGACTCAGGCTAATCTGCAAAGAGCCCGCCGACGTGAAGTTGAAGCCGAACGGGATAAAGCCGAAATCGAGCTGTATAAGGCGCAAATTAAGCCACATTTCATGTTCAATACCCTGAACTCATTATATGGATTGTTTCTTACTCATGACAGCAAAGCACTGGAATCTCTTGAAAAATATATTTCAATGCTTCGTTACATCTACTCATCCTCCCAGTACGATTTCGTCCCTTTGTCCGACGAAGTAGATTACATCCGGCAGTATGTGGCCCTGCAATCCCTGAGGTTAAATGAAATGACCAAAGTAAATCTCAAAATTAATATTGAAAATGAACAACTTCAGATACCTCCTATGTTACTGGTAACATTTGTGGAAAATTGTTTCAAGCATGGAGTATCACCCATTGAAGAAAGTGAAATAACCATTTCGATTACTGAAAATAATGGTAGACTCGATTTTTCAACTAACAACCGTATTTTCCCTGTAAAACGTATTGGAGAACACTTAGGGATCGAAAATTGCCGTAAGCGTCTTGAATTGCTTTTCAACCGAAATCATATGTTGAATATTTTCAACGACGGTATATTCTTCAACGTAAAACTTTTTATTGATTTGTTACCATGATTAGATGTGTTGCAATAGATGATGAACCGATTGCTCTTAGTATATTAAAAGAATATTGCAATCGCTACGGTGACATAGAACTGACCTGTTTCACATCCCCGGTTCTCGGAATGGAATCTATAATTTCAACCGATCCTGACATAGTGTTTCTTGATATTGAAATGAATTCACATAATGGATTGGCATTAGCAAAAAAACTACCGTCAGGCACATGTCTCATTTTCACAACTGCCTATGCCAGTTATGCTTTGGATGGGTTTAATGTTGATGCTGTGGATTTCCTCCACAAACCGATATTCTATCCTCGTTTTGAGAGGGCTATTGAGAAGGCAAAACGATTCATCCAACATAATGAAGCCAAGGAAACGTTTCCCGAATCCATTACTCTTAAAGCTGAATACAAGAATGTTGTTATCAATCTTAAGGATATAATAGTTATTGAGGCGATGGATAATTACGTAAAAATTTACCGGAAAGATCAGTCAACTGTCGTAAGCCAGATAACGATGAAAGAAATCGAATCCTTGCTCCCGTCCGAAGGTTTTATCAGGATTCACCGGTCATATATCATTGCAATTCCATATGTAGAAAAATTCTCAAACAGGACGGTTTATTTACGTAATTTCTCACGACCTATACCGGCAGGCAGAAAATATATTAAAATATACAATAAATTAAACAAAATTCTCTAACCTAATAAACTATTAATTATGATGAAAAAATTATTCATGGCTATGTTAGTCTCTTTGACAGCTTCAATGTCGGTAACAATATATGCCGGTACGCCAATCAAACAATCCGAACTTCCTGAGACCTCACAAGCTTTCATATCACAATATTTCTCCAAGGACGAGATAAAGAAAGTTGAGAAAGACAACGGACGCAGAGGCTTGGAATATGAAGTTGATTTCAACAGTGGCGCCGAAATCGAGTTTAATTCCGATGGAGGATGGAAAGAGGTGAAGGCAGCCAAGGGCTTCGCAGTACCCGATGAAATTGTTCCTGCCGCGATAAGTCAGTACGTAAAAACAAATTTTAAGGATGAATCTATCGTGGAAATAAGCCGTAAGCGTGGTGGATACAGCATTATACTCTCGAATGGCAAAGAACTTTCGATGACCGAAGATGCCAAACCGATGCAACCTCGTCAGGGGAATCGCGGTGGCAAAGGAGGTAAAGGTCAGCGTCGCAATTGATTACTAGGAGAATAGAAAAGGACGATGTGTCATTTGTACAAGCTGACACATCGTCCTTTTTTTCTCTATATCCGATTGGAAGAATCGGGTCAATAATCCTGAACAAGCATTCCTGAAGCTACATTTTTAGCAGCATCATCCCCTTTTGTCGCACGGATAATTTCTATTGCGAAAGGTAAGGTAGTTCCAGGACCTTCGGATGTTATCAGACCGGGTTCAACGACCACTGTCTGTTTCACATATTCCCCTCCATTGGAATTTATAGCATCACCAAGTCCCGGATAGCATGTGGCTTTCTTTCCTTTTAGAACTCCAAGCGGAGCAAGCACTACTGCCGGTCCTGCGCATATCGAGGCTATTCTACCCTTCTTATCATAATGCGACTTTATCTTACTCCTTACATCACTGTTTGCATACAGGTTTTGTGCTCCCGGATCACCACCGGGTATTATCAGCCAGTCAGCTTCTTCCGTATTGACGTCTGATATTACAGAGTCCGCAACAAGAATCTGTCCGGTTGCACCCTTTACCTGAAGATTTTCCGAAACGGCTACTGTTACTACCGGAATACCGGCTCTTCGAAGAGCATCTACGGTAGCGGTTGCCTCAACTTCCTCCACACCCGGTGCGAGAAAGATATACGATGTCTGTGCTTTCATAAACAACATTCCAAAAATTATTGAAAGTGCCGATAATGCACTTCTTAAAAATGAACTTGACATATTTATCTGTTTTAGTTACCTCCTTGAGTTATATCAGGAAGTTCTAATATAGAACCGTTAACATGTCGGTAATGTTCATTTTAAGCACATATGACCGTACTTAACAGTCGTAATCGGGTTATTATATTATAATCAGTCAAGCGGTCTGACAATCTGCTGACGCCATGTACCGTAATCAAGAGTCGCAATTACCTCCTTGAGGGAACGCTCATAAGTGATTTTAGGGTTACCGATTGCAGGAATAAATTTCGGGAATGATGTATCGAGATCAACCCAATGCCCCGGAGTTACATAAGTATCCCAGGAATCGCGACCTGCCGAAGTGACAAGATTTGAGAGACGTCTGCCTATATCATTTATACTCTTATGGTCGAAATGCAGATTGTCCTTTATAAACCCGTATCCCTTAGTATCCAATATCTCCGTACCGGGCACGTAACCTTCACTTCCCGGAACAGCTATTGCATCCTGAGCAGCCCTGACACCGGCTCCATACTGCGTGGATGCTTTGGGAAAATCAGGAGACTCACCCGGTGCTACAACATGACCTATTATAAATCTTCCGTCAGGGAATCCGAGACTGTCACGGCAATTATTAATCACATTACGTAAAGCCCTTTCATATTGCTCCTGATTCATGGAACTTCCGTCGGCACATCCCTGCATCCACCATATTGTCGCAAGTCTGGGTCGCTTACCTTGTGCCAGCAACGATTCAATTGCAGGAGTGTATACTGAATCAAGGAAAAATTCCCAATTATGACCATCTAATTCCGGATCCCAGGTTCTTATTGACGAACCTGAGCAGCCAAGTTTAATCATATACAAGGGGCTACCGGCAAAGGTGTTTTCAAATGTATGCCCGAACTCAGCTTCCATTCCCCTACGTCCCTGCGCCTTGTCATCACCGGTACTCCATGTTCCGAAACTATGAATCATATTCATCATTGTACGCCCATTGCTCTGGTCGTTGCGCCACCACAGGTCAAGCCACCCTGCAGGAGCATCCTGCACCGTTCCATCGAACACCCAGCGGGCTCCATCAGGTTGATTTGCAATAACCGAACTTCTGTACCACATCTTCATGGTTCCGGGATTA
The DNA here is from genome assembly GCA_964555405.1 of uncultured Bacteroides sp. Classification (GTDB taxonomy): domain Bacteria; phylum Bacteroidota; class Bacteroidia; order Bacteroidales; family Muribaculaceae; genus Paramuribaculum. The sequence continues at coordinate 17,834 of CAZKSF010000052.1, forward strand.
TCGTCCGACTCATACCAAGCCGAAAGTCGCATATCCTCGTCCGGATCTGCAAAAGCGGAACCATCGGCATTTGATTGTCCGATTGTAATCACAACCGGAACATCAACGCCTTCAACCCACGGCGTATTACCATTCGCTGTAAAACATACAGCCGAAAAAGCTATTATCGGAATAATTGATTTAAACTTCATATTTATTGTATTCATCCAAAAGGGTACCACGAAATAAACGTGGTACCCTCTACTAAAATAAATCGTTATACCGATGATTATTCTTCAGTATTCTTTTCCTGATATTCCTTGAGAAGTTTATCCTGAACATCACCCGGAACAAGCTCATAGGAGGCAAACTTCATAGAGAATGATGATCGTCCGCCGGTCAGAGAACTGAGAGCTGTTGAATAATTCGACATCTCCTTAAGAGGAACCTTGGCATTGATTTTCTGGAAGCCGTTGTCACTTTCCTGACCCATGATCAGACCACGGCGCCCGGGGATGTCACTCATAACCTCACCCATCACATCATCCGGAGCGAGTACTTCTACATCATAAACCGGCTCAAGGATTTTGGGATTAGCATTGCGGAATGCCTCACTGAATGCATTACGACCCGCCAGGCGGAATGATATTTCATTCGAATCAACCGGGTGCATTTTTCCGTCATAAATACATACGCGGACATCGCGGGCATATGAACCGGTGAGCGGTCCCTGTTCCATACGATCCATCAGACCTTTGACAATTGCGGGGATAAAACGGGCGTCAATAGCACCTCCGACAATACAATCACATACTACAAGCTTGCCGCCCCAGTCAAGAGGAATTTCCTGAGTGTCGCGAACTTTCATCACATACTCCTGATTGCCG
>CAZKSF010000053.1:0-18023 GCA_964555405.1 uncultured Bacteroides sp.
AATGGTCTTGCGTCTTTATGAAATCAGCAAACGAAGTGTATTCCTCTGCGACAGCTGAGAAGTATGCTTGTCGTTCACGCGCCATTTCAATGCGCTCTTTGGTTGACATAACAGTTAAGTCCATCTTAAGCTGTCAGATTGTTGCACAATATAATTCCTCAGAATCTTCATCAATAGGTTTATCCTTGTTCCCGTGATGAAGTGAAGCCTTTTCCTCCTCAGTCAGAGGTGGCAATTCAACCATGAATACATTGCCGGCACGCTGCTGTATTCCTGCTTTATGGCGAAGCCATATATTTTCTATCAGAAGTGAAACACCTTCAGGAGTTTTAATTGTCTTGTCGATTTTCATGATGCTTTGAATTTTAATATGGGATATAAATTAATGTGTTGTTGGCAAGTGTATCACATATTTTATATGGCAGTACAACCAATTTTGCTGCAAAAGTAACCTGCTCCTGACTCATTTTGCAGTACAACGAACTATTTTCAGGATTTTTCCCGATTGTATATAAAAATGAGCCATATTAACTGTATTTTTGCGGACAGTATATAAGCTCATAATGTTATGGATTGAGGTTCTATACTTTTATAATAAACATAGCAAATATGAAAATTTTACATATTTCAGACACTCACGGCTGCCATCATCGGCTTCGGGAATTACCGGAGGTCGATGTTGTGGTTCATTCCGGTGATTTTACCATGAATGGAAGTGAGACTGAAGCTGTTGATTTCATGAACTGGTTCTGTGACCTGTCAGCAACACACAAAGTTTTTATCTGTGGCAATCACGATGACTGCTTGTATGGAGCAAACATTAACGGTCTCGACCAAAATGTCCATTATCTGTGTAATTCCGGAGTAGATATAGATGGCGTGAAATTTTATGGTGTTCCTATGTTTATGGGTGATTGTATTACGGAAAGACAAGAACGCAATTACCGAAATATCCCGTCTGACACCGATGTACTGATCACTCATTCTCCTGCATATGGCATACTCGACTTTGACGATGGCATTAATTATGGAGACGAAAACTTGTTGAAAAGAGTGTTGGAAATCAAACCTAAACTTCATCTGTTCGGTCACATTCATTCCCAACACGGAACAATTTCCAATAGCGGGACGAAATTCTCGAATGGTGCAATAATGAGTAGCGATTATTCCGATCTCCTTACTCCAAATATAGTTGACCTAATGCTTCCTAAGGAGAATTAGGAAAAAAATCTCAGTCCCTGTTGGATATATCGCTGATTTTATTTATTTTGTGTAATAAAATCTCTAATTCAAAAGATTTTATGAATAATAAAAAATTAAGTCATTCGGAGTTTAAGACCATTGCCAGAAGACATCAGATAAAGTTCAAAACAACTTCGAAGGAAGAAGGCGGATTAGGAATAGAACCATTCCCTGTGAGGCATATCCATCGAAAAAATAAGGAGGGTCAAGTAATAAAAAAGACGGCAGAGGTTATGAGTTCGCTGTGTGATGGTGATGAAATTGACACTTGTGGGAATTACGTCATTTTTTATGATGGATTCAGGAAGGAGATAACTGAAGCCATTCATCAACGAACAAAGAAAGGAAACTGCAGTTCAAACTGCAAATCTACGAGCAGTCAGATGATGACAAATCTTCTCAGGAGCGAACATATTCCCTACAATGTATTCTTCCCAATGAAGACAGAGTATAAGGGAACTGCTGAGCTTTTCAATGATATACTTGGTTCTGATCGAATTGAGCGGATAACCGATATAAAGATTGAGTATACTCCGGTTAAGACTGATGAAACTTCATCAAGGGAGATACCCTTGCTTGGCGATGGTACGGCTTTTGATGTATATGTTGAATATATTCCCAAAAACGGACAGTCAGGACAGAAAGGCGGCATCGGAATTGAAGTTAAATATACAGAGAAAGAGTATCCTTTGAAGGCCGGCTCAAAGGAATATAAAGAGACTCATGACACAAAAGGTATTCATCTTGCAGATAACTACAGAATCCCATCTTATGAAATAGGCTGGTTTAAGCCGGAATATCTTATGGACGTTCCAAAGGAAGATACAGCCAAAAGTAAGAGTCATTTAGTGGCAGACAAGTTCCGTCAGATATGGAGAAATCATCTTTTAGGAGGAGCAATGATTCTAAATGGCGATCTGTCTGAATTTACATCATTAACGGTTTTCCCGGAAGGGAACGGTCATTTCAGAGACGAGGGAGATGATAGTCTATGGTCAGAATACAATAGTAAGTTGACAGAAGAGGGGAAACTCACTTTGAAGTATATGACCTTTGAAAGCCTGTTCTCCAAGATGCGCAAGCACTTTAATTTTCAGGGAGCGAAAGATTGGGTAGATTATCTCGAAAAAAGATACATACCTTCTTAGTTTTCAAAGAACAGTCATGCTTCTGGCAGCCTCTGTTTCGGCTTTCATGAAGCACTTCCGAGGGTATGGGCGGTGAGTAAACGATTGCTGAAATTGGAGTTGCGCGTTGAATCGCGGTTATTGTCCACAGCATATTGAATCGCCTCGTTTTCTCCCACGAGCACACAAAGCCGGCGGGCACGACTTACAGCCGTATACAGCAAGTTGCGATAAAGCATGGGGCAATGTGTCATGGTAAGCGGCATCACCATATAGTTGACTTCGGAACCCTGTAATTTATGGACACTTGTTGCATACGCAAGTGTAAGTTCACTGAGTTCTGAACGCCGGTAAACCGACTGGCGCTCCCCGGAGAATTCAACTGTAATGAACCTCTTATCCGGATCGACTTCGATAATTCGACCTATTTCACCATTATAAAGTCCCCGCTCGCGCGAATTGGATCGTTGCATTACAGGATCCCCCAGGCGAAACTCTGTGGTTCCACGGTGTATTGAGGGAGCATCAGGATTGATCCGTCGCTGCAGATCGACATTTAACTGACGTGCACCAAGCGGACCAAGTTGCTGTGGGGTTACCACTTTAATATCGGCCGGAGATATGTGAAGCCGTTCGGGAAGTTCATGACTGACAAGTTCAAGAACACGCTCATGAATTGACGCAATCCCTTTTTCCTCAATAATCATAAAATCTTTCTCCGGACAGTCTTCCGGCATTCGACCTTGATTGATCGCACAGGCGTTGGCAGCTATAACACTCCCCGTTTCCTGACGGAAATTTTCATCAAGACGTGCTACCGGTATAGTCCCGGATTTAATCATCTCTCTCATCACATCACCGGCTCCTATTGCGGGCAACTGATCGACATCGCCAACCATAATGATTCGCGTTCCCGGCTTGACTGCTTCCAGCAGATGATCAAACAACACCTGTTCCATCATTGACCCTTCATCTATGACGAGCAGATCGGTATCAATAGACTTGTTGTGATAACCTTCACCATGCCGATAGCCAAGCAGATGATGAATTGTCTGAGCATCGTAACCCGTAAGTGCCGACATTCGTTTGGCGGCACGGCCTGTTGGAGCAACAAGAGTAAATGTCAATCCCTGACGATCGAAATAATCGAGAATACCTTTTAGAACTGTTGTCTTGCCCGAGCCGGGACCTCCGGTAAGCACCATTACCGGATGTTCAATGGCAAGACGCATTGCCTCACGCTGTTTGGAGGAATACTTGTGACCACTCATATCTGTAAGAGGAATATCGGCTACGGCACATCCCGACATTGGTGTAGAAGCTAAAGCAAGTAGCCTTTGTGCTCCGTTTCGTTCAGCGTTATAGTAAACAGGTAGATAAAGTCCTCCACGACTACTGATAATACGCTCGTCGGCAATGAGAGAGTCAATAACCCCGGCAAATTTTTCGGGTGCCATACCGGTGATTTCCGATGCATAATCAATAGCCTGATCCGGAGTGGCGAAAAGATGACCGTTTTCAGCATACCGCTTGATTGCAGTCAGAACGGCTCCACGCAGACGCCGTATATCATCAGGAGTAATACACAAGGCCTTACCAATCTTGTCGGCTGTAAAGAACGAGAGCCGCCAGACATCCTCAACCATCTGATAGGGATCATACAGGATAATGTCCTTTGCAAGCTTTCGGTATTTTCCTAATATGCGGTCGATATATTGTTCCTGAATCCCACAGGAATAGAGAAACAGCAGCAGATCAATCGGACGTGTGAGCTGCGCTATGCTTTTCGACGCGGACTCGATCCGTGTTGCAGGAATACATTTTATTGATTCCGGATCGTCACGCAACCGTTCAATTACATCTGTACCAAATTCCGAAACCAATTTATGCGCGTAGACCGGTCCAATACCTTCGACCAATTCTCCGGCAAGAAACGCTTCCACACCTTTCGTGGTGATTGGGAGGGGCGCAGAACTCTGGTGTATCGTTGTCTCATCCATACAGATACAACGAAAAGCGCAACCTGAGAGTTCACCAATAGTCGCTATTGTAATGCTCTTAATTCCCTATAATTAACTTTCCTATAAACGAATCATGAAGCTCGTCACTGGTCTGGTCCTGAATGAGAGTGTACCCCCGAGCAGAGTGATAATCCGACGCGAAAGACTGAGTCCTATTCCGCTACCTGACGACCTCGTAGTGAAGAACGGTGTGAACATCTGGGCGGCAATTTCTTCCGGAATAAGTTCTCCATTGTTGGATATGACTATTTCAACAGACTCGTCCGCACGCACAGTGGCCTCAATCTCAATTTTTTGAGGATTAGCCTCCAGAGCATTCTTTATGATATTGAGCAATACCTGCGTCAGAAGACCGTCGTCACTATATGCCATGACTTCCGGAGGGAAGCATAAAATGCTGAACTCAACATCCTTTTCATGAAGATGACCTCGAGCCATTCTCACACAAGATTCCAGAAACGGTTTGAGATAGAATGCCCTCATCTTCGGTTCAGGAAGAAAACTGAACTCCCTGAAATTCCTGACAAACCGCATCAACGACCGGGAACTTGACGAAATTGTTTTCAATCCATCTTTAATATCCCCCGGTTTAACCTGTTCACTCATTGTCTCTGCAATCGAACAAATAGGAGTCATTGAATTCATTATTTCATGAGTCAGAACCCTCGTCAGTTTTTCCCACGATTCTACCTCCACAGTCTGCATCCGGAGACCTAAATCATTAATCGTGTAAATGATAAAACTCCGTTCGTTGACAACGACATTACGCTTCCTGATATCAAGGCTGTCAGCTTCACTTTCCGGAATCTGGCATACATTCGTAAGAGCTTCACGGTCAAGCAACCGCATTGCAGCCTGATTATGAATAATTACATTACCGGAGGAATCAGCCACAACAAATCCTATATCCACAAGATTAAGAATATGGATCAGAAAAGTCTCATTTCTATGAGATTCAACAGTAAGCTCCTCAAGGTGCCCGACAATGCGGTTGAGCATCCCATTGACCTCACGGTCCTCTGCATTGACATTATCCACAGGGAATTTATAAGAGAAATCACCGTTCAAGGTAGCGTCCATCACGAAACGCAGTCTTTTACCTACCCGATTTACTTTTTTAATAATTACAATAATGAACGACAGACACAAGAGAATCGGTACAATCCACCATTCCCCGGGTTTTCCAAACAGGTAACCCGCAAGGAAAGCCAGTGTCATCACTGCGATCGAGAGTAACCAGACAACGATATTCCCACGTTGCTTAAATGCCATATTTACGCAATTTATTATAAAGAGTCTGTCTGGTGATTCCAAGGTGTCGCGCCACTTCCGACATATTTCCACCCATAAGTTTCACAGCCTCCACAATAGCATTCCTCTCCAATTCTTCCAAGGTTACTGCAGGTGTGCCCGAACCGGATGATGCTCCAATCAGATCGAAATCACGTGAATGTAGGATTTCCGAATCAGACATAATCAAAGCCTTTTCGACAGTATGCTCAAGTTGCCTTATATTTCCCTGCCAAGGATAAGAGCAGAGCCTTTTCATCGCGTCATCCGACACTACCGGAGCCTGCCGATGATAGACGTTTGCAAATTTCGCAATGAAATGCCCGACAAGCGCCGGAATATCCTCGACCCTTTTTCTCAGTGGTGGCATCTCGATAGTAATGGTGTTTATGCGATAGAATAGATCCTCCCGGAATTTGCCATCCGCTACCATCTGGGTGAGGTTTCGGTTTGTGGCGCATATAAGGCGAATATCTATCTCGCGCGGGACATTAGTGCCTACCCGGACTATTTTCCTCTGCTGAAGGGCTGTAAGCAATTTTGACTGAAGATGATATGGCAAATTTCCGATTTCGTCGAGAAAGAGTGTGCCTCCGTTTGCGGTCTCGAATTTTCCTGCCCTGTCGTTCTTGGCATCGGTAAACGCTCCCTTTGCATGACCATATAGTTCACTTTCAAACAGTGTCTCGATCACCGCTCCCATATCCACTATTTCCATCGGACCGGATGCCCTTCGAGACATCCGGTGGATCTCTCTTGCAAGCAGATCTTTTCCGGTACCGTTTTCACCGAAAATAAGGATATTCGCATCGGTCGGTGCAACCCGTTCCACCATCATCCTCACCCGTTGCATCTCAGGAGAGTTCCCCCACATCATCTCGGGTGATGACGACTGCCTGACAACTTTTTTCCCTTTTCCGAAAGCTTTAAGGAGAGTGGAGGCGAGTATTTCGTTATCAAACGGTTTCACAATAAAATCACTCGCTCCCTTCTTCATTCCTTCTACTGCCAGTGTAATATCAGCGTAAGCCGTGAACAGAACTACGGAAATCTCCGGCGCAATCCGTTTTATCTCACTCAGCCAGAAAAGACCCTCATTCCCATTATTGACTGCAGACCTGAAATTCATGTCGAGAAGAACTACATCAGGCTTATGTTTTCTGATTAAGGTTGAGAGAGAGTCGGGACCTGACGCGGTTATTACCTCGTCAACCTTCGTCTTCATCAGCAACTTCACCGCAGACAGAACGTCTTCGTTATCATCGACTACAAGCAGTTTTCTCATCTTTGTAACGGGAATTTATCATCATGCAAATTTAGTGAAAATATCATCCGCACAATAAGGAATCGTTATCAGAGGGTGGTTTTTTCTACAATCTTTCCATCGAAAAGATTTATCACCCGGTGAGTATATGCGGCATCGTGCTGCGAATGGGTCACCATCACTATTGTGGAGCCCTCGCGGTTTAACTCCGTCAGAAGCTTCATTACATCTTTTCCGTTGACCGAATCAAGATTGCCGGTAGGTTCATCGGCAAGGATAAGATCGGGGCGTGACACAACTGCACGAGCTATGGCAGCCCTCTGCTGCTGTCCGCCCGAAAGTTGCTGGGGGAAATGCTTTGCCCGATGGGAAATATTCATTCTTTCAAGTACCTCCTTAACCCTTTCCCGTCGTTCACTCGCCCCAATTTTGAGATAACGGAGAGGAAGGGCGACGTTCTCCTCAATGTTCAGTTCATCAATGAGATTAAAATTCTGAAAAACGAATCCTATCTTACCTTTTCTAAAAGCGGTACGTTCCTTCTCTTTAAGACCGGATACCTCCGTCCCGTTGAGTAGATAACTTCCACCTGAAGGATTGTCGAGTAAACCGAGAATATTCAGAAGTGTTGACTTACCGCATCCCGAAGGACCCATTATTCCAACGAATTCCCCTGCTCTGATCTCAAGGGTGATTCCACGTAGAGCCAATGTCTCCACATCATCGGTACGGAATGTCTTAGTGAGGTTTTCTATTTTTATCATAATCGTTTAAAATTTTATTTCAGTGAATCTATTGGATTGGTATTGGCTGCCTTACGGCACTGGTTTACTACCGACACTAAGCAAATAACGATCGCGAATAGCGCGGTGGCGGCGTATATCCACCAATAGACGCTTATCCGGTAGCTGAATTGTGAGAGCCAACTATTCATTACGTAGAATATCAGTGGAATGGATATTATGGCGGCTATCACCACGTAAAGCATAAAGGGACACACGAGCTTTACCAATACCTGAAAGGAAGTGCCACCCATCACTTTGCGGACCGCGATGTCGAGAGCCCGCTGACGCACATAGTACGTACTCATCGCTATCAGTCCAAGCATAGCTATTATGATTGCGATCAGGGCAAAGACCGTTATGATCACCATCAATCTTCTCTCATTCTCGAAATCGTCTTCGATCTGTTGACTAAGGAAAGGTCGTTCGAACATCTTGTCGAATGATTCTCCGGGATACAGTTTCTCAAAAACACCCTTTATCTGACTCCGCGCCTCTTTCTCGTCGCCTACGGTCTTGATAAGAAGATTCCAGGGAGAGAATTTGTCGCCAATCACAATCCTCACAGGACGCTGGTCTGTCAGGATATTGCCAAGCCGGAAATCCTCCACTATGCCGGTGAGGGGCTTGCGTACCGCATAATACTGAAAGTCTTGCGCGTCCTCATCGATTCTCAGTTCAGAGATCGCCTGGCTATTGAGATAGTTCCTCTCCCTTCCAGCCTCGGGAATCTCCTTTTTCAGCCTGATGCCAAGAACATCCATGAAGAGCGAATCGCCCACAAATGTCTGAAAGGATATCGTATGGCCGTCGAGCGTCATCGTTTCGTTGTTTCCCTGACCGTGGGGATCCCCCTGGCTGAAGCTCACCTTCTCCACACCGGACAGTTTCAGAAGTTCATTACGGAGGAGCTCACCTTTTCCGAGGTTTTCGTTTACCACACCATCTATATAAAGATTCATGATTCCCTTCGTCTCATATCCCAGCGGAGCGTTTATAAGATGCTGAACCTGTAGAAACATCGTCAAGGCACTCGCCACCATCAATATCGTCGCTACGTTCTGGACCACTATGAAGATTTTTCCGAACACCATTTTGGATCCCCTCCGGAAGGATCCCTTCAAGGCATCAACCGGTTTGACCGAAGAGAGCATAAAGGCAGGGATTATTCCCGTCGCCACACTCATGATGACAAGCACGGCAAGAAGAAAGCTGATTGTCGTGACATTCGTACACGACACAATTTCCAGCCGCGTATCTGTCAGAGCCGATGCGAAAGGTTCCATAAGGAAAGCCAATGCAATTCCCAAGAACATGGAAACAGAACAAAGGATGGTGCTCTCACCTATTAGCCGCCACATTATGCTCCACCGTTCCTCCCCGAGCAGACGGCGTGTCGCCATCTCCTTGACACGCCGTCCGGCAAGAGCCACAGTCAGATTTATATAATTCATAATGGCAAACAGAAGGATCACCAGTCCGACATAGAATAGCAGTCTCATCAATTTGCCATCACCTGAATTGCTGTTTCCGGTATTTGCAAGATTGGCGAAATAACTTCCGGCGAAAGGAATGAGTTCAAGCCTGATCTCGTCTTCCGGTAGATTGAAAATCCAGTAGTGTTTTTTCAGCTCGCTCTCAAATTCCTCCTTTTTTAATGTGAGATCGTGACCTTCCTTTGCCAACAGTATTATTTCTGTTCCTACAGCATTGTTCATCTCAGGACAATACATGTCGGAGTTCACGTATTTAACCATTTCGAAGTTCACAAGCATATCCACCGGATGCCTGTCCCAAGTCATGAAAGCTGTGTGCTCCATTGGTTCCATTACTCCGGAAACCACTAATGCAGGTTCAGCTTCATCAAAAATGATGCTTTGTCCAACCGGATCAATATCGCCCCACACCCGCCGGGCATATTCCTGTGTGACCACTACATTGGAAGGATTGTCAAGCACTTTCCCAGGATCCCCCCGGAGGATCTTGAAATCAAAAATATCATAGAAGGTAGAATCTACAAAATAACAATTGGTCACAATATCCCTGCCATCATATTTAAGCCAACGATGGGTCCGATACATGGCAGTGGATGACTCTATTTCAGGGAATTTATCTTTAAGAATAGGCTGGATTCTCCAATTGGAGCCGTTTATTTTTCGGTCTCCAAAATCAATGCCGATAAAATACATCCTCCCTGCTTTTGAATGCTGGGTGTCGATATGGCTTTCCTGCCAGGTGTAACACCCTATAAGCACAACGAACATCATACTTAAGGCTAATCCGAAGACATCAATTGCCACATAAGCCTTATTTCTGGCGAGGAATTTAAAATAGGACTTCATATTATGTATGTAAATTTAATTTATTCGATGATAGTCAGAGTCGATGCATCGCTATAGGATTCATATCCATTGACTATGACTCGTTCTCCCGGTTCAAGTCCTTCAAGCACTTCATAAGATTCCGGATTCTGGCGACCAAGACGGATGTTCCTTCGATAAGCTTTGGATCCGGTTCTGTCGACAACGAAGATCCATCTTCCACCGGTGGCTGAATAGAATGTGCCTTTGGGTATAACGAGCGCTTCAACCGGCTGCCCCAACTGAAGGCTCAGGTAACACGTCTGACCGCTCCTGATATTATCGGGACATTCTCCCGAGAAAAGGAACTCCACTTTAAATCTACCATCCCTTACCTCAGGAAAGACCTTACGCAGATTGAGAACCATGTTTCTATCCCCTCTTGCCGAAATAGCCGACAATCCGGAGTGTACCCTGTCGATATGATGCTCGTCAATCTGTCCTGTCACCTTATAACTGCTGAGGTCATTTATCTGACCTACTCGCTGACCTGCCGAGATGTTCTGCCCGAGACCCACGTCAAGCAGACCAAGCTCTCCATCGATGGGACTCACGATATTCAGATGCTCTCTGCGATTGCGGATAAGTTCGATATTCTTCTGCATATTGGCGAGATTATCCTCCATCTGGTCAACCTGCGCAAGCCGGTAGATGCTGTCTTGTGTGAGGCGCTGATTGATGAGCGACTGCCGTTTCAAAGCCAGTTCATAATCCTCCTTCGCCTGCAGATATTCCTCACGGGCTATCAGACTGTCGGCAAATAAACGCTGTTTCTGCAGATATGCTCGCCGTTTCCTGTCGACTTCCAATTCCAACTGAGCCTGCTCCATACGATTGTTGAGACGATCCTGCTCCATTGAAATCCTGGTGTTGCGAAGAATATTCTGCTTTTCCGCCAGTTCTGCTTCCGCATTCAGGATCTGAAGATCGAGATTACTATTGCTGAGCCGCAGGATTACATCTCCTTTTTTGACCTTTGAACCCTCTTCTGCCACTATCTCCATCACTATCCCCCCTTCCTCGGGACTTACCTGCACAGTTCTGATCGGTTCAATCCTTCCGTCTACCCTCACATAGTCCTCAAATTTCCGGGATTGGACTTCTGCGATGTTGAGACTGCTCTTCTCAACTTTATAAGTGGAAGCGAGATCGGTGGTGGTCAACCATATCACCAAAGCTACTGTCAGCACTCCGGTTACGATATAGAGCCAGTGTTTCAACGTCAGGCCTCGTATTCCTTTCGGTTTCTCTATCTTCACATCCATAGTCTGTTACCTTTATAATATTCAACAAGTTTATCCTTCAAGATATAGAGTATCTGCTTCTGTAAAAGCTCCACTTTCGACGAAAAGTAGGTGTTTGCCGATATCTGCAGATCAATCAGGGAAAGAAGACCCTCCTCATATCTACGGGTATTTAATCTGTAAGCCTCCCCGTCGGCAATAACTTTTGCCTTGACAGCTATAATTTCTGCCGCATATCCATCGCGGTCCATCACAGCGCCGGCAATCTCATCATGCAGACGCCGCTTCTGTTCCTCAAGATTCACTTTAGCTTTCTCCAGCGAATATTTAGCCCTTTGTTTAGCGGATATCCTTCCGAGACCTTGAAAAAGCGGGATGGTCAATGTTGCCACTACGTATTCACCCCGGTTATTTCTAAACTGCTCGGCAAAACCGGGAGCCGATGCTCCCCCACTGATTGTCTTATAATAGGAGGTCGAAATCCCTGCATTAAGACTTAAATTTGGTAAAAGATTACCGACAGCAATCTTATAGTTATAATTCTCCGATCTCACCATCCCGAGTGCATTCCTCACTTTGGGATTGAATGTCACCGCTCCGGCAAAAATGTTTTCCGGATCATCAAGCTTGAAATTCTCCTCGTGGACAACAAGAGTTGTGTCGGGAACAAAGAGTAAATCGGCAGGCAGATTCATTGAGGACCTAAGAGTCAGCAACGCCTGCTCATATAGATTCTTCTGATGAACAAAATTGTAGCGGTCATTGGCGAGCGTAGCCTCAACCTGTGCCACGTCAGGCTTGCTCTTTACACCAAGTTCTTCCTGAATGAGAATCAGATTAAGCAATCCCTCACTCTGACGAATTCTCTCCTCCGCTATTCTTATGGTATTACTGTAATAAATAACATCAGCAAAAGCCATCATCGCGGCTATAGCACTGTCGTCCTGTTTCATCTCCATTGCATTCATATATCTTTCCCTTTCACTCCTTGCCCGACGGTAGCGATTGAGTGTCTGACAGCCGTCAAAAAGTGTCAGTGATGCATATATCCCGTAGCCATTATGGAACGTAGTCACATTATTATAAGTATTAGTCTCAGGATCAATATTGCGACCCCAATTGAACTGCGTGCCGATCTGTGATGAAACAGAAGGGAAAAAATCTGCCAGTGCCTCGTTGCGGGAAACAGTTGCTGAGACAACGTCCCATCGTGACTCAACCACGGAAGCGGCGTGCTCAGCTGCGTAAGCCATACATCGTTCCATGTTCCATGACTCCTGAGCCCAGCAGGCAAGAGATGCGAAAATTGAAATAGTAGTTATTATTTTTTTCATACTGTCTTTATACATTCAACTTCCGTGCCAAACCATTAACTATCTGTATATGTGAAGTATAAATTTCGTCTTCTATCTCTTACTGTCAAAAAATCATACACTGGACCGTAAAATTATCATACAGTTTCCACTACACAGTTTTACATTGGCTTCCCGCGATAATTTGGCTTCCGGGAGCAGCAAATATACTCAGTTTTTCGTAAATTTGCTTGCATAATCAAATGCTTATGAAATCAAGAGAACTGTTTACGTATGGTTTTATCGGTGGAAGTATTATGGCTTCGTCGTCCCTGTCCGTTGCCCGATGATACTATATGACTGTATTACTGAAATCAATCACCGGAAATGAAAAAAATATTATTAATTTTCGCAGCAGTAGCGTGCTGCTTCAACGCTCAAGCCTATACTAACCGTAACCTCATTACATCAAAAGCAACGCGGGAGGAGATCAAAGAAATGCTCGTAACAGATCAGCAATGGGTCACTCTGCCCGCCTATTCCGATCGCGCCGGATGGGATGCATTGCTTGGTGATATGAAAGATTTCTATATTAAGCGAGGCGAGAGAGCACTCAGACATAACTGGCCTCGGGTTAAGGCTACCGACTATCTCGAGTATGAGCGCAGCGGCAACCGCCGTGTAATGGAAGATCCGATTGGTGCCAACAACAATGCTGTTGCCGACCTGCTGTTGGCTGAACTGGCGGAAGGAAAGGGTCGATTCATTGACCAGCTGATAAACGGAGTCTATGCCGCTGCCGAGATGACATCGTGGGCTTTGAGCGCACATAATGTGGTACAGCCATCTCACCGTTCTATTCAAGCATATGATTTCCCGGTTCTGGATCTCGTGTCATGCGATATGGGTAATCTTTATTCCTGGGTTTACTATTTCATGCATCAGGAATTTGACAAAATAGATCCGGAAATATCACGCCGTCTGCGCCATGAGATAAAAACCCGTGTACTCGACCCTTATCTGACTGTCGATACATGGTGGTGGGACGGGAGCCGGAAATATAATGAGGGACGAATGCTCAATAACTGGACTCCATGGTGCCTGAGCAACATACTGCTTACATCAATGCTCATGGAGGAGGATCCTGAACGATACGCCGAGACCGCCTACCTGACTATGGAAGGAGTCGACAAATTCCTCAACTACATAAAGGGTGACGGGGCATGTGAGGAAGGACCATCTTACTGGGAGCATGCAGCCGGAAAGACTCTCGACTATATCGACATGTTAAAAATGGCGACAGGCGGTAAGATAGATATGAGCGATTCACAGCTCATTCGAGACAAGGGGGAATATATCGCCCGCTCTTACGTAGGCGATGGCTGGGTTGTAAACTTCGCTGATGCGTCGGCGCGAGGAGGAGCGGACCCCTATCTTGCCTACAGGTATGGGAAAGCCATGGATTCCGATATTCTCAGGAGTTTCGCATCACTTATGAATAATGGCAAGAAGCCGGAAAATGGACGCGACATGTTCCGTACACTGCAGTCACTCTCCATAGCCGGCGAACTAAATTCAGAATCTAAAGAGATACCCCGGCAGGCTGTCACATGGTATCCCGAAACGGAATTCTGTTACCTCACCACTCCGGAGGGTATATTCTTCGCTTCGAAGGGCGGCTACAACGATGAAAGCCACAATCATAACGATGTGGGATCATTCTCATTGTGGGCAGACAATTTCCCGATAATCATTGATGCCGGTGTGGGCACTTATACGCGGCAGACATTCAGCAGTGAACGCTATAACATCTGGAGTATGCAGAGCGGATGGCATAACCTGCCCGTAATTAATGGTGTGGAACAGCGTAACGGACGAAGATTCAAAGCTTCAGATGCAAAGGCTTCAAAAGGTCATTTTGAGGTGAACATTGCCAATGCCTATCCTCCTGAGGCAAAGGTGCGCGAATGGAAACGCAATTACGACCTTAAGAAGCGTGAACTAAAGATTACAGATAATTTCACACTCGAAGAAGCAATTGCCCCAAATGTCATCAATTTCCTGACATGGGGTGACATTGACATTTCTATCCCCGGTAAGATTATTATCTCGGTCAAGGGACATGAGGCGCAGCTAAGTTACGATCCGGCGGAGTTCGTCGCCACAGTTACGGAACAGCCACTCCCCGATTCGCGCCTCAGCAACGTATGGGGATCGAAAATCAGTCGCATTTCGTTAACTGCTAAGAAGACAACCACCAAAGGCTCATATAAGTACTCGGTAAAGGTTCTTTAATCCCATAGCTTATAAGGAAAACCGATCATTCATGAAAAATCTCTTTTTATCAGCAACTATTCTGACAACTACGCTTATCAGTTTCGCTTCTACTCCGACTGAAACTTCAGGCGATTTGCTGTCCGAAGCTATAGCTAACGCCCGACAGCAGATGTCGCTTCAGATAGAAGCTATCGAAAGTGACACCAGCGGAAAAGTATTAAACCCTGTAACAACAAAGCGCAACCGCTTCAGTACCGCCTACTGCAGTTATGCCGACTGGCGGAGCGGCTTCTTTCCCGGAAGTATGTGGTATCTTTATGATCTCACAGGGGACTCGACACTCATTCCCCTTGCACAAAAATATACCGATGCGATTTCAGAAGCACAGAATCTCACAAGTCATCATGACATTGGATTCATTATCAACTGCAGTTTCGGTAACGGACGACGCATTATTAACAAAGAAGATTATGAAGCGGTGCTAACTCAGGCGGCTAAATCGCTCAGCACCCGTTTTCGCCCCGACGCCGGAGTGATCCAGAGCTGGAATACGACCAAGGGATCGTGGCAACACAGCCGCGGATGGACTTGCCCGGTGATAATCGACAATATGATGAATCTTGAACTGTTGTTTGAGGCGACTAAAATATCAGGCGACAGTTCTTTCTATAAAATTGCATGCAGCCACGCCGACAAAACTCTTCAGGAACATTTCCGACCGGATGCAAGCTGCTATCATGTGGTTGACTATGATCCTGCCGATGGGACAGTACTTCATCGCCAGACCGGACAAGGCTACTCCGACGAATCGGCTTGGGCACGCGGTCAGGCATGGGCGATATATGGATTTACTATCTGCTTCCGCGAGACTGGCGACCCACGTTATCTCGACCAAGCGATGCGTACTTTTACTTATATGAAAAATCACCCCAACATGCCTGCCGACTGTATACCCTACTGGGATATGGATGCACCGGATATTCCATACGAACCACGCGATGCCTCAGCGGCAGCAATCATTGCTTCAGCACTTTATGAACTTTCTACTTATCCGGTGGGGAATCAGGCAGAGTGCAAGGATTATGCCGACGGTATCATGAAGTCACTGGCATCATCGGAATACACTGCCCGGCCGGGCGAAAACGGACGCTTTATCATCAAGCACTGCGTTGGAAGCATACCACACAATAGCGAGATTGATGTGCCATTGAATTATGCCGACTATTATTACCTTGAAGCTCTCAAACGCAAACGCGATATAGAGCATTGATGATCCTGGAGGAGTTTTGGCAACTGAGGGTCTGAATTCGAGGAATTCAGAATTAGAAAAAAATGGCTTGAAAGACAACATACACTCGAGGAAGAGGCGAGGAAACAACGTGAAGAATTTCTTGAAGAGATAAAGATCACGAAGAGATTGATTTCCAAATCCAATTATTACAATGCATATAATCTGGCGACGGTACGATATACGCTTGCCTTTGCAGACAAATATATGGGTGACAAGAGATTATGTTGGAATTCTCTGCGTTCATATTTTTATGCCTTGAAATATGCTGCGGAAGATGGACATGATTTCAAGGAGTCGCTTGAAACTATCGGCAACAAAATTAAGAAATGTTTTTCCGCGCTCTCCAACTCAGATAACCCTGTTTCTTTCCGCAGGAATAATTTGTCAAGGTTTCAATTTATAAGCGAAATCAATGCTACAGCTGATGACACCCTTGATACTCTCCTGCAGAAGGATAGGAACAGCAAGGAGGTTGCCGGTTATAAAGAATTAATTGGTGACTGGCACAAGTTCCTTAGAATTTTCGAGACTTCAGACTGATATGTTTACAACACTTCAGTAGGTTGCGTTGCCTATAAATGATTTAGCTTTCCGGAAAGACAGCTCTTTCATTTTTCAGTCCAATTCACTGTGTACGTTACAGGATTGGATAAAACGGAATTCGTAAAGCGTGTTGACGTGTATTTACTTATGCGGGCCCGTTCAAATTCATAAGAATACTGCCAGGAAAAAATAAGATTGGAATTATAATCAAATGTCGAAGAGGATTTAACTAAATTGAAGGAATTAAGTCCAAACACACCCTGCATGCAAAGTGGCAGATGGTGCGCGCTGTTTATCACCATAGGGATTTCTATGGGACAGGCAACCGCATACAGCGAATATTCGTATTTTGTGGTTTGGAATAAGGACGAATTACCTTGAAAATCCTGATACTCTTTGAGGTTTCCGTTTTCCCAAATTAAATAATTCTCCCACTTCATTGCTTTATCCCACGCATTTTCTTTGAGATCTTCGGCTATGCCAAAAACCTCGGAGTGTCCAACTATATTAAGATGGTTTGAAGGGAGATAGTCAAATACAAGGCGATAAGTCTTGCTGAATTGCTGAACGCCATTATCAATTGAGATGAGTGTACCCTCTGAATTTGAGGCTCTGCCATTCTTGAGCTGGATGGTTTCCTCAAAAATTCGTTGCTGATCGGACCGGACTTCTTCTGCAGTAACTTTTATGGTATTTTCATCCGGATAAAAGAAATGTGCCGAATATGAGGCGTCGTTTTTACTATTGGATATACAGTTCCATGAAACTATTCTCCCGTAAGCATCATACTCAAAAGTCTGGTTATCAGCGTTTGCATCCAGTGACTGAATAGACGAAGGTTGCATAAAGACAGGATAATTAGGTTCGTCATTACTCGTGCAGGAAGCAAGAACGAAAAGAATAAATGTACAATAAACTAAAGAGAACCGCTTCATTGTTAAGTTTTTTAAGAAAAACGTAATTATCTAAAAATTATTGTCAATATAGGGTAAAAGAAATACCGTTAATTAGCCTGTTGTCAAATAAAGTAACAGGCAGCGAAGTTGGTTAATTGCGAAAAATGCCTTCAAACTTTGGTGTCACCATCCGGGACCAACCGACAAACAGATTATTCGCGTGTTGGAAAATAGCTTGTCGAGCTTTCTTATCCTTCCTTTAAATCCGGATTAAACTTGTGCAAAAAATGCACAAGTTCAAATTAAGGGTGAACGTCAGATTTGCCGCCATAATCAACTATCAATGCAAAATTACTAATAATTTTGCATTCTAAATAATACAGATATGCCTCAG
>CAZKSF010000054.1:0-17830 GCA_964555405.1 uncultured Bacteroides sp.
GTATGTGGATACCATCAACCAGTACGGCGGTAAATTGCCCGATGCCATCGGCATTCCCGAAGAAGAACTCCGCAAGGCAGCCAAGAGCGCAGTTTGCAAGATCAACATCGACTCAGACAGCCGTCTCGCAATGACTGCTACAGTTCGTGAGGTATTTGCCCTCAAACCGGGCGAATTCGACCCCCGCAAGTATCTTGGTCCGGCACGTGACGAAATGGAACGTCTCTACATCCACAAGATCACTAACGTTCTCGGAAGCGACGGTAAAGCATAATCCGCTTCTGTTCTGAATACGAATTTTGAGCCCTGTCATCCCGGTATAAGGAGATGACAGGGCTTCTCTGTTCACACTTTTTGGGAATTAGACAGAGGTAAATGTCATTCATTTTTTGTACTTTTGCAGTTCAATCAAAACGAAAAAATGAAACAAATTACTTTCTCCGCAGTTCTGTGTCTTCTCCCCTTTCTGAGCATCAATGCTCAGAGCAAGCTTGATGGCGCTACGCTCACGCTTGCCCAATTCGGCACTCCTGCAACCCAAAATATTACTTCGCGGAGTGATGCCCCCACGGCTTACTCGTTTATTGTGAACACACACCCTTATGCACTTGCCGACGAGCCCGACCTTGAAGTCAACTATCTGGCTGAAGATGTAGCAATAGTGACTTGTACACCGGAGACGATAGTGGCATTGTCAGAGCGTGACGATGTGATTTCGGTCAGCCTTTCGACAGAAGTTAGACCTACTATGGATAAGTCTCTCTCGTCCATTCATGCAGCCGAGGCTCATAGTGGTATCGGAGGTCTTGACATGCCGTATGACGGTACCGGTGTCATAGTGTCGCTTATGGATATCGGAGTTGATCCCAACCACCGTACATTCCTCAATGACGATGGTTCAAACCGCGCCAACCGCGTATGGGTGTACAACAGTACGGCAGGCAGTTACAAGGAGTATGCCGGTGACGAGATACTTGACTTTACAAGCGATACCTACAGTGAGACACACGGCACACATGTACTTGGAATCATGACAGGCAGCTACAAAGGCACTTCAACCTACGCGAAAGTGTCGAGTTCGATTCTGAATACCAAGGTTACTCTAACTGATGGAAACATTCCGTTTTACGGGGTTGCCCCGGGAGCCGAATCGCTCATCGGTTGCGGAACGCTGTACAATTCCAACATCCTCTCTTTGGTCAAAAATTCCGTAGAATATGCCAGAGAGATGGGAAAACCGTTGGTAATCAATCTGTCATTAGGGCTCAATACGGGACCTCACGACGGTACCGACTCCTTTTCACGTTCACTCGCGAGCATAGCCGGTGATGCGATAATATGTATTTCCGCCGGTAATGAAGGCGATTGCGCCATATCGTTCAAAAAGACATTTACAGAGGAGGATAATATCATCCGCACTTTCCTGGACTGTACGGAGTCCTCGATAGCATACAAGGGTGTTGTGGACATATGGGGAGGTGACAGCGAGCCTCTCGATGTCAAATTCGTAGTGTACGACACACAGGAGCATGAGGTGATGTGCGAATTACACACCAATTCCATCAACCATCCTTCACTCTCTTTAGGCTACTCGTCATCAAGTGAAGCAGACAAGACATTTAAAAAATATTTCTCGGGTTATGTGACCATGTCGCAGTCGCTAAACTCGGCAAATAACCGTGTGAACATCTACTTTAACGCTTCGAATGTACGCCCGACTACCCAGAACCAGTCGCAGCGTTACCGTCTCGGTCTGATCGTATCGGGAAATGAAGGTCAGCGGGTGAATGCATATACCGAGAGCACGAGTGGATTTGAATTCGCCGGATTAAATATCGACGGCTGGTCGAACGGCGATGCGAGTGAATCGATCAATGCAATGGCATGCGGTCCGGATGTTATAGCCGTAGGTTCCTATACGACCAAAAATGTATTCGGATCTCTTGACAAGACAGCATATCGTACCGGCTCCACCCTCAATCAGATAAGTGCCTTTTCATCATATGGCACCCTACCCGACGGTACGACTCTTCCGCATATCACCGCTCCGGGCGACATAATCACATCGTCGGTAAGCAGCTATTATGTCAAATCGCAAGGATCGGCGAATTCAATGACCGCAAAAGTTCCAGGACTTGTGCATGATATTGACTACTATCACTCACTGCTCGGAACATCGATGGCATCGCCGGCAGTGGCAGGCACTATAGCTCTCTGGCTTCAGGCTGATCCCACACTTACCCGTGAAGATATTCTTGATATAATGAAGGAAACGGCTTCCAATGACGGCAGAACGGCGCAAGCTCCGGAAAAATTCGGCTATGGAAAGATTAACGCTCTTGCCGGATTAAAAGAGATTGTCGCCCGCAACGGTATTGCCGATATCGAGAATGACCCCGAAAATAATCTTGTGGTCGAAAACGGTGACGGTTATCTCAACGCCACATTACTCGGCGCCTCTTCCGTCAAGGCAACTCTCTTCTCCACTTCCGGCATAGCTGTGGCGTCAGTCTCCTCCGATTGCTGTGATGTTACAGTCGATACCTCCTCGCTTCACGCAGGCGTATATATATTGCGTGTGACTTCAGCCGGAGGCGCTGTAAGCCGTCGTGTACTTATCAGATAAGAAAGTTTTCAATAATATAGTACAATACAATTAG
Source organism: uncultured Bacteroides sp. (assembly GCA_964555405.1). Lineage (GTDB taxonomy): Bacteria > Bacteroidota > Bacteroidia > Bacteroidales > Muribaculaceae > Paramuribaculum. The sequence goes on from CAZKSF010000054.1 coordinate 2,661, forward strand.
CAATGGAAAATTGGTTTGAATGTAAAGTCCGTTACGACAAGACAATGGAGAACGGTATGGTCAAGAAAGTTAATGAATCATTTCTTGTAGACGCGCTTTCTTTTACTGAAGCAGAATCACGTATAACAGAAGAGCGTACGCCGTTTATTTCCGGTGAATTTTCAATATCGGCAGTAAAACGTACAAAGATTTCTGAAATATTCTGGGATGATACCGCTGATAAATGGTACCTTGTCAAAGTGGCTTTTATAACAATAGATGAGAAAACCGCAGCCGAAAAGCGTTCGGTATCACAGATACTTGTCGCCGGCAGCGAATTCAAGGATGCTTTCGACAATTTCATGGAAGGCATGAAGGGCACCATGGGCGATTTCGAAATCGTTTCCATTACGGAGACCCCCTATCTTGATGTCTATAAAGCTGCTCCGATGGCATCAGCCAATTCATAAAAGCTGACTGTCACCATTTATGAGCCATATAACTGAAGAAATACAGCGCCTTCGTCCGCTCCTGGCAAGTTCGGGAGCGGAACTGGTTGCCGTATCGAAGTTTCACCCTGTCGAAGCCATACGCGAGGCATACGATGCCGGACAGCGTATTTTCGGTGAGAGCCGCATGCAGGAACTCCTTGTCAAGATACCTCAGCTCCCCGCCGACATCGACTGGCACTTCATAGGGCACCTGCAGTCAAATAAGGTGAAACAGATTGTGGGCAAGGTTTCGATGATTGAAAGTGTCGATTCCGAACGTCTGCTATCAATTATCGACCGCACTGCCGAGGAAGCCGGGGTCGTGGCGCACGTACTTCTTCAGATACATGTGGCGCAGGAGGAGACCAAATTCGGCTTCTTACCTGAAGAACTTTATGAATATTTCTCGGAACGCAGATTCGAAAAACTCAAGGCTACTCACTTGTGCGGGGTAATGGGTATGGCGTCAAATACCGATGACCGCCGGCGCATCACAGCGGACTTCGAGGCGATTGCCGGATGCCGCCGGCGTATTCTTGAAATAGCACCCGATCTGCGTGGTTTCGACATCGTGTCGATGGGTATGAGCGGTGACTGGGAACTTGCCATAGCTGCGGGGTCGACGCACGTCCGCATAGGTACAGATATCTTCGGGGCACGGCACTGACCGGTACATAAAGGGGTTTCCGCACTAATTTTATTAAAAACATTAGGCGAACGCATCTCACTTTCGCAAAAAAAACTTAACTTTATAGCCTGAAACCGTAACCAAATCAATTCAATCAAAATTATACAATCTTTACTATCATGAGCAACAACTCTAAGCAATGGGGTGCGATTATCATCATGATTGCCCTCTTCGCGATGATTGCTTTCGTAACGAACCTGTGTTCGCCAATGGCAGTCATTGTTAAAAATCAGTTCGGTGCCTCTAACCTTCAGGCGCAGATCGGTAACTACGGTAACTTTATCGCTTATCTCGTGATGGGTATACCTTCAGGTATGCTTATCAAGAAGTATGGCTATAAGGCTACTGCACTTATGGCACTTGTCGTAGGTATTGTCGGTATCTTCGTACAGTGGATGAGCGGCTGGGAAAGCATGCAGTCGTCGGCATTCGCAATTTATCTTGTAGGTGCCTTTATCTCAGGTTTCTGTATGTGTATGCTCAACACCGTTGTCAACCCGATGCTCAACATCCTCGGTGGCGGCGGTAACAAGGGTAATCAGCTTATCCAGATCGGCGGTGTGTTCAACAGTGCCGCAGCTGTAGCCGTTTACATCATAATGGGTGCTCTTATCGGCGATGCAGCCCGTGCGAAAGTCTCTGATGCCACTCCGGCTCTCTTCATCGCCGGTGGTATCTTTATCGTGGCATTCTTCGTGATCCTTTTCTCAAAGATTCAGGAGCCGGCTCGTCCGAAGACCGCTAAAACCGAAAAAGGCAATGACCCTCACAGCGCATTCTCTTTCCGTCACTTCAATCTCGGTATCCTCGCTATCTTCCTTTACATGGGTATTGAGGTAGGTACTCCGACTTATATTCTTCAGTATCTTACCAGCGCACCCGATGCAGCAACCCCCGGTCTGAACATGGATGCCAACATCGTTGGTCAGATCGTTGCCGTTTACTGGCTGATGATGCTTGTAGGACGTTTCGTCGGTGGCTCTATCGGTGGTAAGGTTTCTTCAAAGGCAATGATCACAGTTGTTTCCATCGCCGCTATCGCCCTTACAGCTTTCGGTATGTTCGCTCCCACTACCTGGACCGTCAACATCCCCGGTATCGACTGGGCTAATCTCTCGATGATTTCGGCAAATGTACCTGTAGGTATCTTCGCGTTTATCCTTATCGGTCTCTGCACTTCTGTTATGTGGGGCGGTATCTTCAATATGGCAGTCGAGGGACTTGGCAAATATACTTCCATCGCATCAGGTGCATTCATGACCATGGTATTCGGTTGTGCTGTTATGGTTGCTCTTCAGGGTTGGGTTGCCGACGCTACCAGCAGCTACCTCACCAGCTACTGGGTAGTTCTCGGTTGTGCCGCTTATATCCTGTTCTATGCTCTCATAGGTTCGAGAAATGTCAACACTGATATCCCTGTTCACGAAGAAGCCGAGCAGATCCTTGATGCTCTCTGATTATAAACGCTGATAGTTCCACACTATCATATTTCGCTAATACATTCAAGCGCCCGATGCCTGAGTTTCCCTCAGCCATCGGGCGCTTCGCTTCCATTACACATTAGTAATTTGGCAGAGATATGGAAGAGCTTCAAGACAATCCTCCCGATAACTACGGCGATCTGTATCCCTGAAGACAAGACGGTAAACATAAGCGGAGAGGTAATAGGGACCGACGGTAAAGTATTCCGGCAGTTCCGGCGTCGGGAAGGAGTGACTGCTGCGGAATGTTGCGGGGAACTGCCTTCGGGAATCTACATAGTGCGTCTGACCGACAATTATGGCACAACCACCGTCACCCGGATAGCAAAGTAATGACTGTCCGCCATACTCCATAAAAAATGCCCGGCTTCGTGAAAATTGAAGCCGGGCATAGTGTGTATGGTGTGACGGTTTACCAGATTACGACGCGCTGTTCGGGGGCAAGATACATAGGTTCGCCTTCGGAGATTGAGAATGACTCGAAGAACGGAGCGATGTTGCGGAGGGTAACATTAACGCGGTTACGACCGAGTGAATGAACGTCGCCTGAAGTGAGCGAGCGTATTTCAGCCTCACGAATGTTGTTTGCCCACAGGTTAGCATAATTGAGGTAGAACACCTGAATAGGATCGAAGCCGTCGATAAGAGCTTCTGGGGAAGTAATGTCAACACCCTTGCGTTTCTGAGCGTCGCGGAATGCGGTCATTGCCACACGCAGACCACCTTGATCAGCGATATTTTCACCAAGTGTATACTGTCCGTTAGCGTAAAGACCGGGAAGTACTTCAACAGCATTGAACTGTTCGACGAGTCCCTGGGCAAGTGTTTCGAATGCCGCTGCATCCTCAGGAGTCCACCAGTCTATCATATTGCCGTCGGCATCGAAATTACGTCCCTGATCATCGAAACCGTGAGTCATTTCGTGACCGATCACCACACCGATGCCACCATAATTTTCAGCATCGCTTGCCTCCGGGTCAAAGAAAGGAGCCTGCAGGATAGCTGCCGGGAAAACGATTTCGTTTGCAAGAGGATTATAATAGGCGTTGACAGTCTGCGGTGTCATGCCCCACTCTGTACGGTCGACGGGCTTACCCCATTTGTCATAGAGTTCTTTCTGATGCCACATGCCAACGTTGTGCATATTTTCGTAATAAGAGAGAGCCGGATCTATTTCCATTGTGGTGTAATCTTTCCATTTATCGGGATAGCCGATCTTTACGGTGAAAGCATTGAGTTTCTGCAGGGCACGGAGCTTCGTGTCATCGCTCATCCATTCAAGGTTGATAATGTGTTTGCCGAGAGCGGTACGCAGATTTTCAACGAGACCTACCATATATTCCTTGGACGACTGGGGGAAATATTTCTCGACATACAGCTCACCGACAGCTTCGCCGAGTGCGCCTTCGGTTGCGCCGAGCGCGCGTTTCCAGCGTGGACGCTGTTCCTGTACACCGCTCATTACTTTGCTGAATTCAAATGCTGCATTGGTGAAATCATCGCTGAGCATTCCGGCAGCCTGAGCTACATACTTCCACAGGTAGTAGTCCTTTATCTCACGGTCGGTAAGCGACGCCATAAGGTCGTTAGCCTGTTTGACTGAATTCATTTCAGTAACGATGACGGTTTCGGGAGCCTCGATACCCATTGTCTCGATGAAGAAACGGTCCCAGTTGACAGCCGGATACATTTCCTTGAGCTGAGCAAGCGAACGGGGATTATACATGGCGGGAATGTTGCGGCTCTGCTCGCGTGTCCATGCCGAATCGGCGAGAGCCGTCTCAATCTTCATGACATTTTTCATGATGCGGTTGGCATCTTTCTTAGAGTAGCCGGCATTACGCATCTGAGCTACAATCAGCTTGCAGTAGGCATCACGGACTTCCTTGTTACGCTTGTCATTTTCAAGGTAGTAGTCGCGGTCGCCCAGACCCATACCACCTCCACCGACATACATGGCGTATTCCGATGAATTGGCAAGATCTTCCATGATTGATGCTCCGAAGAACGGGCTTGCATAATTACCGTGCATCCAGTAGAAAAGTTCTTCCATTCCATCGGCGGGAGTTTCCTCGATGCGGCGCAGGTCAGCCTTTATGGGCGCGGCACCTTCGGCATTGCGGCGTACGGAGTCCATAGCCTGTGAGTAGATGGTAGCAACCTTGAATGCCACAGTTCCGGGAGCAGGGTTGGTGGCAGCCAGATTGAGCACTATCTCTTTAACACGTGCTTCGCTGGAGTCGCTGAGAATGTTGAAGGCACCGTAGCGTGCGTGCTCGGGGGTGAGAGGGTGAGCTTCCATCCATCCGCGGTTGACGTGAGTATAGAAGTCAGTACCGGCAGGGACACTGTTGTCGAATCCCGACGGATCGAGACTCTTCAGATGCTCCTGCGCGGTGGCAGCCGACGATGCAGCGATAGCGATCGCGGCTGTAAGAGCTAAACGTGATAGTTTCATAAAAAAGCAGATATATTGTATGATTGTTTACTATGATAAAAGTTATGAAGGCTTCACTGCCGTGTACAGCGAACATACACCGAATGTAAAACGCGTGCATGCCGCATCTGCCAGACCGGCATCGGAAATAAGTGCTGTCATGCGTGTGCCCTGAGGAACAGCAGCGATGCTTTCAGGAAGGTAGGTATATGCACGTGCATCATGCGAAACCATCCTGCCTACTGCCGGAATGACCCCACGGGTATACAGTCGGTAAAAAGGACGTATGAGCGGTGAGACCGGTTCGGAAAGTTCGAGAATGAACATCTTTCCCCCTGGACGGAGCACACGTGCTATTTCGAAATATCCTTCCAGAAGATGTTCGAAATTACGGACGCCGAATGCCACGGTCACCGCATCGAACGTTGCATCACCGAACGGCAGATGCAATCCGTCGGCCTGAGTGAGGGTGACTCGTTGAGCAAGACCGGCTTCGTTCACCTTGCGCCGTCCTACCTGAAGCATTTCTTCCGAAAGGTCGGCACCTGTTATGCGGGCATCCGGCACCGCACGTGCGAGCTGGATGGCAAGATCGCCTGTACCGGTGGCAAGGTCAAGAATCTCTTTTGCTCCTGACCGATAGACCAATTCCACCGTCTTGCGGCGCCATGAACGGTCGATGCCGAAAGTCATCATACGGTTCATCAGATCGTAGGCCGGGGCGATATTGTCGAACATCTCACGCACCTGTTCGCCTTTGGCACGTGAGTCGGACTCATATGGTCTTACAGATTCGCAGCCGGGTGTGTTACCCGGCTGCGAATTATGATTATGTGTCGAAGTGCTCACTGATCCAGACGGTCGAGACATGTGAGAACGTTGTCGGCTATTCTGGTTTTGAGATCCGATTCATCGGCTTTTACAAAAGCCTGTCCTGTGAGGTGCTCGTACAACTCGATATAGCGTTCGGAAACGCTTTCGCAGAATTCGGGAGTCATTTCGGGTACCTGCTGACCGGCTTTACCCATAAATCCGCGTTCGATAAGCCACTGACGTACAAATTCTTTGGAGAGCTGACGCTGTGGCTCACCTTTGGCAAGACGCTCTTCGTAGCCATCGGCATAGAAATAACGCGATGAATCGGGTGTGTGGATCTCGTCAATGAGATATACCTTTCCGTCGTGTTTGCCGAATTCATATTTGGTGTCTACAAGGATAAGACCCTTTTCCCGAGCCATGCGCGAGCCAATCTCGAAAAGCGTACGTGTGTAGCGTTCCATAATCTCATAATCCTCAGCGCTTACTATGCCCTGTGCGATGATTTCCTCACGAGAGATATTTTCGTCATGACCGGCTTCCGCCTTAGTAGTGGGAGTGATGATCGGCTCGGGGAAACGTTCGTTCTCCTTCATGCCTTCGGGGAGCGTTACGCCGCAGAGTGTACGGTTTCCAGCCTGATAGTCGCGCCATGCGCTTCCGGCGAGATACCCGCGTATGATCATTTCCACACGGAATCCCTCACACTTGATGCCTACAGTAACCATAGGGTCAGGAACGGCAAGCTTCCAGTTGGGAACAGCATCAGCGGTAGCATCGAGGAAGTAAGCGGCAATCTGGTTGAGCACCTGCCCCTTATAGGGAATGCCTTCAGGAAGAATAACGTCGAATGCCGATATACGGTCGGTGGCAATCATTACCATTGTATCAGAACCGATCTGATATACATCGCGCACTTTACCGTGATATACGCTTGTCTGACCGGGGAAATTATAGTCGGTCTTAACTAAAGTAGAACTCATGAGTGAACTTATTACTTTTAAGTTACGTAATTACTATGCGAAATTACAAATTAATCCCCGACTGACAATGATTAAACAGTCTGAATTTTGTAATTTTGTATCATCCAAACTGAAAATGAGACGATCGACACTGATAATGATATTGTGCTGCATGGTGCCTCCTACCATCCTGGGAGTATGCTCGAAAAAGAACAGTCCGGAGAAAAATGAGATTCCGGCACCGAGGGTGTTGCAGGAACCGGTAGCACAAAAATCAAATACGAGAGAGTTAATGCCCGACACGGTAAGCGCATACAGCTCGCGGCTGCCGATGATGGAAGAAGGTGAGATCGCCCAGCCGATAAGAGTGAGGTATTTCGGACATAATTACGCTAAGGTTTTTGATGATAAAAACGATGTGCAGATGCCTCATGCCATTCAGAACGGAATAAACCGTCTGACCGATATGCGCTCATATTGGCAGAATACACGGGGGATGGAGGCGGTGGTAAGTTGCCGTGATTATTATGTCGATCAACTGACCCATTCACGGGCTGTGTTAGTGCCTGAGGCAAAAGCCATGCTGCATGAGATCGGACGACGTTTCTGCGATTCACTCAGAGTGCGTGGAGGCGGAAACTACCGTATAAAGGTGACAAGCCTCACCCGTACGGAGGATGATGTAAAACGGTTGCGTAAGGTAAATGTCAATTCAGTGGCTGAATCAACTCATTTTTTCGGAACAACCGTAGATATAAGTCATGCCGACTTTGTGCGTGATCCGGGTGGTGAGCCGCGGACAGTCGACAATCTTAAAGGAGTTCTCTCAGAGGTGCTTTATGCCATGCGTGACGAAGGGAAATGCTGTGTGTTATTTGAACGCCGTCAGCAATGTTTTCATGTGACGGTATGTGCCCATCCATCATACACCGGTAAATGAAAGCAGGTAAGATTATTGTCGGATTGCTGAAAGGTATATTGATCGCGGTTGTTGCGGTAATAGTAATTATAAGCGCGACAGTAGGGACTGCCGTGTGGATACTCACCCCTGAACGGCTTACTCCGCTCGTAGAGCGTTATGCGCCGGAGTACCTTGATGCGGACATATCCGTGAAACGTGTGGAACTTACCTATTGGTCTTCGTTTCCGAAGCTGAATGTGGAGATTGATTCTCTTGTCATCATTTCCCGCTCGCTTTCCTCGCTGAGTGCCGCTCAACTTGATTCGTTGCCGGCTGATGCCAGCCGACTGTTGGCTGTAGACGGATTGAAAGGCTCGGTTGATATTCCGGGATTGATAAAAGGTAGCATCCGGCTTTATGATGTGACAATAGATAAGCCGGATATCAATCTGGTGGTATATGATCAGGAGCATGCCAATTACATGATTGTCCTACCCTCGGAGGAGAAAGAGGTAAATTCGGATTTGCCGGAGTTGGGAATTGACAAATTCCTTATAAATGGTCCGGCTCCGATGCGCTATTTCTCACTGAAGGATAGTATAGATGTACGTGTGGGACTAATCAGCACAATGTTGGACGGTGGTGCCGAACCGCGCTACATGCTGGATCTGTCAGGAATTAGTTCCGGTCAGATCGGAAATATATCCATTGTGAATATGCTTCCATTCGGATTAAATGGAGCTTTTGAATGGAGTCCTGCTGTTCCGGACAGAGTTTCGATACACGATATGGATGTCAGTGTGGGTGAAGTGACCGCGCGTATCAACACTTCAGTGCAGTTTGCTGATTCGATGCGTATCGAAGGGTTGGATATGCGGCTGACCTCGATAGCATTGACCGATATACTTGCTTTGGGCGACTCGGTGCTTGGTGCAAGCAGTATGCCGATGATATCCTCCGATCTGAGACTATCGTGCGCAGTGCGGTTCGACAGCGCTTATACAGTTGGCGGAACAAGAATGCCGGATATACATGTCGACGTGGATATCCCGGAAGGAACATTCGTATATGACCGTCTGAAGCTTAACGGTTTCGCACTGGAGCTGGCTGCTGATTTGCCTTCGGCAGACATCAATTTCATGCGGCTGGATATAAAACGCCTGAAAGCTGTGAGCAATGCTACCGGATTCGGGATCAGCGGAACGGTTACCGCTACAGGAAATATAACTGATCCGCTTTTCGAAGGAAAATTTAAAGGTGGCATTAATTTCGGGCGGTTGCCGGCAGCGCTTGCCTCGCGTATTCCGGTTGACCTGAGCGGATTGTTGATCGGGGATACAAAATTTCGTTTCCGACCGTCGCAGCTTGCAAGTGTCTCACTTGACAATGTCCGGCTTGACGGCAGGATTACACTTGACAATTTCGACATTGCCATGCGCGACAGCTCGGCGTACGGATCGGTAGGCAAAGCGGTGCTGGATTTCGCCGCCAATACGGTTCTGCACCGCAGCGGTATGGCTATCGATTCGATGACAACAGTGTCGATAAACATCGACACTCTGGCTGCCTGTGGGGGAGGAGTACGTTTTAACGGAAAAGATCTTCATGCAGGAGTTGGCGCACGAGGTGTCGGGGGGTATGCTGATACCACCCGTCTCATTCCAGTAGGGATAAATCTTCATGGCGGTAGGGCATCATTGAGGAATGACAGCGATTCAACCCGGATATTCCTGCGCGACTTCGATACACGCGCTACACTCAGCCGATATAAGGGAGCGGTGAATCGTCCGCGTTTTGACCTGAATGTATCATCGAAGCGTATTATGTACGCCGATCGCCTCAACCGGGCGGTACTGACAGATGCATCGGTAAATCTACTTCTCCATCCTCGGCCTCGCCCCCGTCTCGGTAAAAGTGCGCTCGCCATATACGATTCCATAAGTATGGCACGACCAGACCTGCGACTCGATTCGATATATGCCCTCACGGTTGCAGAGCAACGCCGCCGTCGACGGGACTCACTCCGACAGAATGCCGATTCCGTCCGGACTCGCCGGACAGTGAATACTGTTGATTCCACTTCAATGATAGATTTCGGTGTGGATAACTCGATACGTAAATGGCTTCGGCTATGGGATGCGAGCGGCACGGTAAAAGCGGTTCGTGCACGTGCGTTTACACCGTATTTCCCGGTGCGAAACCGGCTTGACAGTGTAGACATATCGTTCAATACCGACTCACTGATAATCAGCGATACACGCTATAGAAGCGGAAATACGTCGGTGGTCATGAACGGAACGATATCCAACATTTCCCGGGCAGTATCGTCGCGTCGCGGTGAGCCCATTGATATAAAAATAGATCTGGATTTCGATACGCTGGATATAAATACGTTTGCCGCCGCTGCCTTCGCCGGTTCGTCGTTCGCATCGCGTCAGGACACTGTCCACATAGCTGTTTCGGAGACTGACAGCGATGCCGCTATGCAGGAGGCGATAGAGAAAGCTGCCGGAGGTGATACACTCGCTTTTGTCGTGCCATCCAATGTGCGCGCCGATCTTCGTCTTAGAGCGCGGGAGGTACTTTATGCCGATATATGGTTTCAACGAGTTACCGGTAGGGTTGAAATCGGCAACAGTGCCATACATCTTGATCGTCTCGGCGGATTCACCCCAATCGGATCAATGGATCTGACAGCACTCTATTCAGCACCGGACATACGACATGTAGATTTCGCGGCAGGAATGGTGATACGCAAGCTTGACCTGCATAAATTCCTGCATCTCATTCCTCAGGTCGATTCATTATTGCCTTTGCTTGAGCATATCGAAGGCATCATTACGGCAGACATAGCGATGTCCACTCAGCTCGACTCGCTGATGGATATAAAGTTCCATACGCTTCAGGCTGCCATGAAACTGGAAGGTGACAGTCTGGTGGTGCTTGACAACAACACGTTCCGCAAGCTTTCGAAATGGCTGATATTTAAAAACAAGGAACGTAATATGATCGACCATATGGGTGTGGAGCTCTTTGTCCGCGATTCGAAAATTGAATTTCTTCCTTTTCAGTTTGATATTGACCGATACCGGCTGGGTGTATGGGGCGGTAATACTTTGGACATGAGATATGACTACCATGTGGCGGTATTGAAATCACCCTTGCCTTTCAAGTTCGGGATAAATATATCGGGACATGACGATGACTTCCGGATAAGACTCGGAAAAGCTAATTTCAACCCCAATGAAATCGTGAATAAACGGCAGTTGACCGATACCACGCGCATCAATCTTGTAAATGAAATCCGTAATGTGTTCCGTTTCGGTGTGCGGTCAGGCGATGCCGATGCACAATTGGAACTGTCCGGTGTAACCGCTTCGTCTTCAGGATCAGAATATAATGTCGGAGATACACTGACGCACGCTGATTCGGTACTGTTCATGCAGGAAGGGGTAATTGAAATGACGCCCGCAGTTGCCGATTCGCTGTCACGTGCCGAAGCCGCGTTGAAAAAATGGGAGGAAGAACATCAACCTCAAGTAAAGAAAAAGTCAGACAAGAAAGATAATAAACAGTCCTCTGCCACACCGCAGGAAACAGCTATCAAACGTGAAAATGAATAAACCGTTGAATACCCTTAACCTGCCGTTGCCTCTGCGCGCGGCACTTATAGATATGGATGGTACGTTGTATGATTCAATGCCGGGACATGCGCGTGCATGGTTACGCATGACGAAAGAGTACGGTATAGATGCCACGTATGACGAGTTCTTTATGTATGAGGGGCGGACCGGCGCATCTACGATAGATTTACTGATGCAACGTTCGTTCGGCAGAGCCGCTACTGATGAAGAGAAACGTGATATGTATCACGAAAAAACCATATTTTTCGCCGAACAACCGCCTGTCAGCGTTATGCCGGGTGCTATAGCGATGATCGATACGCTTATGGAGGCAGGGGTAAAGTGTGTATTGGTTACCGGTTCGGGGCAAAGTACATTGATCAACAGGCTTGACAGCGATTTTCCGGGTGCTTTCCCTCCCGCGATGCGCATAACCTCCCGCGATGTGAGCCGTGGTAAGCCTGATCCGGAACCATACCTGAAAGCTTTGCAACTTGCACAATGCGATGCCTCGGAAGCAATAGTCATTGAAAATGCTCCTTTAGGGGTAGAGGCCGGGCATCGTGCCGGGGTGTACACAGTAGCCGTGTCAACCGGTCCGGTACCGGTGGAAATGCTCCGGGAAGCGGGTGCGGACGCTGTGTTCGACTCAATGGAAAAATTTGCTGAAATTTTACGACATGGACTCTCTGATATTCACGACTGATGCTGCCGGTGCGCTGGATGCAGCCATTTCAGAACTTGCTCCGTCAGGACCTATGGTCATTGTAACTGACAGTAATGTGAGGAAATATGTACTCCCGCTGCTTCAGGCACGTTCAAATGCTGCCGCGTCTATGCAGGTAATTACTATCGGTGCCGGAGAAAAGTATAAAACAGTGGCGACACTTACCGACGTGTGGACCCGTATGTCGGAGCTTGGCGTTACACGACACTCGGTGGCTGTGTGTGTGGGTGGGGGAGTAGTGACCGATCTCGGCGGATTTGCCGCCGCTACTTTCAAGAGAGGAATTCCATGTGTCAATATACCTACGACTCTTCTTGCCGATGTGGATGCTTCTGTCGGGGGGAAGACCGGAATTGACCTTGGGGGTCTGAAAAATGAAGTGGGAGCCTTTTCGGTACCTGCCACGGTGATAGTCAGTCCCGAATGGCTTGTCACTTTGCCTGAGCGGGAATGGCTTTCGGGGTACGGGGAAATGATAAAACATGCGCTTATCGCCGGAGAGGAACGACTTGTTTCTCTTCCATCGGTTGTCGGTCTGCAGAATATGTCTCCGGAAAAACAACTTGAAGAAATCCGTCGGTCAGTTGAGGTAAAAAGGAAAGTTGTGGAAGAGGATCCCCGTGAACAGGGACTCCGGGCTGTGCTGAATCTCGGACATACTGTGGGTCATGCGCTCGAAAGCCTGAATATAGAGGCTGACAGAGATATAACTCACGGGGGAGCAGTGGCATATGGTACGGTAGCGGCGCTTGTGCTTTCGCGTATGTTGCGGGGATTGGAGCCGGGGGCACTTTACCATGTGGCTTCTCTGGTACGTGATGCGTACGGACCTGTCCCTGTCGATTGCGAGGAGTATGAACGCCTTTATGACCTGATGATTCATGATAAGAAAAACACCGGTGACGGTTCGGTGCGTTTTGTTTTACTCGATGCGCCGGGTCAACCGGTTCTGAAAATCCCCGTTGACCGCAAGGATATCGAAGCTGCCATTGACATAACCCGAGATCTCGTGGGATGAATGAGACGATAGCTATTTATGCCGCTCCAATGCAGGGATATACCCAGTGGGAGTGGCGAACCGCACATGCTGCTGTATACCCGGGCAGTATCGACCGGTACTATGCGCCGTTCGTTAGAATGGAGAAAGGTGAACCCCGAACTCATGATATGCGTGATATTACTATGATACGTAGTGATGTCACGGTGCCGCAGATCATATTCAAGGATTATGAGGAATGGAAACGGCTGACCGATGCGATAGTGTCGGCGGGCTACACTGAAATAGATATGAATATGGGGTGCCCGTTCGCTCCACAGGTTAAACGTGGACGCGGTGCAGGTGTGCTTTTACGCCCGGATGAACTTGATGAAATTGCCGGACGAATGAGTGAATATCATGGAATACGCTTCTCGGTGAAGATGCGTGTCGGTGTTGAGTTGCCGGAAGAGTGGCGCGGCATAATACGGATACTCGACCGAATGCCATTGGAACATATAACTTTGCATCCGCGCACCGCCCGACAGCAGTACGGTGGCGACCTGTATCTGGAGGAGGCTAATGCATTGATCGCGGAGACCCGTCATCCGGTAATAATCAATGGCGATATTAATTCGCCGGATGAAATCGACCGGATGATTGACCGCTTACCGGGAGTGAGAGGCGTGATGCTTGGTCGTGGATTGCAGAGGCGTCCGTCGCTTGCCGCAGAGTGGCGTACAGGTCGGGAATGGACCAGGGCTGAACGCCTTGAAGCGATGTCCCGGTTGCATGAAATGGTGAGTGAACGCCTTGGCGCCAGGCTTTGCGGGAATCATCAGTTGCTTTCCCGACTGCGCCCGTTCTGGGATTACGCGGAACCGGAGATCGGTAGGCGCATAGCCAAATCCATCCGGAAAGCAACAACTCTTGCCGCATATCAGTCGGCAGTTGCCTTGATTGCAAATGAGCACGCTGACAAAAGTACATCGGACTGACGCGCAGCCCGCTTCAGGAAAACAGTAAAGGACGATGTTTTTCAGTGAATTATATGAAAATAGTTTTGAAAGCTCGAAAAGAATATGTAATTTTGTCACCAAATAACGGGTCGAGGCGATAAGGACTCCCTGTTATTGAAAGCAATAACCTAATTATTAACTATTTAATGACTCAAGAAGTTAAAAACACCGCAATCGAGGATTTCGATTGGGATGCCTTTGAAAAAGGCGAAACCCATGGCGAGAAGTCACACGAGGAGCTGACCCGCACGTATGATGAATCGCTCAACACCGTTAAAGACAAAGATGTAATCGAAGGTACCATCATCGCGCTCAACAAGCGTGAAGCAGTGGTTAACATCGGCTACAAGAGCGACGGTATCATCCCGATGAACGAATTCCGCTACAACCCCGATCTGAAAGTGGGTGACACTGTAGAGGTATTCATTGAAAATCAGGAAGACAAAAAAGGTCAGCTTATTCTTTCTCACCGTAAGGCACGCACCGCCCGCAGCTGGGAGCGTGTTAACGAAGCACTTGAGAAAGACGAAATCATCAAGGGCTTTATCAAATGCCGCACCAAGGGCGGCATGATTGTCGATGTGTTCGGTATCGAGGCATTCCTCCCCGGATCACAGATCGACGTGAAGCCTATCCGCGACTACGATATCTTCGTGGGTAAGACCATGGAATTCAAGGTCGTTAAGATCAATCAGGAATTCAAGAATGTTGTTGTTTCACACAAGGCACTTATCGAGGCTGAGCTCGAACAGCAGAAGCGCGATATCATCGCTAAGCTCGAAAAAGGTCAGGTGCTTGAAGGAACCGTTAAGAATATCACTACTTACGGTGTGTTTATCGACCTCGGCGGTGTCGACGGTCTTATCCACATCACCGATCTCAGCTGGGGTCGCGTAAGCCATCCCGAAGAGGTTGTGCAGCTTGACCAGAAGCTCAATGTCGTTATCCTCGACTTCGATGACGAGAAGAAGCGTATCGCTCTCGGTCTGAAGCAGCTCCAGCCCCATCCTTGGGATGCTCTCGACGAGAACCTCGCTGTTGGCGATAAGGTTAAGGGTCGTGTGGTTGTT
>CAZKSF010000055.1:0-17664 GCA_964555405.1 uncultured Bacteroides sp.
GAGCTACACGTCCTTTTCTTACTAATTGCTGAATAGTAGGCATCTTAGTTTTTTGTTTCTAAATTTTGTTTAATCTCTATATTGTTTTTTTATTTTTCCTTCTAAGCGCTTCGCACAATTTCGCATCGACTATCTCTCTGTTTTACAGTAACATAAGATTTAATCGACACGTTTATGCTTAAAAGCGATGCAAAATTAGCAACTAATTTTCTAATTACCAAACATTTCACCAACTTTATTTAATACATGTGCTTTTTCGGATTTTTTTAACTACTTTCGCGCAAACAAATACTGAAACATATGTCGACATTCATTCTGCGGGATAATCCCGATGTAAGGGCGAATCTGCTCCCACTCACTTTCACCCGCCCGATAAGTCTGCTAAGATGCGGTATAATCACATTGTCCGAAAAATGGAGCAGCCGTTTGAACGGCCGCTATCTGTACGACACAGCCGAATATCTCAACTGTAAATTCCAATCACCGGCTCCCGACGATTATAAGAGCGATGATACCTGGATTATATCGTCTCACTATATCACAGACGATACTCTTGCAAAGTACGTCGAATCGCTACACCCAGGGCAGTCGCTTGTAACTCCTGATAATGACATTATAGCGACAAGATGCTCAATCGCTGATGAACCTAAACCGGAACCTGTGATTTACGAATCACCCACAAGATGTATCACACAAGTGTATCATATATTCGGAATGAACGGCGACTGCATCGATGATGATTTCCGTCTGCTGACCGCCGGTCGTTCCAGCGAACCTATTGGAGAACATGTAACGGTGATAGGCGACAGATCGCGTATATTTCTTGAGGCAGGAGCCAGGATTGAATGTGCTGTCATAAATGTAAAGTCAGGACCGGTATACATTGGCACCGGAGCAGAAATAATGGAAGGGTGCCTGATACGCGGAGGACTTGCACTATGTGAACATTCTGTAGTTCACATGGGAGCAAAAATCTATGGTCCGACAACTCTCGGTCCGTGGTGCAAGGCTGGAGGCGAACTGAACAACGTGGTAATGACCGGATACAGCAATAAGGGGCACGATGGCTTTCTGGGTAATGCCGTATTGGGCGAATGGTGTAATCTGGGAGCCGGAACCAATGCAAGCAACTTGAAGAACGACTACAGTCCTGTCAAATTATGGAATTATCCGTCGCGACGCTTTCTCCCGACCGGGCTTCAGTTCTGTGGTCTTATAATGGGCGACCATTCAAAGACAGGCATCAACACCATGTTGAATACAGGTACGATGTTCGGAGTAGGAGTAAATTTCCATGGTTCAGGATATCCACGCAACTTCACCGCATCGTTCTCCGAAGGATCAAATGCCGGAATGAGTGATGTACCACTCCCCCGCTTCTATACGATAGCCGAACGTGTAATGGCACGGCGTGGTGTAAAACTCACCGATGCCGATAAAGCCATATTCGAAGAAATAGCGCGTCTGGCTGAAACGTACAAATAATTCGTCTCTGACAGTCCGGCGTTAATTTCTGAAACCAACTGTCAGAGATCAATATCAATACGTTTTCGGCGATTGCGGTGTGTATATCTTTTCTTCCAGGTGGAAAATCTGCGGTATGCCGACATTGCCCTCAACCATATTGGGGAAGGCGTAGAAGATATATCGGTCGAAAGCATTCCCGCCGATGTTGTGACGAGAGGTTCATCACCAAACTGTTCGGGATAGATAACGACAATATTCGTGCCGTTAAAATATTTCTGAAGGAATGTGGGTATTCCATCCATGTCATTGTCAAACGACACGGATGTGCGGCGGGCATTCACCACTATGAAGAGATCATCATCCAACACGCGGTTGGCAAAAAGCACTATATCGCTCAACTCTTCTATATCACGGTATTCATGACGTATATCATAACGCCCCTGGCGGAATACCTCACGGATATAACCCTGAGTTGCTGTAGTACAACAGAATATCACCCGGCATCCGATCTGGCGTGTAAGGTTGCCGACCGACTCCACCCAATGACGGAAGCCTGTCTCATATTCAGCCTTGGGAGGGACAGAGACAACCACCCTACTCACAGTATTAATCGGAATAAATGCTCGGGAAATTACAATCATACGGTTTGTCGCCTTAAGCAGTTGCTCTAGCTTCTCTCCGAAAAAAGAGTCAATAACGGTAACACGGCGATGCAGTCCGATCATCACATCAGTTATATCCCGTTCGGAAATCGTATTGATCACACCGGTCACAAAATTGAAGTCGAACCTCTCGATCGACTCAACCTTTACATCAACACTTGCACCGGCACTTTCGGCAACCGCAAGAGAATTACGGCTGACAGACCGTGACATGGCACTGTTATCATTGCGCACATGAAGAGCATAAAGTGGGTCGCGTGGTTTGCGGGGATCACCGGGAGTTCGCATAAGCAATGCGAGTTCCACCAGCTCTGAAGCGTTCATCGGATTAGCCACTGCAATAAGTATCCGAGATTTTCGACGGACGGTCTCCCGGTTTTCATCAGCCTGCTCCGCATCGAGTGTCTTGATTTTCGCCGCGGCATTCGATGTCCCTATAGTCGAAACAGTACATGTCACAAGTATCATCATGATAGTACCGTTAAGAATCGTTTCGCCGAATATGCCCATATTATATCCGATCATCACCACCGCCAATGCCACAGCCGTATGTGCATTGGTAAGCTGATAAATCATTGACCGGTCGACAGAACGGAGCCTGAATGTTTTCTGAGTGAGCCATGCCGCCACCCACTTTGATAACATACCTACTGCCGACATGACCAAGCCGGTATAAAGGGAGTGACTGTCGGATGCAAGACCGCGCAAATTGATCAGCATGCCTACACCTATGAGAAAATAGGGAATGAATATGGCATTACCTACAAACTCGAGACGGCTCATCAGAGGTGAGCGGGCAGGTATGTAACGGCTGAGAACAAGACCCGCGTAGAATGCACCGAAAACACTCTCTACTCCAGCCCATGTGACAGCATGTGCTGCCAGGAAAGCCATTGCAAGAACATATATGAACTGAAGTATGTGATCGCTGAAGTGTTTGAAAAACCACCTGGTGAGACGAGGATATACAAATACTACTACCAGACAGTACATTAACAGTGAGCCAAATATGCGCAGCAATTTTAACGGCTCAAACAATCCTTCGCGATAAACGCCAACCACACTTGCAAGCAGCATCAACGATCCCAGAACTGTAAAAATTGTACCCGTGACGGCAATGATAACCGCCGGAGACTTGGTAAGACCGAATCGCGAGACAATAGGATAGGCTATCAACGTATGGGCACAGAACATCGAAGATACGAGCAAGGAGGTCAGCAAACTGAGATCCAAAAGATAGACACACACCACAGAGCCTAATACGAGGGGCACTGCAAATGTAAAAAGTCCGAATATCAATCCACGTTTGAGATTGCGCTTGAGATTGAACATGTCAATTTCAAGACCTGCAAGAAACATCAGATAGAGAATACCTACCTGACCGAACACTTCGAAACTCATATCGCGGGCAAGTATATTGAATCCATACGGTCCAACAGCCAGTCCCGAGATAATGAGTCCAATAAGATGAGGAATTTTGAGGCGGGTGAAGATAATCGGTGCCACAAGTATGATCAGAAGCACCATCAGGAATATACTCACCGGATCACTTACCAAAGCGACCCGGTGCAGTATTAATGTCATCACCGCCCCGGCTGTCATAATTCAGAAGGGAATTTCTTGCCGTGGTCAATCAGATACTGGGCGATCTGAACAGCATTAAGTGCAGCTCCTTTCTTTATCTGGTCACCGACAATCCACATTGTCAGTCCACAGTCATCTGCCAGATCCTCGCGAATGCGTCCAACATAAACCGGATCTTTATCGGCAATAAACAGCGGCATCGGATACTGCTTGGCAGCCGGATCATCCAACAGGACAATGCCCTCGGCTTTTGAAAGTGCTTCCCGGGCTTTTTCAGCTCCAACCGGCTGCTCGGTCTCGATCCATACCGCCTCGGAATGAGCGCGAAGCACCGGTACACGTACACATGTGGCACTAACCCGGATGTCAGGTGAATGCATTATCTTACGTGTCTCGTTAAACATCTTCATCTCTTCCTTAGTGTAGTCGTTTTCGGTAAATACATCTACCTGTGGAATAAGATTAAAAGCAAGCTGATGTGAGAATTTTTCAACCTTAGGCTCACGTCCCGCCGCAATATCACAATGCTGACTTACGAGCTCATCCATAGCTGTAGCGCCGGCTCCACTGGCAGCCTGATAAGTAGCGACACGCACACGCTTGATCGGACTTATATCATTGATCGGTTTAAGAGCCACTACCATCTGAATCGTGGTGCAGTTGGGATTAGCGATTATGTTACGAGGTGTGTCAAAGGCATCCTGTCCGTTAACTTCCGGAACAACGAGCGGTACATCCGTATCCATTCGGAATGCACTTGAATTATCTATCATCAATGCCCCGTGACGTGTGATAAGTTCGGCAAATTCTTTTGATGTACCTGCACCGGCTGAAGTAAATGCGATGTCAATTCCCCGGAAAGCATCCGGTTCATCATGCGTGAGCAACTGCACGGTATATTCCTTACCGCGAAATGTATATGCGCGACCTGCACTACGGGATGAACCGAATAGGACAAGACGGTCAATCGGGAAATTCTGTTGTTCAAGCACCCGCAGGAACTCCTGTCCTACTGCGCCACTGGCGCCAACAATAGCTACATTCATCGTTATGAAGTTGAATATGATAATAGATATGCAAAATTACAAAAAAGTCATAGAAATATACATTCAGTGATGCCGTATGCGGGGAAAAAGTTTTCTGATGCGCAACAGATGCCGGGCTGTACGCCCAAGCGAATCACCGGAAACTACCGCCGTGACTGCACCAAGAATAAGAATCAAACCACAAAACTCACGAACGGAAAGCTTCTCACCGAAAACCGCAATCCCAATTATAACAGCTGTAACAGGCTCGAACACGCCAAGAATTGCCGTAGGGGTGGCTCCGATCAGATGAACTGCCGACGTCGTACATGCGAGTGACACAGCTGTCGGAAACAAAGCAAGGAAAAAAACGCACATCCACGCCTCAAGAGAAACCGGCATAATCTGTGTACTTCCAGTCAGTGCCCATACTACAAATATCAGGCTCCCTGATGCAAGTGACCAGAAAGTGAGTGTGAGTGTAGGCACTTTATTAAGTTCGGAACGGTTGATCATCACTATGTAGACTGCATAGGCAAGTGACGAACTCATAACCCAGAAAAGACCGCCGACAGAGAGAGAGGCACCTTCATCGCCTTTATATAACAATCCGATGCCTCCCAGAGCTAATGCCAGACAAACACATGTGACAACGGTCAGCTTTTCTCGGAAAAACAACGCCATTATAAGAGCCACCATAAGCGGGTATACGAATAACAGCGTTGAAGCAATCGATGCCGCCATAAGAGTATAACTCTGAAACAATGCCAGAGATGAAAACCCCATAAGCAAACCCATAAAGCTTATAACAGCTATCTGACGTAGCGGTATAAGAAAAGGCTGACCCCGCACGATCATCATGAGAGCGATGATCGGCAGAGCCAGAATATAACGCCACAACAAAACCGGTCCGGTGGACAAGCCGGCGGCATACAGGGGCAATGCAAAAAGGGGATTCATACCATAGGATGCAGCTGCAACGATTCCCGCGGCATAGCCCCTGATTTGTCGTAGATCCATCAGTTATCCGATTCGGAAGCCATACTTTCGGCAAACTCCATCAGGTACGCTTTGATGAACCCGTCGATATCACCGTCCATGACTCCATTCACATCGGCAGTCTGGAATCCTGTGCGATGATCTTTCACACGTCGGTCATCGAACACATAGCTACGGATCTGCGATCCCCACTCAATTTTCATTTTTCCAGCCTCGACCTTAGCCTGTTCCTGCAATCTGTGCTGAAGTTCCTTGTCATAGAGAATCGATTTCAGCTGACGCATGGCATTTTCCTTGTTCTTAGGCTGATCGCGGGTTTCGGTATTTTCAATAAGAATCTCTTCCTTCTCACCCGTGTACGGATCAGTGAACTGATAACGTAGACGGACTCCAGATTCTACCTTGTTCACGTTCTGACCTCCGGCACCACCACTTCGGAAAGTGTCCCACGATAAGAGAGCCGGATCGACACGTACCTCTATAGTGTCATCGACAAGCGGCGTGACAAACACTGATGCAAATGATGTCATGCGCTTTCCCTGTGCGTTGTAAGGAGACACACGCACCAGACGATGCACGCCATTCTCACTTTTCAGATAACCATATGCGAAATCGCCTTCGACATTGATTGTGCATGACTTTATGCCTGCCTCATCACCTTCAAGCAAGTTAGCCATCGATGTCTTATAGCCGTTTTTCTCGCACCAGCGCAGATACATGCGCATGAGCATCTGCGCCCAATCCTGTGCCTCTGTACCGCCCGCGCCTGAATTAATCTTCAGCACCACACCGAGCTTATCCTCCTCACGACGGAGCATATTACGTAATTCGAGAGCTTCAATTTTTGCAATTGCATCGGCATAGAGAGCATCAAGTTCCGATTCCTCCACCAGACCTTCCTTATGGAAGTCCCAGCCTATCTGGAGTTCTTCTACAGCCTTGTCCACTTCCTCATAGCCTTTTACCCAAGCCTGCAGATCCTTGATTTTTTTCATCTGCGCCTGTGCTTCTTTAGGGTGCTCCCAGAAGTCAGGCACGTGAGTGCGCAACTCCTCTTCTTCAATCTGGATTATCTTACTGTCGACGTCAAAGATACCTCCTCAACGCGAGCTTGCGTTCAAAAGTCTCTTTTAAAAGTTCCTGAGTGATCATATCTCTCTGAAAATAGTTAATACTTATTATTTCAGCCACAAAGTTAGTAAATTCCCCCCATATTGCCATATTACCCATATCAGTAAACCCCTGTATTTTTTCAAGGGCATTTAAACCTTTAGGGAGGAAAAAAGTCTATTTAAAGGTTTTTCACTTAAAAAGTACATTTTTCAAGGTAATGTTTAATCTATTTCAAAGAATTTTAGCCGGCATTGCGGCGATAGGCGTTACACTGACAGCACTTGGAGCCGATATTACCGGCACTGTCACTGATGCCTCAGCAGAACCAATGATCCAGGCTACAGTACGTTTGTTAGCGGCAAAAGACTCTTCTTTTGTCAAAGGTACAGTCACTGACACTGATGGTAAATTCAAATTCGCCGATGTCAAACAGGGTCGTTACATAGTCGAAGCCACATACGTTGGGTATAATTCCGGATTCGCTGATATAACGATGGGTAATAAAACCCGCAATCTTGATCCGATAGTTCTGAAAGAGTCATCGGTCTTACTCAGGGAAGTGAGCGTGATAGGAGTTAAAACACAGGTTAAAGTCATGGAAGATACGGTGGAATTTAATGCCGATTCCTACAAGACCGCTCCTAATGCTGTAGTGGAGGATCTCTTAAAACGTCTGCCCGGTGTGGAAGTAGGATCCGACGGAGCTATCACGGCAAACGGAAAGACGATCTCCAAAATTCTTGTAAACGGTAAGGAATTTTTCGGAGATGATCCTACTGTAGCATCAAAAAATCTACCCGCGGATATGATTGATAAATTACAGGTTGTCGACCGTAAGAGCGATCTTGCACGTCTGACAGGCGTGGATGACGGTGATGATGAAACAGTCATAAACCTTACCGTTAAGAAAAACATGAATGAAGGATGGTTCGGCACTGTCGAAGGTGGTTACGGTACGGATGACCGATATCTCGGACAGTTAAACATCAGCAAATTCTGGAATAACAATCAGCTGACTATTCTGGGAAGCGCCAACAATATCAACCAGCTCGGCTTTACTGACGGAGCGAGTCGTTTCCGCCGGTTTGGTGGCAATAACGGAATCACCACATCTCAGTCGCTTGGAGTCAATTTCAACATAGGAAATGAAGAGATATTACGTGTAGGCGGTGATGTGATGTGGAGCCACACCGACCGTAACACGCGCCAGCAGCAGGAAATCGAATATGTCCTCAACGATTCCTCATCTTACCAGTCGGGAGGCAAAGCTGCCCGTGACCGGGGTCAGAATATCCGAGCCGACTTCCGTCTCCGCTGGCAGCCTGACTCATTCAACACTCTTGATTTTCAACCTAATCTTTCATGGAATCACAATCATTCGGAAAGTAACGATTCTTCGCGTCTCTTTGCAGGTGATCCGCTACGCTCGCCGGTGAACCGCAGTCTGAACATGAATAACGATATAGGTAATTCGTTTGAATTCGGAGCACGACTGATCTACAATCACAATTTCCGGAATCATCGCGGACGTTCGTTCTCCGTTATGGCGAATTATTCACATTCCAATATGCGTGAAGACGGTCGCAGCTACTCCAACAATATTTTTTATCAATTCAACGATTCAACTGATATTTATGATCAGCGCAGCGACAATCACACCTGGAGCAACTCGATACGTGCCCGCGCTTCCTGGACCGAGCCCTTGGGCGATGTCCGTAAAGGAAATTTCCTGACATTCGCTTATAACATAAATTCACGCTGGAACGATGCTGACAAACTCGTTTATGACCGTATTGTGAATGAAGCACTCTCTGCCAATGGTCTGACATACGAGGACTATTTGAGATCCAATCTTGACTATGCCCTTCAGTTCGGAACGACAGCAGATGCATACGCTGCATCATTAGCGCTGGATGATGAAATATTTAATCCGGATCTCAGCAACCGATTCCGTAACCGTTTTATGAGCCAGGACTTTCGCATCGGTTACAAGCATGTGGATAAAATTAACACTCTTGATGTCGGATTCTCTGTCGTACCATCCATGTCAAGCAGCGAGAACCTTATCAACGATGCCAAAAGTATTCCCACACGTTGGTTATGGAACTATGCTCCTTTCCTCCGCTACCGTATGAAAATGGGTAAGCAGCGTTCGATTCAGGCAAACTACATGGGTAGATCGTCTCAACCATCGATGACCCAGTTGCAACCCGTGCCTGACAAGTCCGATCCCATGAACATAATAGTAGGTAATCCGGAACTGGCACCATCGTTTACGCACTCTCTTCGTTTAAGATTCCAGGACTTTAATGCCGTATCACAGCGTTCGATTATGTTAATGGGAGACTTCCAGATCACACAGAACTCCATCATATCAAAAACTACGACTGATGTTACGGGTGCGCGTACAACCACCTACACAAATGTCAACGGTGTGTGGAACGGCAGGATAATGAATATGATTTCAATGCCTTTAGGGTCAAGAAAATTGTGGCAGTTTACAAATAACCTTTTTGTAATGGGTAACCGTAATGTTGGTTTCAACAATGGTTCGCGCAATATAAATACCTCGTTCAATTTCAATGAATCACCGGCTATATCATTCCGTCCCGACAATCTTCAGATTGAATTACGCCCCCGTTATTCACTCCAGACATCACATAACAGCATAGCTACCCGTGGTAATAAAAACACCACCAACGTCCATTCCTACGGAGGTTCGGTTGATTTGTATTACTATACGCCGATCGGAGTGATTCTTAACTCTGACCTGAGTTATTCGGCTACCAAGGGTTATTCTGACGGATATGATACCAGAACATGGATGTGGAATGCTTCAGTTTCCTATCAATTCCTCCGCTCGAAATCAGCAACCTTAACCATCAAAGCTTACGATATTCTCGGTCAACGCAGTAGCGTAAGTCATTCAACAGGTCCATCATCTATTGTGGATACACGCTTTAACACGTTAACCCGCTATTTCATGGCAACCTTAAGCTATAAATTCAATACATTCGGATCAGGCAAACGCCCGGATGGCGACCAGATGATGCGTGAAGGACCTCCCGGCGGTCCCGGCGGACCTGGTGGACCCGGAGGACCCGGTGGACCCGGAGGCAGAGGTCCCCGATTCTGATAGAAGGAAAAATGGAGGTATGTCACATTGAACATAACCTCCATTTTTTATTATTGATATATCACTTATTAATTACCGGATGGTTCATACAGGTCGGGGGCACATAATGCTTTCAGAAGATCGGCAAGACGTGAAGCGACAGCTTCTGCAAATGCCGCCCCCTTTTCGGCAGTAGCTTTACGAGGATCTCCGATACCGGTATCATCACTCACGCGCAACCAGTTGCGTGGAACCCATGCCACACCGGAAGCAAGTGTGGAATCCGCAAAACCACGGCTATGACCGTCACCGGCTTCCTCTATTCTTACAAGTTCGGGATGATAATGCATCATGACTGAGGTTTCAAGCTCATCGGCATGATCTCCGGGATCTTCAAAGAAGCCGGCAGGTTTTACCACTTTGAACCACTCACTCGATGCAATCAACATATCAGGATAATCAACGGCTAAATCACGGATCATGGATTTGAAAGTATTTCCACCATGCCCGTTGAGTATAAGCAATCTGCGTATCCCCTGGTGATATAACGACGAAACTATATCTGTAAGGACTGCCATCTGTGTCGAATACCGGTAGTGGATACAGAATGCTAAATCTCGCTGTCCGGGATTCTGAGCTCCCAGAGGTATCGACGGCATTACCATAGTCATGAGGTCATAACGTTTACGGGCTGTCAACGCCGCATCCACTGCAACATCATGAGAAAGTATAGCGTCCGTCAGGTAAGGGAGATGCTGGTTATGGGGTTCTGTAGCACCCCAGGGCAGAATAGCGATATCATATACCGGTTTGCGTGCTACGCCGTAACAGCTTACCGAAAGATCATGCTCGCGGATATCAATTTTCTCTTCTGACATTATTTTGTCAATTTTATACGCATAGCACGCGGTGTGCGTATGCGTGGTTTTACTTCTCCACCAAGCAAATACAATGAACCGTCACCGCCATCCATGATTGCTGCACCTGCACGTGCCGCATCAGATGTACGTCCGATCTCAGCCCATTCCCCGGTTGCCGGATCATACACGAGGACAGCTTTACCGAATTTATACCATTCAGGTTCATGCATCAGATAATCGGCAGGCTGAGCCTGAAGGGCTGACAGAAATATCTCAGGGTTCACACCACCGCATGCCAATACTTTTCCATTTGCGAGCGGTAAAGCGACACCACCGCCAAGACCCACCTTGTAACCATCGGCATTAACAGCCGCCGGAGCCTCTGACCACACACCGGTAGCCGGATTGAGGCAAAGTCCTCCAAGTTCAAAAGTAGGCTCAGACTCGGATGTACGTCCGGCAAAACCACCCCACACATAAAGTTGACCGTCAACAAACGCCGCAACCGGTTGAACACGCGGATTTCCCGGCATATCAGGAAGAGATTTCCATGAATTGTCAGCCACACTGTATGCCCACACCGAACGTGAGGGTTTACCATCTACATTACCACCTACTACATATACAGTCATGCCGTCGGAAGCCGCATAGGCATTGTCAATCGCAACAGGCATAGGTGCCAGTTTTTCAACAGTACATTTTCCGTCAGGTGTAACTGTTATCATCATTGCATCACGAAGCGAACCGTCTGCTGTCTGTCCACCCGCAATAAAAAGTCCGTTTGCTGTCGGAGCAGCAACACCATATGCAGCTGCTTCAGGCAATTCGCCTACTTTACGCCATTTCAAACCATCTCCGTTCGGTTCAGCAGCATATATTCCTTTATAGAACCGTTTCACTGCATCTTTTGCCAGGGGATCCTTCTGCGGAAAGTTGCAACCACCGGCAATTACAGGCATTGCACCTGCCATACCGGCATAAGCGGCAGAAACGCCGTATTCGATTCCACGTTCTTCGCGTGGAGCACCTTCTACCAAAGTAAGGGTAGCCGATTCAGGTGCGGTATTACTTACATTCATTTTGAAAGTCGATGTTGGAAGATTATTGTCATTAATTAAATTCGCTCTGCTGAAGGGTTGCCAGCCATATCTTACATATCGGGGAGTTGCAATTCCATGACCGGTCAGCACTATCTCTCCATCACGTATGTCAGCTACTGCCGGAACATACATTCCGTCGGTAGCAGCAACTTCGAATGTCCTTACGGGAGCTCCGTCAGAAGTTTTCATCCCTTTGCAGTGTGACATGGTGATATAAACCGTGCCGTCAGCAGCAGAACGGGCTGCTACAGGCTTAGGACCCGAATATTCGGTATCCGTATGACCGTATGTTTTATGTAAAGCCACACGTGCAAGCCGTTCACCTACCGGGCGTTTGATACGCGGATGTACATCGAGGCTGTCACCCACATCAAAACTTACTGCCATTTCCACTCCGGCAAGATTTTCAGCCATTCTGCGCTGACTGTCGCGCATCCATGGCCATGACGGTCGATTGATACTCGATAGCTGGACAAAATAAACAGGCAGATCATCCCGGCGTGCCGTCTGACGCCATGTATCCACAAGAAGCGGGAACAATTGCTCGTGTATTTCGATATTATGGGCATTCGATTCACCCTGATACCATATAACACCTGCTATATCGGGATGCCCCAATGGTTTTATACCTGCTGAATAGAGGTATCCGGGCTCATATGGATGCCTTTGACCCGGATTAGCATCAGCCGGTGCGTTCTCCCCAGCTCTCTTCTGCACCCAGGGCTGCAGGTAGTCATTTTTACGCCAGTTGACAAGTATACCGGGTATATTATGACGGAGTGTCTGTTGGTCGATAAAACTTTCAGTTGGTGCACCGCCTACAGCATTACATATAATACCGACGGGGACATCCAGACTGTCGCGGAGCATCTTTCCGAAATACCATGCTACTGCCGAAAATTTGTCAGCAGTTTCAGGAGTTGAATATGCCCATTCCGTCGGCTTATAGTATTCCAGCCGGTTTACAGCGGCAAGTGCTGTACTGTCCCATTTTACATTATTTGTACTATATGCGCCCTTCATGTCAAACAGTCGCAGGTCACGATCCTCTGCCCGGCTCATAGCATTCGCCTTATCCCGGTCAGCTGACACGTGAAACTCCATATTTGACTGTCCGGAGGCAATCCACACCTCACCTATAGCGACGTCCTCAAATTGTTTTGTAGTTTTTCCATCAGTCACTGTCAAAGAGAGTCCGGTCTGCGCTTCCATCGGCAACATAGTAACTTCCCAATTACCAAGATTATCAGCTACAGCGGAACGTTTCTGAACTCCCAGTGTCACAGTAACTCGGTCACCTGCATTCGCGGTACCCCCTATATGCAATGGGGTCCGGCGTTGCAATATCATTCCATCGGTGTAAAGCGGGGCCAATGACAGTCCGCCCCAATCGCCTGAAATAGCACCATACGCATATTTTGCGAGCTTCTCAGCACCTATCACCTCAGGATGTACGGCATCCGGCAATAATTGTGGGTGATCAATAAGTGGCTCTTCAAAATCTATGAGTTCCACACCGGCTATTTCCGCAACCCGTGTTATCGCCGACCGTACGCTGTCACGCCACTGTAATGTGCCGGATAGCCAACGATGGTGAGAAGCACCAATCGGTGTAAGATTGGCAACTATCACTCTTACATCAGGTTGAACCGCGCGAAGTGTATCAATCAACTGCAGGTAATCACTGACGAATTCATCGGAATAATTAGGCCAATCACGAGGATCGGTATCATTGATGCCTAAATGGATCAACGCAATCTGAGGCTTGAATTCCAATGCAGCATCAAATTCAGGCAATTTATTGTAGGGACGATGTCCGTGACGCAGAAGAGTAGAACCGGAATGACCGAAATTTCCTACCTCATATCCTGAACCAAGCATATTCTGTAGTTTGACAGGATACGCATTATGTTCACGGTCATCGACAAGATAACCGAAAGTAATACTGTTCCCAATGCAGGCAACACGTATCGGTTCAGTATTCTTCGACTTTTTTGACGTGCTGAACGCACTTGTAACTACACATAGGGTCACAGCAAAAGCCATGACCCCACGTTTAATATTGATATGCATAATATTATTTTATTCTGCCGTCATACGATCAATTAATTCGATATTCTTGATCATCATGCGCGGTATATGGAACGGACCCTTGAAGAGATTACCCTT
The DNA here is from genome assembly GCA_964555405.1 of uncultured Bacteroides sp. Classification (GTDB taxonomy): domain Bacteria; phylum Bacteroidota; class Bacteroidia; order Bacteroidales; family Muribaculaceae; genus Paramuribaculum. Next base: position 14,095 of record CAZKSF010000055.1, read on the forward strand.
GGCAGGCTGAGCCACTGTACCGTCGCGATGCAGATATCCGAACCACTCTCCGTATTCCGGATCATTTAAATGACCATACGCCCAATCATGGACTTCACGTTGTAATTTAAGCCACTTCTCCTCTCCTGTGGCTTCGTAAGCATACAGGAATGCAATCATAGCTTCTGTCTGCGGCCACCAGAATTTCATATCCTGAGAATAATCCTGAGCCGGGAAGCCCTTGCAGTCACGGAAGTTGATAACACCTCCGAACTCCTCATCCCAACCCCATTTCCACGACCATTCAAGGATCTGGATAGCGAGATCGCGCACCGTGTCATCACCTCTGTAACGGGCTTCTTCAAGAAGGAACCATGCTGTTTCAATACAATGACCCGGATTAATGACTCTGCCGGCAAGAGTATCAATCAGTTCACCGTTCGGACCAACCATTTCCAGGAGAGCCTTATATTCAGGATGAATAAAATAACGGCGTATCGCATCAATCGAACGGGTTATCTGCTCATCAAGGATAGGATCCGAAATCACCTCGCGGACACGTGCGGCAGTGTTAATCAGTATCATTGTTATGGAATGACCCTGAGCTACAAGAGTGGGAAGGTATTTCGGCTCAAGCACACCCGGTGTTTCGATAAATCCGAGAGTACGCTTGAACAGGTCAAGTGCTTTACGTGCGTAGGTCTCGTCGCCGGTGGCCTTTGAATATTCCGCCATTGCAATAATTGCGAAACATTCCGAGAACACATAGCGGCGCTTGCGCAACGGACGACCATCAGCAGTAACTTCGAAATACATCCTGCCATCAGCATCGAAGCAATGAGCTTCAATAAAGTCAATACAGCTTTTCGACAATGCGAGCCATTCCGGATTACGTTCTACCGTATTGTAGGCATAAGCCCCGATAAATCCGCATCTGCCCTGAAACCATACTGATTTTGTTGAATCCATCAGACGTCCTTCGCGATCAAGACAAGTGTATATACCCCCATTTTCTCGATCCCATCCATGACGGAGCCAGAAAGGTAATATATCAGTTGTCAGATCAGCTGCGTAACGTTCACGCAGGGCAAGCAACTCCCTGCGTGTGTTGTCATCCATCTTCATTGATCAGGGAAGCTTGTTGCAACGTTCAAAGAATCCGATCTCTTCGAGTTCACGCTTCATTGAAGCTTCCTCTTCATCCGTCATATTCTGGAAGGGAACACGGTTCGGACCGAGATCAAGACCTATCAGTTTCATTATCCGTTTACCTGCCACAATGTTACCGCGATAATGGCAGATTACATTGATAACTTCCTGAGAGAAGTTCTGATGTTCGCGTGCAGCTTCGATATCACCGCGTTTCCATGCATCGATGATAGCTACAAGCTCACGACCATTGTAATTTGTAGTACCGCCGATACCGCCGCGTGCACCTCCCATTGCAAGACTTGGCAGGATTGTTTCATCCTGACCATGGAGCATATCGAACTTACCGTTCTTATAGAGACGGCACTGATTGTACTCATATATACTTTCGAAAGTATATTTAATACCGGCGAAATTGGGAACTCTTTCATCAACAGCCTCAAGAAGCTTTACCATCGGAAGGAAAGCCCCGTTGAAAGCAGGTATATGATAGTAGTAGAACGGAAGTTCTGGAGCACCCGCCGCAATAGTCTCAATATACTTTACAAGCTCTTCGATGCGGTTGATTTTCGGGAATGGAGGTGCCATTGCGCCGATACCCCATGCTCCGATTTCGGCTGCGTGACGTGCAAGTTCATGACTGTCGCGAACGCAGCAGCTACCAACATGTACTATCACCTTGAAATCCTCGGGAGCGGCTTTCACCCATTCCTCTGCAAGGCGTTTACGTTCTTCGGTGGTGAGCATATATCCTTCACCCGATGAACCGTTGATGAACACACCTTTCAGACCATTAGCCTTAAGCATACGGGCATATTCGGGAATCGGTGCGTAATTAACATTACCGTCTTTATCAAACGGTGTAAAGGGGGCATCTATAAGCCCTTCGATCGGTTCAAATTTCATTGTAGTATTGTTTGAAGAGTTTTGGTTAACTTTCTGTATTTAGGCTTCAACAGTGTCAGCTGCCAGATAATCAGCTTCTTCCATATCCTTATCGTCATATTTCGGACGAAGAACTGTAAGTTGCAGTGCAAGCGCGATCAGGAGTATGCCGCCCATAAGCGCGAAGCACATACCAAGACCTACCGAATCGGCAAGACCGCCAAGCAGCTGTGTGGTAATTGCACCCATGATGACACCAAGTGAATTCATGAATCCATATGCCATAGCACGCTGACGTGAGGAGACGAACTGACATAGTATCGGCATATTGTTAGCATCGAACATTCCATAACCGATGCCAAAGAAGAGACCAGCCATTATCGACAGCCACGCATTGTGAGCCAGACCGATAAATACCAGAGCGGGAATCATCATTGCCAGACCGATGGCACTTGTATAAATACGCCCGCGAACATTGCGGCGAACCCACTTGTCGCTGATAGGGCCGCCGATCATGACTCCGATAAAACTTGAAACAGATATAGTTAATGTCGCCATCGGACCAGCCCATTCCATACTCAGATTTAAATTATCGCGGAACAAAGTCGGAAGCCAGTTTTTGGTTGCCCAACCCGGAATAGAGCTCGATGCGAAGAAGAACAAAATCACCCAGAATGCCATTGTGCTGAAAACAACCGCAAATGACTGGATTATCGATTCAGATTTACGATTTGGAACAGCAGCCGATGCAGGAGCCTTGGATGTACCGTGACCCTCTTTTTCACGCAGGAGGAACATCAGTACAACTGCATAAGCCACACCTATTATACCAAACCAATGGAAAGTAGCCTGCCATGACCAAGTAGTTGCAACCAGTGATCCGAATCCGCCCAATGCCTGTCCACAATACAGACCGGTCATGTGAAGACCGATGGCGAGCGAGCGACCTTTGCCTGTAAAATAATCGGCAATAAGCGACAGAGCTGAGGGAATATAAAGAGCCTCACTCACACCCATTATGCCTCGCAGCCACATAAGTTGATGAAAATCGTTACAGTAACCCATTGCAAAAGTCACTCCCGACCATACACCGAGTGAACCGACAATAAGCCATTTACGACTTACACGGTCAGCTACAGCTCCAGAGAAAGGACTGCAAAAACCATATACCCAAAGGAATATAGCCATCAGAGCACCGAATGCCTCAGCATTCTGTAATGCGGGGATGTCATTTGCAATATTGCTCTGCATAGTCGAGAGCATCTGGCGATCCATGTAATTGAGAAGCGCCACCACCCAAAGGAGTCCAACGACAACCCAAGGATAAACTGATGATTTGTTCTTCATGATAACATGTTTTCTTTAGTTTATTTTGCAAAATTAATCAAAAAACCAAGACATGCAACACCATTTCAATTTATTTTTCACCAGTTATATAAAAAAAGAAAAAGACGTCTTTCTTCACAGAGAAACGCCTTCGGGGTTATCCATTTTTCTTATTCTTGGTGGGCGCTGAGGGATTCGAACCCCCGACCCTCTGCTTGTAAGGCAGATGCT
>CAZKSF010000056.1:0-17024 GCA_964555405.1 uncultured Bacteroides sp.
CCGTATCTTCACAGCGCGTCAGTCGCTGCAGGTACGTTTCGCCGACTACCGTTAAGAAAGATATTGTATTGATTGGTTTGATTGATTGGTTTAGAAAGATTGGTGCCCGCGAGCTGTGAAGCCCACGGGCATCGTTTTATATTTGCAAACTGTTTGCAAATGGTCTGCCGTAACTTTGCCATAAAAAACTTTTTAAATATTCCCAAATGAGCAAGACATTCAGAGATGAGATTGACTGTGCGTATTGTGCCAATCTCACAAAAAAAGTTTTCCGGAAAGTGGCATGTGCGGTAATGCACAATAATGCAAATACGGGTGATTTTGTATTTACATATTTTATCAGTAATTTTGTAGTGTGAGAAACATGGTGCTTCATAATATATTTATGTCAACGATCAGTTATCTATTGATCGTTGTTATCGCTCTTGCATCACTTATGGATAATCATCATCATGACTGCGACGGTGACATCCATATAGTTCTTAAGAAGGAAATCGCAATCTGTATTTCTAACGATCATTCTACGGAACACAGTACCGAAGATCATCATTCTCACGGATGTGACGATAAGAAAGGATGTCCTATAAAAATTTCCTCTGCCGAAATCTCAAGGATCCTTGTCAATCCGGAACCGGTTTCCCTGCATCTCTTGACATTTATCTGTTTATCCTTACAGAAAGAAAATCACAACTATTATTTCAAGGAACTTCATAATTATAGTTATCAGTCGCCCCCTGTTCAAAGCACTGAAAAGGGACATTTACCTGCTTTTTCTTTACGGGGACCACCGACAATAGGTTGATACCTATCATTTATTACTCCAAATTATCAACCTTTTTAACTATTTATAATGAAATATTTATCAACTCTATGCCTTTTAACGGCATTGATTCCGGGTATATCCGTCATTGGCGTCTCCTGTTCAGAGAATTCAGATAGTCACGAATCTCACGAATTACATGACCATGATCATGATCATGAAACAGAGAGTAAAAGTTCTGCACATCCTGAAAACGAGTCGTCGCTTCTGACAGTACACATTGAGGATGACGATGCTGAACTTCTCGGCATACTTACCGATACCATTCGTGAATCCTCGTTCCGTCCGGCAATAACGGTTGCAGGCGAGATAAGTAGTTCAACATCACGAGCAGGAATTGTGGTAGCACCAACTTCCGGAGTTATACGTATTCCAGACGATATTACTGTGGGCTCACGTGTTGTCAAAGGCGGGAAAATTGCTGCTATAGATGCTTCTGTAGTCGGAGGATCAGATCGCCAGACCGAGGCAGAAGCACGGTTGCGTGCGGCTCGCGAAGAATATGAGCGACTCAAACCTCTCCTCGATCGTGGGTTGATTACAGCAACCCAACTTAATCAGGCACGCGAAGCATACGAACTCGCTAAAGCTGCCATTTCACCCGCAGCTTCAAGCCGTAGTGCCACAACTCCGGTGGAAGGAGTGGTTACTGCCCTTCTCACACCAAACGGATCATATGTTGAAGCCGGTCAACCTATCGCCTCAGTATCGGGATCCGGGAAACTGAATCTTAAAGTTTCGGTTCCTGACCGTCATGCCACATTTTTATCAGGATTATCCGGCGCAATAATTCATCCAGCAGGAATTGAGCGTTCAATCGACATCGAGGACTATAACGGACAATTCGCTACCGGAGGTTCAACTACCTCTATAAACGGTTATATTCCGGTTGCGTGCACATTCGATAATCCTGGTCTCCCCGGGGGAGCCTCATCCGTGTCGGTTGATTTACTTGGAACACCTGTAAACGGCGTTATAGCCGTGCCGCGGGAAGCGGTAATAAATGATCAGGGTTACACATTTGTATATCTTGCAACCGAACCTGAACACTACATAAAGACACCAGTAACCACGGGTAGAACCGATGGCAAACGATGGGAAATCACTTCAGGTATAAAAGCAGGCGACCGTATAGTCAGTGCCGGTGCCCCGATGGTGCGTATGGCGCAGAACCAGGCAATACCGGTGGAAGGACATAACCATAACCATTAAAACTCTGTAGTCATGCTCGAACGTATAATACGATTGTCCATTGACAACAGACTTGTCACACTTGCGCTTGCTGTAATAATACTTATTGCCGGCACTATAGCGATTACACGTACCGAAGTTGATATTTTCCCTGACCTGAATGCGCCTGTGGTGACAGTCATGACCGAGGTTCCAGGTTTTTCTCCTGAGGAAGTTGAGAAAAACGTCACTTTCCCGATTGAGAGTGCTGTGAGCGGAGCCGCCGGCGTAAGACGCGTTACTTCATCTTCAAGTGCCGGGTTTTCAGCTGTAAGAATTGAGATGGGATGGGAAGTTGACGAACTTGCTGCCCGCCAGACTGTCAGCGAACGTCTTTCCTCAGTGTCCGGATCACTACCGGAAGCCGCAGGTGCGCCGACACTCGGACCTCAGTCTTCGATTCTTGGCGAAATGATGATAATCGGATTACGGTCCGACTCGCTCCCTGTAACCGACCTTCGCGATTATGCCGACCGTGTGCTTTCTCGCAGACTTCAGGCGCTGCCCGGTGTGGCACAGGTTTCAGTGCTCGGAAGCGGCACGCGACGCTATGAAATCAATCTTGATCCGGCGGCAATGCAGCGCTATGATCTAAGCTTGACTCAGGTAATCGAGGCTCTTAACCGTATCAACGAGGATATCGGTGCCGGCGCATTGACGGTGGGAGCAAATAGATATCTTGTCACTGCCGAACTCAGCAGCGCTGATCCGGAAATGATTGCTACCGCCGTGATCGATCCTGACCGCCGACCCGCTCTCACTGTTGCCGACATTGCTACTGTCCGGACCGGTATTGAACAACCTGCCTCCGGAAGTGCTTCAATTGACGGGGAAAACGGCGTGCTTGTGACCGTAACCAAGCAACACGGCGTTTCCACAAACCATCTCACACAAGCTATCGATGAACTTATCCTGGCTGAATCACACAGTGCAGGGAGCACTATCCGTTTTGACACTCATCTGTTCCGTCAGAACGATTTCATCAACAGCTCGATTTCCAATCTGCAGCAATCGCTCCTCGAAGGGGCTCTTTTTGTAGCTGTGATTCTGTTCATATTCCTGATGAACATGCGCACGGCAGTCATATCGCTTGTTGCCCTTCCGGTATCAGTCATAGTCACAGTCCTCATACTTGGAATGCTTGGAATTGGCATAAATACTATGACTCTTGGCGGAATCGCCATAGCGATAGGCTCGCTTGTCGACGATGCAATTGTCGATGTCGAAAACGTTTACCGGCGGCTTCGTGAGAATGCATCTCGCCCGGCATCTCGCCGACATGCTGTTGCGGAAGTAGTCCGTCATGCATCCACTGAAGTGCGCATGCCTATCCTTAACTCATCGTTAATTATTGCTGCGAGTTTCCTGCCGCTGTTCTTTCTTTCGGGTATGGAAGGACGAATGCTCATACCTCTTGGAGTTGCTTTTATAATAGCTCTGATAGCATCTACGGTTGTGGCACTTACCCTCACTCCGGCATTATGCGTCTATCTCCTCGGAACGGACAAAGCCGTAAAGAAAGAATCAGAAGGTAAGGATCCATGGATAACACGACAATTGCGCAAAGCATATACTTCATCCTTATCAAAAGTTCTTATACCTGCCAATACAAAAATCATTCTGTTTGCAACGGGTCTTTTATTTATTGGTTCCATAGTACTCTTCTTCAATATGGGTAGAGGATTCCTACCTCCGTTTAATGAAGGATCGTTTACTATTAATGTAGGTGCCCCGTCAGGCACATCGCTTGAGCAGAGTGATTCGATTGGAAAGATAGCTGAACAATTAATAAGTGCGGTCCCGGGAGTACAGGCAACCGCCCGCAAAACCGGCCGTGCCGAACTTGACGAACACTCTCTTCCGATCAACATGTCGGAAATTGAAGTTCCGTACCGACTGAGCGACGGTTTGACGAAGACTATGATTGCTGATTCTCTCAGGCACGCACTGTCACGTATACCGGGCTGCGTCATCGAAATCGGACAGCCTGTCACACACCGTCTCAACGCGATGATGTCGGGCAGCTCCGGAGCTATCGTCGTTAAGATTTTTGGGACGGACATCAACAATCTAACTTCACTCGCCAATTCCGCCAAGGGGTTGTTGAGCTCTGTCGAAGGCGTTGTGGATGTAGCTGTTCAGCAACCTGCGGCAAGTCCGCGTCTGAGTATCGTACCAAAACATGAAATGCTTGCCGCTTATGGAATTACGCGGGCAGAATTTGCCGACTGGATAGAGGCTGCCATCCGCGGTCTGGATGTTGGTCAGGTGCGTGATCGCGGATACACATACAATATGGTCGTTACCCTCGGGAACGTCCATTCACCCGAGGTTGATCCAATAGAGTATCTCCGTGACATGCCCGTCGATACCCGTCAAGGTAAAGTTCCGTTATATCATCTTGCCGATGTCACAGTGGCATCCGGATCCGACCGTATTGATCGTGAGAATGTAAGCAGAGTAATGACGATAACTGCTAATGTCGAGGGAAGAGATGTCGGTTCGGCAACGGAAGATGTAGAGAAAATCATAGCCGAGTCTCTATCTTTACCTGCCGATTATTCGGTTCAGGTAGGTGGTCAGGCTGAAAGTCAACGCCGCTCGACCCGCACGCTCGCACTCGCATCGGCAGGAGCTTTACTTCTCATCGCTTTGTTACTATATATTGAGTTTAAAAGCTGGCGTCAGTCCTGGGTTATAATGATCAATCTTCCGCTTGCGCTAATCGGTGGCATACTTTTGCTTTGGCTCACATATCGCGAAGTGAATATACCTGCAATCATCGGCTTTATATCCTTGATGGGTATATCCACCCGAAATGGAATGTTGTTGATTTCACGATACAATACACTTAAATCGGACGGTATTCCGTTAGATAAACGAATAGCGACAGGTTCGTCGGAACGATTAATGCCTATTGTCATGACAGCTATGACATCTGCATTAGCCCTGATACCCCTTGCCTTGCGCGGAAGTGAACCGGGAAACGAGATTCAGGCTCCGATGGCAGTTGTAATACTCGGAGGTCTCTTCTCGGCAACATTGCTCAATATATATGTGGTCCCGGCAGTTTATCGGCTGCTTGAACTCAAAAACCGTAAAACAAACGATTAAACGAAAAAAGTAATATCCTACCAATGATTATCAGATCCATCCTAACCGGAGGCGCTTCCTTAGTCGCGTTCATGGCTTTTGCGACATCGCCTATTGAATCCATCGTTGATTCAATTCTTGCCGCTGATCCTGTTTTAAATGCTCGGGCTGCTGAATATGCAGCCGCATGGCACGATGTAAAGGCTGAAAACGTTTTGGAGGATCCGGAAATAGCTTTTGATCATTTTTGGAGCCGCCCCGACGTAGGATGTAAGATGAATATCGGAATAAGTCAGTCCTTCGACTGGCCCGGTCAATACCGGCGGAGATCAAAACTTGCTGAAGCGACCCGGACAGCAGGCTTCTCATCTCTTGCTGCTGACCGTGCTGACCGTGCGTCCGAACTTCGTGGCGCAATAGCTGAAATTGCATACTGCCGTGATGCGCTTAAATTAGCACAATATGCCGATTCGCTTTCACTGGCAGCTGTGAATGCTACTGCCGAAGCTGAAAAAAGAGGTCTGGTTACAAAAGTTGATCTAAGCACTATGCAACTCGAACGGCTCAGTGTGGAGAGAGCCCTGCGGCAGGCACGCAACTCTCTCGATGAATCCATAGTCCGTTTTGAGTCAATGTCGGGAGGAGTTGTTTCTGCAGATATGATACTTGACCGCATAGAGTTGCCATCCTCTGCCGACTTGAAACCGTTAGAGGTATATATGGAGGCTTATAAGTTCTCCCCCGCAATGACAGCACGTCGGGAAAGACTCAATGAAGCTATAGCCGCTGCTCACGTTGCTAACGGCGAACAGATGCCGGGATTTTCTCTCGGCTATACCTATAACAGGGAGTTCGGTGATAATTTTCATGGAATAACGGCGAGCATGACCTTGCCGATTTATTCCCGACGAAGCAAAAAAGCTGCCGCTGAAGAAAGAATACTGGCAATCGAAGCTGAAAATATGGCTGCGGAACGTCCGCTCGAACCGGAAATACGACGGCTACATGCTTTGGCGTCACAACTTTGTGAGGAACTGAACGAATATGAACGCCGTCTTGATCAGTGCCGTCTCGGCGAACTGCTCACTGCCCAGTTAGAAGCCCGTATCATTACCGAAGTAGAATATCTTCAGCAATTGACTATTGAAACTTCACTACGCGCCGATCAGCTCGATATAAGGTACGAATATGCCGTAGCGCTCCTCAGTCTGTACGCCGCGTGCGGCATACGCCCCTAAATATCCTATTCCATATCGAAGACCTATTCTTGCGAAGTATCGTCGGAATAGGTCTTTGCCGCATGTGTACGGGCAATTTCCAGTTGACGCTCAAGACGTGCTTCCTCGAAAGCAGCCCGTCGCTGTTCGCGCGCATTCTCAGCCGCTCTGTAGAGAGTAGCGATACCTTCTGCCTGTTCCGGGGTAAGAACAAAAGAATGTGTTTTTCCTGTTCCACCAAACGTTACTGTAATATCGCTGTTCGTATGAGTGGCTATGAACGATCCAACCGAATCACACTCCGGCATCATATAGTGAATGACCTCATAACCCATTGAGCGGTCATTCCGCTCACCGTCATGAGCTATTTCAGCTGTACGCGCACTTTCACCGGCTGCACTGACAGTAATATAAGTATGATTTACTTTAGGATTGCGTAGCGATGAAATCATATAAAACATTCCATCCGGCGACATACGCGCTTCAATCCCGGTTTCTCCGACAATTCGTTTCTGTCCTGAGAAAACGAAGTAAGGTTCGAGCGGGTTATCGACCTTCAACAGTAAAGCCTGCAAAGAATCGCCTTTAATCTGAAGCCCGGCACGCAGCGAACTCACGTCGGCTATCGCTTTTACAGTGCTTCCTTCTATGGCTCGCGCACGCAGATGCATCGCCTTACGTCGGGTTTCCACTTGACGGGTATACACCTTGTCAAGAGAATCGATAAGTTCAATCGACTTATCGTATTCACCGTCCTGAGCCGCCGTCTCAGCCATGATAAATAATGCCTCAGCCTGTTTTTTTTCGCTGTCGCCACATGAAACAAGTGCCGTTACCGCAGTCAGAAACACCGCTGCAACAAGTTTAGTTTGAACGTGATACATCCTTAACACCTTTTACTGTCTTAATCTTTTTAATCACACTGTTTAGTGATTCCCGGTTCAGCACACCTACCGTAATAAAACCGTGAAATATTCCGTCATGAGAATCAATAGATATGCTCCGGAGAGTCACATCCTTTTCCTTATTCAGTATAGAAGAAATGTTTGTTACAATACCCTTGTCGTCATTTCCCACCACCCTGAGCGATGCCCAGAATTGCTGACCACCTTTACCCGACCACTTCGTGGTGATAACTCTATAGGGATAATTTGCCCGTATATTGGCTGCATTCGGGCAAGAAACCTTATGAATCTTCACAACTCCTTCTGAAGAAATGAAACCGAAAACTTCATCACCGTAAATAGGGTTGCAGCATTTGGCAAAACGATAATTCAAGCCTTTTATATGATCGCCAATTACAAGCACATCGGCAGTCTGAGGTCTATCCTCATCAGGTTGCGTGAGCGTAAAATCACTTGCCGATTCAACATCGTTCTGAACAGATAATTTTCGTATTTCCTCCTCATAATATGAAATTACGTCGTTTACATCAAGTCTTTCCTGGGCGATTGCGTCATAAAAGTCAGTCACCGATTTAAATCCCAAGCGTTTGATAAGGCGCATCAACAGGCTCTCCTGTAATTCGAGCTTGCGGTTTTTGCATCGGCGCTGCAACATCTCCTTGCCAAGCTCCGCCGTACGGTTTTTCTGTTCGTTCAAAGTCTGGCGTATCTTTGTCCGTGCCTTTGAAGTAACGACGAAATTCAGCCAGTCAAGCTTGGGGGTCTGCTGTGAAGATGTGATAATTTCAACAGTGTCACCACTCTTCAGCTTATAATTAATCTTGCACGAACGGTCATTAACCCGTGCTCCTACACACTGACATCCGAGTCGGGAATGAATATGGAAAGCGAAATCAAGCACCGTTGCTCCCATAGGCAATTTGAATAGATCTCCTTTGGGAGTAAATACAAATACCTCCTTGTAGAGATCCATCCTCATATTCTTCACCAGCTCCATAGGACCGCTGTCGGCAGCTTCCAGTATGTCACGGACATTCTTCATCCAGTCATCCATAGAGCTTTGATCGGTACGGCTACCTTCTTTATACCGCCAGTGTGCCGCAAGACCTTTTTCAGCGACCAGATCCATACGCCGGGTACGGATCTGTACCTCAACCCACTTCCCGCCGGGTCCAAGTACTGTGGTATGCAACGATTCGTAACCATTACTTTTCGGTACACTTATCCAGTCCTTCATTCGGGCGGGATTAGGCTGATACATATCGGTGACTATCGAGAATGCAAGCCAGCACTGTGCTTTTTCTTTAGCCGAAACCGGTTCCGTGTCAATAATCACCCGTATTGCAAACAGATCATATATCTTATCGATATCATTATGCTGTTTGCACATTTTGTTCCATATCGAGTATATCGATTTGGTACGTCCTTTTATTTCGAATTTCAATCCAGCTTCCTCAAGTTTCTGCTTTACAGGACCGATAAACGATGAAATATAGGCATCACGCTGTACTTTTGTCTCGTTGAGCTTCCGGGCAATTTCCGTGAAAACCTCACGATTACTGTACTTTAATGAAAGATCTTCAAGCTCGCCCTTGATGGCATACAGTCCGAGTCGGTGCGCTAGCGGTGCATAAAGGTAACTTACCTCATAGGCAACATCTTTCACCGATCTTTCGTCGGGATGGTGATTTATCGAACGCATCAAAGCCAGACGATCCACTATCATTATTATGATAACTCGTATATCCTCAGCGAAAGTCAGGAGCAGATTGCGGAAATTATCACTTTGAGCGGCAACGGTCTTACCATACACAGCCGACACCTTATTCAGTCCGCGTACAAGCCTCATGACATCCTCTCCCCACCTCTTGATTATGGTATCATCAGTCATGTAATCGGCAGCGTACATGTCATATATCATTATAGCTATGATCATGTCGCGGTCAGGCTCAATCAATTCGCATAGCAATTGTGCCGTAACCATATTTCGAAGAATCCTGTCAAAACCAAATCTATCGGCAGGATAATGACCCGATTCACGTCCGGCACGTATCTGAGCAATCAGATCCTTTCTGTCATCAGGTGTAAACAGGTGTCCTGCCAAGGCATCGAGCCTGTGATAAGTATGGCGGAATGTCGATGAGCTGCGTAAATTTATATTTTTTTTATCCATCTTGGTCAAGAGAAACTGTGGAAAATTGATTATTCCTTGTGTGAACGTCAGAAACGGATCACAAGTTCAGCGATTATCATATTGTCGTTAGAAGGGTCGACACTTACACCGCTATGGTAGAAATAATGCTGATAGTTAAGCTTTATATCTGCCTTTACCTTCGACTGTAAATAACTTATAGTTGATCCTACTGTAATCCGGTTACATGCCGGATCGGTAAGAGTAAGACGACCATTGTCACCTATCACAGTGCCGTTTGAATTGTCGGTATGTCCATCCCAGCGTGCCTGAAAAGAAAGCCTGTTGAAATCGGGAGTATGAATAGGTATGCCGTAGTCTGCCATAATATTATAGGCGTGTGCCTCATTGAACATGTCGTGAGTGTAGTGTTTATATATATATTCGCCTTCAATCATCCATCGCCCTGAAGTCCATGTCACGCCGGCATTTACGTGATTTATGCGCACTTCTCCGGGATGAAGGCTCTCGAATCCGGCTATAAGCTGAACACTTTCAACTTTATAAAGGATCTTGGAAGCGTATGACAGATCTTTCTGCCATGTGGAGTGATTGGTGAGGGATGTCGAATTGAATACGCCTCCTTCTATGGTCAACGGTAACACGGGACTATTATAACAGCCCTTTATACCTGCATTGCGGGGACCTATGAATTGTTTATCGACAAACGGACGGTCGGCGAACAGATATGCCCAAGGGGCACGCGTCGAACCAAAACTGAACGGCATACGCATTTGTCCGGTTTGAATCGCAAAACCTCTGCCTAAAAGTATTTTAGCCCACACGTCAGTTACCTTAACGGCACCTCTGTCGCATAGGTCAAGTTCTGCCTTATATGAGATTGCACGAGAAACATTCCCCATAACTCCGACTCTGCCGGTCCGGACACTGAAGCGCATATCACCTGTTTCGGTACTCATTTCGGCTCGTGTCCGTATCATGCCGTAGATGGTTGCTGTCGGCTTAAAATCCGAGACACCTGCACCCTGTTCGGCAAAAACATCGAGATGAGAACAACAGAGAGAGACAACTGCTAAAATAACTTGTCGGCGGAAAAACATAGAATGTGTTCAATTAATATGCAAAGTTACATATTTTTAAATAAGTTTCGGCAATTATTATATACTAAGATGGGCTGTTCAAGCAACTGAAAAATCAATGCAATTTTTTATTTTTTCTTTTGGTGAAAAATTTGGATAGATGAACTTAATGTTGTAAATTTGCGTTATAAAAATCAAAGGACAGAGAGCTGTCACCAATTACGAGAAGGAATTCGTAAACCAAGATATTCCACATCAAAGTTGATTGGGAAACTCATCAATTAATAATGAAATACCGAGACAAGCTTAGTTATCCAATGGCGGGCCTCAACCCTTCGGGGATTGTCATTAATGACACAGAGGATTACAAAGGATGGCGAGCGCTCAAATCCTGTCATTCGGAGTTTCATCGCATCCTTTGGTGTGGGCCTTATACAGGCCGGCAACTTCCACTTTAGTGGATTGATTGCCGGCCTTTCAGTTGATTATTACTTATAATACCAATATGCAATTCCCCTGGAAAAAAAGTTGTGAAAATAAACCGGAAGTAATTCCTTTATCTATCTACGACCGTGTACGGAACGTACTTAACGAAATGGAAGCCATATTTCAGGAACCCTCTTCCCCGGCAGACCATCCCGATATAAAAGAATTGCAATTCTCATTGAATAATGAGGATTTCATAATATTTGTAGAAAAAGAGTCGGAGATTATCCGTATTATCATACCGACAGCTATATGCACCGATCTATCAAATATCAATGAAGTAAGATTCATTATCAACCGTATGAATTCCATGTCGGTGTGTCATTCTACGTACATGAATCCCGATGACTTTTCCGAATTGGTAATTACAGTGATGACGTTCACCATGAGTGATGAGAATGACTCAGTACTCTCCCGCCGTCTCGCCCGAAGTATCGAAGAGCTTAACTCGTATAAAAATGAATGGCAGACCGCTCTTGATGATCTCCTGAAACAACGGAATAATGAAAATCCATATGATTTCGAAGCAAATCTACTGACTCGAATGCGCAAATTGCATTTAATACGGATGTCGGAATCCTTTCACTCTCAAGAGTCTTTGGCACGACATGAACTGCATGAGATTCCGAACCGAATACCTTCATTGTCAGAATATCTGAAAACTGCCCATGATTATTCTATTTCCGGTCAAGTTACCGTTTTTTGTCCGGATGGATTGATTCGGACACTTTCACCGGCAGAGGCAAATTCATATCACATTCTTGATGATATGACAGCCGGAAATCATGCCGGCGGATTATCATTCGCCCAACCCTGGATAATGATACGGGTCAACAAAACTTACACTGGCAACGGATTATCCGTTCCGGGTATTACGGTCACTATAACCGAGTATGGCAAGGATCGTAAGAACCGCTATGTGAATATAGTCTCCACTACCGACGGGAATGACCCTGCGGATGGCACCGAAGTTAGAAATCGGTTATGGCATCCTGTAACAGTCCGCTCCGTTATAGCAGTCCCGATTGCAAACGAATCCTCATCCATAAGTGAGTTCGAGTACATGCTGGCTGATGCAAGAGAGAAAATAATGGAAGGGAAAGACTCGGAACTTTCTCCGGAACAGACCCTTCTTATGCGTGCATTCGTAGCTGACACAGGATATCATCTTTATCATGGAACAGTGCACTTCCTTGCCGGGCGATGGCTGCAGGCTGCTGTTCTCCTGTCCAATGTTTTCGAGGATATGTCCGACAGATACCAGAATATGGATGAAGCCGCAAAGGATACGTTTAATGAAGTATGCTTCATGTTGGGACACTGCTACACCCATTTAAACAGGTATAGGGAAGCATATTACTATCTCTCATTATCGGTTAATCACGGTAACTTCATTCACGACAGAGGATATATCGACTGTCTGGTTTCATCCGGCGACTTTAGAGCTGCCGAAATAATTGAGAATGCGATAAAAGAGTATGAATCTGCCAACACTAATGAGGAGTTGCCTCATATAATGGAGGAACTGTATCAGTTCCTTCGCCGACGCCTCGCATATGTCTACATACACACCGGTCGTCTTGATGAAGCGGAAAACTTACTGAAAGTAATGGTCGGCGAGCAACAGAACAGAGAATTTGCCATCGGTGAACTTGCGTATATAAAGCGTCTGCGCGAAGAATAAAAGCTGTTTCCTCTGCCGGGACAGAATTATTTTCTGAACTCTGGAACATTTTATTACGGCTGGATGTTAGAGATACATCAAATAACTAAATAAATTTTCACCCACATGAAGAAGTATCTCATTTCCCTTATTGCCGTAGTGGCTTTTGCTCTCAGCGCATCATCGCAAGTCCAGCTTCAGCTGGGTTACGGAGGTTATACCCAAATGGACGCAACCGACATGCACGACGGTGGTCCCTCAATTAACAATGCGTGGGGTGCATTGACTGCAGGTGTCAATGTTAAGGTAGCACCGAAATTTTACCTCGGCGGATCTTACACATTTTCAAGTGCTTCCCGCAAACATATAGATGACTCCTCCGCTTACTATCATGTACTTATGCTCAACGGTCGTTATGAGTATTGGAAGAACAGCATCGTAAAATTATATGGTCACCTCGGCATGGGTGTGGATATTTCTCATATGACATATGGCGATTATTCTGATAATAAAGCTTATTTTGCCTTCCAGGTTTCTCCACTCGGAGCAGAAGTGGATCTCACACGTGTAACCACGATATTCGGTGAACTCGGTTTCGGAGCACAGGGTCTCTTGCAGGTAGGTGTGCGTCTTAATCTTTAAGCATATGACTTTACACGAAAATGATCGATTGACTTCTGAAGAACGAAAGTCACTTCCCGACTCAGTATACGGTCTACCCGAACGGAGGGAGTATCCGATGCCGGATGCCGAACATGTCAGAGCGGCGGAATCTTATTTCCGTTACTGTCCTGAAGAATTACGACCTCGCCTCGCCAAAGCTATTCTTGCAAAAGCAGCAGAATTCGGCGTCACAGTCCACAGTCCTGAAATATTGCAATACGCCTCAGAATAAATTATTAAATCCGGTATTGGAACAACAACCGATACCGGATTTAATTTTTATTGACATATCTATACAAAAAATCAGATGGAATTAGTAATTTTGCGGCTTCAAAAGGTTTGCGCTTATCAAATTAATCATTAAAATCAGGTACATTTATGACTATCAATGGACCAATCTCGTTCAGTCCCAAGCTTTTCACAGCATTGCGGGACTATAACATGTCACGCTTTAAAACAGATTTGATTGCCGGTATCGTTGTCGGTATAGTCGCCCTACCACTCGCCATTGCATTTGCCATTGCGAGCGGAGTGAGCCCGACAGTGGGTCTTATCACAGCTATAATCGGAGGTTTCGCTGTTTCCGCACTTGGAGGGTGTTCAGTACAGATCGGAGGTCCCACCGGAGCTTTTATCGTCATTGTATATGGTATCATCGCTCAATTCGGCATAGAAGGTTTGGCGGTTGCTACCCTCATGGCGGGACTCATACTGGTTTTGCTTGGAATATTCCGTCTTGGAACTGTTATCAAGTTCATCCCTTATCCGATTGTCGTTGGTTTCACAAGCGGTATCGCCCTCACAATATTCTCAACACAGATAAATGATTTCTTCGGACTTGGACTCAAGGACTTGCCGGGCGACTTCATCAGCAAATGGGGTATTTTGTTTAAATCCTTCAATTATACTGATCCGGCAACTCTTTGTGTAGGCATCATTTCACTCCTTATCATTACGTTAACACCACGTATTTCAAAAAAACTTCCGGGAGCCCTTATAGCCATTATTCTTGTAACTGCAGGAGTTGCCCTAATCCGGATGTTTTTCCCTTCTTTCCAGGTAGAGACAATCGGCGACCGTTTCGGAGTGCTGTCCGCTGAAATGCCACGGCCTCACGGTTTCGACCTGTCCATGACCACCATCAACAATCTTCTTCCGTCGGCATTCACAATAGCCGTGCTCGGTGCCATCGAATCATTACTTTCCGCCACTGTAGCCGATGGTATAACCGGTTCACGTACCGACTCCAATACAGAACTCATCGGACAAGGTATCGCCAATATAGCCGTACCATTCTTCGGCGGCATTCCGGTAACCGGTGCCATAGCCCGAACAATGACCAATATCACTAACGGAGGACGTACCCCGGTAGCTGGAATTATTCATGCTGTAGTGCTGCTGTTGATATTTCTGTTCCTTATGCCACTGATCAGCCTTGTGCCCATGACTTGTCTGGCAGCCGTGCTGATAGTCGTCTCATATAACATGAGCGGATGGCGCACGGTGCGAGCTCTTTTCCATGCCCCGAAAGGTGACATCTCGGTGCTGATGGTAACTTTTTTACTTACCGTAATATTCGATCTGACAATCGCTATTGAGATCGGTCTGTTGCTTGCTATCATTCTATTCTTGCGTCGTGTCACCGAAAATACTCAGATTCGCAGTTACAGCGAACAGCTTGATGTAGCAGAAGGAACCGAAGCTATGCATCATGAAGTGCTCGATGTAGCTAAAGGAGTATCTGTTTATGAGATTGACGGTCCGTTCTTCTTTGGTATAGCCACAAAGTTTGATGAACTTATGCGTACATCAATGGCAGACAAACCTATTGTCCGCATTATACGTATGCGTAAGGTTCCGTTCATCGACTCCACTGCAATCCACAACCTTGAGACACTCATCAAGTCATCCACTCAGGATGGAATCCACGTGGTATTGTCGGGTGTACAACCCAAAGTACGTGAAGCCCTGAATAACGCCGGAATAGAGTCACTGTTGCCACCGGATCACATATGCGACCATATAACGCAGGCTGTCAAGGTAGCTAATCAAATAGCCGGTAACAAAGGAGTACATGAATTAAATCTTCCGTAATTGTTAAAATCATCGTGCTGCAAAGAACAAGTTTTAGTATTTTTTCGGAAAAACTGTGGCATGTGATTTTTTTTGAATTTATGGAATTGTTTTTGAAAATAAAAAAAATGTTATTAATTTTGCATTCGTAGACCGCACTGCAGAAGCCCGGTCACGGGCTATGCGGGTGGGACTGCTATCGCCTTGGCTCGACCTTGCCGTGCAAGCGGCAAGCCGATGAGTCCGGGCACCGACATATTGAAAAAAGCGTTTATCTGACGCTCTTTCTTGACACCTTGAAACTTCGCAACTTTCAATCATCGTCAAGAATGAGACAACGATAGATGCCCATAAGGATTGTATGCCTTTCGGCTGCGGCGGCGCGTGAGTGCCACGCCGTAGCGTGCGTGCCATACATATTCCTGCGTGAGGCTTCTGCGTTGTCCGTTCTACGATGATGGGCATTGCGAAGGCCTCAAGGTGTGGGACGGACAATAGGTATTAGGCTCACGCTTTTTATTATCAATCAATAGCCTGTGCATTGAGTCTGCATGGCACAAATAATATATAATGACAGACTCATTGCAATGGGACAAGGTAATCCACCGCTACGGCATAGGATACCGTACGGAGATGGAAATCTCGCAGGGTGTTCTCCGCATTATCGGAGATCTTCAGCCCGAGTGCCGCCCAGCCCTCGTGGGTCACGATTTAGGGAAGCATTTCTATGATCCTCCGCTATCATATATTTTCATCAACAACAAAAACATCAAGGGGTGGAGTGAAGACACGTATTTCAATGATGCCCTCACCGAATGCGAACTGACGTTCTACCGCAACGAGGACAACACCCTCCGTTTCCGCTATTTCATCCAGCTCACCCACGGATACCTTATCCACGGCCTCTCATGGGTAAAAAGCTCGAAGAGCGTGGCTTACAATAGTTATGCTTTTCATAAGGCAAAGGACTTCGTCAACCGGCACTTTCTACACCCGGAAAACTCTGCCCCCTGCAACTTCCGGAAGACTTTCAGGATTCTCGATAGCGATTCATCCCGGGTGGGAACTATGTATAATACCGTAGTTCGGGGTCCTCTCCCCTATCCTCTTCGGCTCCACTCCGAGACAATGGAGGAGATAGTGACTCTGATGAAGGATGCATACGCATTCTTCCGCGACAATATTACGACGATCTCCAACATAATCAACCAATCAAGATAATCTCATAATCTCCAAAAAACGTTCATCAATGAAAAAATTTTTACTTCTATCCTTGGTCACGCTCATGGCTTTGCCTGCCTTAGCCCGCGACTTCTATTACACCTACAAGGATCAAACCCTCACTTACACTGTCATTGACGAGGAAGCTTTGACAGTCATGACAAAAAAGGGTGTGTCGAATGATGGCATAGGATCCCCTGGCAACAAAGTATCAGGTGAGCTTACAATCCCCTCCCGAGTAACTGACGGTGACCAAATTTATACCGTCACTGAAATCGGTGCTCTGGCTTTCTTCGGTTGCACCGATCTTACTTCTGTTACCATTCCAGAATCAGTTACATGGATAGGTAGAGAAGCTTTCTCCTATTGCACCGGTCTTACTTCTGTTACCATTCCTCAATCAGTTACAGATATAGGTTCCT
>CAZKSF010000057.1:0-16956 GCA_964555405.1 uncultured Bacteroides sp.
CTCCCATACGGTAAGGCTTTTTACTTCAGCGACAGCATCGGCGGCGGATGCCGCACCGGCAGGAAGTTGTCCTGCGACAGTATTGACGGCAGAAAGAGTATCGGCTACCGCCGACATAACATTTTCTGCAGTTTGTATAGCAAATGACATGTATCTATTCTTTAGCTGATATTACAATGGTTATTTCAGGCACTCCTTATACCGGCGGATTGCCTCCTGAATACCGATATAAAGCGCATCGGCTATAAGTGAATGTCCGATCGAAACTTCGTTAAGATAAGGCACCTGCTCATGGAAATACTTCAGATTGACAAGGCTCAGATCATGTCCGGCATTCACACCCAGTCCAACCTTATGTGCTGTACGGCTTGCTTCGATATATGGAGCGACGGCAGCCTCGCGGTCCGAGGCATATTCATCGGCATACGGCTTGGTAAACAGCTCCACACGATCGGCTCCCGTACGCGCGGCGGCGCGTATGTTGTCACAATCGGTTCCGACAAAAATAGAGGCGCGGATTCCTGCCTCCTGAAGCCGTTCGACAGTGGCAGTCAGGAATTCCATATTCGGCAGTATTTCCCAACCGGCACTGGATGTAAGATCCGAGGGTGCGTCAGGAACCAGTGTAACCTGTTCCGGCTTTATTTTCAACACAAGATCCATGAATTCACGCGATGGATATCCTTCGATATTGAATTCGGTCTTTACCAGCGGCCGCAACAGAAAAACATCGTTATAACGTATGTGTCGCTCGTCAGGACGCGGATGTACGGTGATACCGTTCGCACCGAACTGCTCACAGTCGATCGCAAACTGCTGCACATCCGGCAAATTTTCGCCACGCGCATTACGCAAGGTAGCTACTTTATTGATATTTACACTTAAATTGGTCATTCGGACAGTGACTATGAACTCGTTAAAACTTTTTTCCTCTCTCATCCGTTTAGTTATTGGATAGAGATTTCAGGAATTATCCCTAAATTTGTATCCGGAAAAAAGTAGACTGCAAATTTAGTCAGAAATAAGATAAAATCGAAGGATTGAGAGCAAAAAAAGATAGCATATTATTCACCCCGGAAACCAGAAATGAGAGTGTTTCAGTGTCGCGTACCTGTTCGGCAACAAATACGCGCCGTGATCCGGAACGTCTTTTCCCTCCGCAGCCCGACAGTTCGGAACTTACTATAAAATGCCGTCGTGTCGATTATTCCGCATCGGCGATAGCACGGGCGGTGGAGGATTGCGACGCCCACCTGCTCAACCTGAATGTCACTTCACTTACCGGTGAGGAAGCAGGCGATCTGTTTGTTGATCTTCGCATCAATCACCGCAACGCCCTCAGTGTGGCTCGTTCGCTTGAACGATATGGTTATGAAGTGATCGACATTGCCGGTCTGGCTCCCGATATTGCCGACTCCGTGCAGGAGCGGATCAATCTGCTGAGAATAAATCTCGATATATAACCCAATGATATTAGCTATATTCGGCAATCCGTACCAAGGCAGTTACCGCATTCTGCTGGGGCAACTGTTTTCCATTCTTAATAAGGATATCCCGGATGTGGAATTCCGGTTTGAACGGGATTTCTACGATTGGCTGAGAAGTCGCGCTGTCGATCTCCCCGCCGGTGCCACGACTATCGGTGACGGTGAATTCTATGCCGACATCTGTCTAAGTTTTGGTGGCGACGGAACATTCCTGCATACTGCCCGGCGTGTAGGAGCTTCCGGTATACCTATTATGGGTATCAACACCGGACATCTCGGTTATCTGACTACTGCCGGTATAAGTGATCCGGAGGCGACTGCCGATATTATCGTATCGAAGAGATACAACATTGAGGACAGGGCGATGCTTCGGGCTACGGTAACGGACGAGTCTGGGACAACTGAATTTGACGCACTGAACGAAATCGCTATCACAAAACAGGATACCGCGTCAATGATCGAAGTGCATGCCCGCGTTGACCGTACTCTTCTTGCTGATTACCGTGCGGACGGTCTGATCATTTCCACCCCTACCGGATCCACCGGATATAACCTGTCAGTCGGCGGTCCGGTTGTTGCACCGTCCACCGGTGTATGGATTATATCTCCGATCGCAGCCCACACCCTCACCATGCGTCCGCTCGTTATTCCCGATTCTGTTACCATCGGTCTTACCGTAGATTCCCGGAGCGGAACATTTCTGATGAGTAATGACGGTGTATCGCATGCCCTTAAGACCAGCGCCAAAATCGACGTAAGGCGTGCGCCATATGTCACACGGATAATCTCGGCGCAGGACCATGATTTTGTTGAGACCTTGCGCGACAAACTCTCATGGGGAATATGACACGCTACGTCCGGCACCCTATTTTAGGACGTGTCACCATAACCATGCGGTCCAATTCCACGCACATGCGCGCACGCCTCATTAATGATGAGGTCAAAGTATCGGTACCGACGGACGTAACGGCGGAGTCGCTGATGCAATTTCTTGACCGATGTGCCGAAAAATTTGCTTCAGTCCCAAAAAACGGACTGAAGACATATTCCGACGGTCAGCTTATCAGTTGCCCGGACGTTACCTTTGTAATAAAGAGGCAGTCCCATCTCCCTGACCGCATATTGGCTAAACCCGCACTGCCGGTAAGCTACATCGAAGTGGGTAATGCCCTGGACATGAATCACGAACTGACAACAAAAACAATTTCCCGCGTACTCGCACGTCTTGCCTCTGTATTAGCCGAAAAACTGATTATAGAAAAAGCGAGACGCATAGCCGGTGAAATCGGCATCGCACCTCGCCACTGGAAAATCTCTTCCGGGCACCGTCGCCTCGGTTATTGTGACAGCACACGCACTATAGCTCTATCTTATATGCTTATATTTCTCCCTGCCGATCTGCAGGAATATATCATATGTCACGAGCTCGCACATCTTACCGAAATGAATCACGGGCCTCGCTTTCACGCTCTGTGCAACGCTTACTGCAACGGGCGGGAGAAAGAACTCGCCGCCCGTCTCAAAAGCGTAAAAACCGATTTTATCGGATTTTAATTATCAGTTATTATAATTGTCGAGTGTACGCTGACGACACTTCATTATTATATCGAGGAAATCCTTGAAATTTTCCTTGAAGTCATTGAATGAAGAGAAGTACTGTACTACGTCTATCGTAAGCTGCTCTTCCGACATTACATCGACACGGACAAACTTAAGCGACTTCTGTGCATCGTCGGCAGCCCGGCGAACCTTGGATATATTACTGTCCTCCAGACCGAGAATAAAGTACATGTCCATATACACGCCACTGCCCCAATTCTGAAGGGCGATATAGATGTTACGACCTTCAGTCTTAAAGTGAATATCACCATCCTTATCTATTTCAGGCATATATCCTTCTGACTGAAGATAGCTCTTTACCTGATTCTGAAAAGTCAGTGCCTTACCGGTAGGAGCCTCTGCCGATACAGTCATCGCACCGAAAACGAAAAGCAATAAAGCAAACAGGATTTTTTTCATGTTGATATTTTTTATTGATTACATATTTCTAAGTTCCTTACGTGCAGCTTCACATTCCGACGGGAAATCCCGGGCTGCCGACTGTATCTGCGACACCATTTTGTGGAAAGCATATTTGAAGGCTTCCGGTTCGCGGAGATACATGGTAGTCTGAATCGATACAGAAGAATCGAGCGGATTCACTTTCACCATCTTGTAGCGGTTGAGTTCCGTAACGGCAAGCCTGGCAACAAGTTTATTCACACCTTCGGGATAAGAGATCAAGCGCCACATGGACACAAACATCGGGCTCTTGTCTTCCTCATAGACACGTATATAATAAGGCGCACCTTCTATTTTCACCGCTATGTCTCCGTCACTGTCTATCTCGGGTGAATATCCTTCCACTCTCAGGAATTGCATGATATCACTGCGGATTGCCTTCTGCTCTTCATCAAGTTCAGCACGTGCTATACCGCATGTGATAACGCACAGCAAAATAAATAGAATTCTTTTCAATGTCATATTACAATAATTTTAGACTGTTTTCTTAATTACTTCACGTCCGGGTTTATCCAGCAGTCTTACCGTTATTCTTACGGAAGCCGGGAAACCGCTCTTGATAGTATTAGCGAAGGTCACTATGAAATCCTCATAATTTTTCTGAAGTGACTTATTCATCTCATACTTGGACTCTTCGGCGGTAAATGTGAATTCCACTGCATTCGCGCCTTTGATATCTATTGAAGTGAACTCCAGGTTACCGGCATCGCTTCCCAGATTCATAGGAAGCTGTCCCTGCAGTTCCCTTAATTCCGCGCGCCAGTCCGACGAATCACCCCCTGATGAAGGTGCGGCGGCTGATTGACCGGAATTACCGGAATCAACGACCCAATTACCGTTGACCCATCTCATTGAACTTACGAGCGCACCGCTCGGAGAGTATAACTTCACACGCGATGCCGTGGCTGTGTCATCATTATATGTGTACTCGGCACGTGAGAATCCTGCACCGGGGAAAGCACATTCTTTACCTGCGGCATCATATATAGTCTCGGAAACCATTCTGTTGAGGTCGTCGTAAGCGGTGACTTTACGATGAAATCCTAATGACGTGTTGATCATCGGAGCGTCTTCTGCATTGAAAAACGCCATTTCGGTCTGATTACCACGCTTGTCATACTCACTCTTGGCTTTATGATAGCCCCATTTTTTTGAAACGACAGGCTTATCCTCGATATCATAGTAGCTACATTCAGTCTGGTTTCCCTTTACGTCATAAGTCATACGAATGATCGAAGCTCCTATCTGCGGATTGTCAATCAAATTGCCTTTTCCGTCACACGAAGCCAGATAATTGATGTTGCCATAGGTATCATATCCTGTGCGTCCTTCAGGCACCATGACGGACGGATCCGTAGGATTGCCATTGACATCAAAATAGAGCTGACGGGTGATACGTCCGAGATTATCATACTCCGAACGTTGCGAAGCATAATTATCGCCATTGTTTACCGGCTTCTTATCCGTTCCGAAATATGAGGTCATAACCAGGTTGCCCCGTTTGTCGTATTCATTGCGGATTACAGCTACTTTCGTTCCGTTATATCCCACAGGGTTGCCTTTAGTGTCCAGGTAGCGGGTTTCGGTATTACGCTTGTTGGAGTCATAATCTTTTTCACTTCTGTGAAATCCGAGATTTCCCTTTGCAGGGGTTCCGTCGATGTTGAATACCGATTCGCTTATGATATTATCGTTTTTGTCATATTCAAAACGGACTATCAGACGGTTTGCCACCGGTTTGCCATCGGTTCCTATATTGATTTCCTCTGTTACGTTGCCATGGTCATCGTACGACCATAAAGTGCCGGCGACCTTATCGGTATTGATTACGGGAGTCTCGTCCGGCGCATAGTATCTTACCGAGATCTTGTTTCCGGCATCATCATACTCACGCTTGGCAATTGCCCAGTGATTGGCATTGAAAGTGAGTTTGCCTTCCGTATTATAATTGTTATCTCTGATCTGGTTACCGTTGTCATCGTAAACATATTCATATACGGCTACCCCACCATTATCGGCTTGAGGGATAGTGCAGTCCTCATCTTCAAAATAGGAAATCCGGGTCACATTACCTCTACGGTCATATTCACGGACGATCACTGTTATGTTGTCATCAGTGGGAGCGGGTTCGGAAGCTTCGTTATAATATACAATCTTAGTGGGGTTTCCGAACTGATCATGAGCGACTCTGAAACCTGCCGTCCCCCCAACCTGAGATGAACGTGTAAGGTTACCGTCAAGTCCATATGTAAACAAAGATGTGGTGTTACCCAACGAATCATATGTAAATTCTATCCTCGCATAATCCTCGGCATACATCATAGGCTCGTCATTTTCATTAAAATAACTTACTGACAGCTGATTGCCTCTATCATCGTTCTCCACTGCCATTCGCCAGATTTTATCCTTGTCGGTAATTTTGCTGCCGTCCGCATCATAATACGAAATGCCGTTTTTATAACCGTTTTCATCCCAGGTATAGACATTGACAGCGACTCCTTCCATATTATATGTTGTCTCTCCGTCAATACCTATGTATTCCTCACGTGTGATATTACCCCGGTCATCATAGGTCAGACGTACACCGGCAACCTGAGAACGCTGCGGTAACATCAGCGATCCGTCGTCCGCTCTATACGTAGCCTCGATAATATTACCGTACTTGTCGTAAGCCATCTCGTAGACGGCAGTACCGTCCGATGCATCGAGCGATGGCAGACGGTCGACGGTAAGATACTCCGATTTTACCCAGTTGTCATCATCGTCGTACTTGAACGTCTTGATGCCTAATCCCCATTTGGTTGCCTGCGGACCGCCCGAGGCGTTCAGATATGATTCTTCGATTACACGACCTTTGTCATCACGCACATATGTACGTCCGTAAAGATTGTCGTTGTCATGAACAAGCGCATTGAACAGACCTGCATAATCGATCCGTGTCACATAGCCTTTATCGTCATACGTCAGATGATAGCGCGATATTTTGCCTTTACTTTCATTCAATCCGTTTGAGAACGCATTGACATAGCCCACGGTCTGAGTCCCGAGAGTCTTTTCGGTTCCGTGCTCATCGTCATACTGGAACACAACGGTCTTGAGGTTATCGTTGTAAACCTTGACATACTGCACTCTGCCGTTCCGGTCAAGAACCTTCACACGTGCCACCTGTCCTTCCGGTGTATAGTAATAGTAGGCGTCAACCGGACGTTCCACATGTTCCGATTCAGTATCGTCTACCGGCTTCCCGTAAGAATTGACATGAGTCAGACGACGTACTTTACCGCGCGACGATTCAATACGGTAAGCACTATATTTGTGGCTGTATTCGCTTGACGAGAGTTTCCCGATACCCACAGGCACTCCCCACTGTTCGGTATAGTCCTTGTAATATGAGACTTTTGTGCGGGTATAGTCCCAGAACCATATTCCGCATCCGCAGCATACCAATACGACAGCAGCCACCGTTCCGATTATCCAGCGGGGTATTTTCGGCGGATATATTGCCTTGTGTAAATCTTTCTTAAAATCCTGACAATCACGGTAACGGTCATCCGGTGATTTAGCGGTTGCCTTGTCAACCACTTTCTGAGTCTTCTCGCCTACATATTTATAGAACGACCGCATAGGGGGCAACTTCTCGTTGACCACCTTGTCGTTTATTTCATGCTCGGAAAGAGTGGTTGTATCATACGGGGCGTTACCGGTCATCATCTGGTGTAACAGCACACCGAGAGAATAGATATCCGAACGGTTATCCAGTTCTTCACCTCTCACCTGTTCGGGACTCATGTATGATGGAGTACCGACTATCACCTTATCGGTTTCCGACTCGTCGCCGATGATCTTGGCAATACCGAAGTCAAGAATTTTGGGAGTTCCCTCCGGAGTGATGATAATGTTCGAAGGTTTGATATCCCGGTGAAGAATTCCCTTTTTGTGGGCATATCCGAATCCGTCGAGTATTGGCTCGAATATGTTGCATACGCGATCCTCCACCACCAGACCATTCACCTCATTGATGAATTTCTCAAGGCTCACGCCTTCGGCGTACTCCATTATGAGGTATATGGTTCCGTCATCATCAATGTGATAGTTCAGGAATTTTACGATATTCGCATGGTCGAGCGAGGCAAGATGCTCTGCTTCCTGCATGAGCATTTTTTTGGTATAATCATTCGCCATCTCAGGGTGTATCACCTTTATGGCAACCTTCTTCTGCTTGATATATTTATTAACAGCAAGGTATACCGTACCCATACCTCCTGCGCCCAAACGCTCTATGATGGTATAATTCAGTATTTCTTTCCCGATCATGATATTTGTCTGATTGATTGTGTCTATGTTATCTTGCCGCGATAAAGATGAGGTTCAGTATAAATCCCGCTAAAGCCCACATGCCTACTGTCTTTGCCTTGTTCGGGGTGGATTTACACCACACACCGTATAATATAAGACCCACAATAGGGATAAGGAATGCGAGAATGCACCATCCCACTCCGGCATGGTCGTCGGGTGATGCAGGCTGCTCGTATCTTACCTTATCGACCTGTGTCTGACCGCCGGCACTATACACAGCGCCTCCGCTCCCGGGGAGGGGCAGACGGGCATAAATCTGAGCCCACGGCAGGGGAACCCTGTCGGAAAGCATAATCGGCGCGCCGGGAGCAACCGCGACTGACCGTCCGTTGATATATTCACCGTTCAAGGTTGATCCGTTTGAACTCACATCGCGGAACACATACTTTCCATCGACCACACTCAGAGTGGCGTGAGTACGGCTTACGCGATCATCAGGCACTACGATATCGCATGACGAGGATCTGCCTATTGTTATTGTATTGTTCATAGTTTGTTGCTGAGTTTATTATATGATGATTAACAGGATTATCACCAGAATGAGAATACCCACCAGTATCCACACCTTGGGAATAGATTTTGTTGTTGGAGCTGGAGGGGGTGGTGGCGGAGGAGGTGGTGGTGGAGGCGCTACCTGACGTTTAAGTTCCCTGATCACTTCACTCCATGGCAGCTGGCACTCGGGGCGACCCGCCAACAATACCTCCGGGAGACTGTTTATATTACCCCTATACAAATCGAACGGAATGTTTTTTGTGGCATGACGCAAGTATTCTCCATCGACAGCAGTTCCGTTGGCGCTACGGTCACGCACCGATATCACCGGTCCGTTAGCTGAAGCTCCGTATGTGATTTCAAGATGAGTCCGTGAAACAAAATTATTCGGAACAGTAACCGAATTTGTCGACTCACGTCCTACAGTGACCATGCCTACGGCAACTGCAGTTGAATTACCGCTACCGCCTGCCGATAAGGCATTCTTGAATTGCGTGACATCAGCATAACGCTTGCGCATATCCTTGTCCACCGCGGTGAGTATGACCTTCTCGATATCCTTGCTTAAATCAGGCCGCAGACGTGTAGGCAGGGGGAATTCCTCCTGAAGAATCACACATCTCGTTTCATAGTCATTACTTTTCTTTGAAATGGCATGAGCGCCCGTAAGGATATAATACATCAGACATCCCAATGAATAGATATCGGTCCGGTGATCGATATTCAATCCATTGACCTGTTCCGGACTCATATAACCGTCGGTCCCTACAGTGTGACCGATGGTAAATCCGGTTGGCAGTCTCATATCTTTTGCAATACCGAAGTCAATGACACAAATACTTCCGTCGGGACGGAGCATTATGTTTGAGGGTTTGATGTCACGATGGATTTTATTGCCGGCGTGGATATACTCGAATGCCGTCAGGATTTTGACCATCAGATCGACAGCCTCCTGTTCTGACATGTGCTGCCCGGACGCCATCAGAGTCTTCACCCGCTTTTCCAAGGTTTCACCCTCTATAAATTCCATCGGCAGGTACAGGTTGCCCCCGCTGTCGGAGAAAGGTTCGCCTTTGATATGGACTACAGAGGGGTGATTCATACTTTTCAATGCATTTGCCTCGGAATTGAAAAACGTACGAAACGCCGGCATAGAGGCATATTGCGCACTCAGCATTTTCAATGCCACAGTTTCGCCATTTGCCTTATACGCTCTGTAGACACAACCCATACCGCCTTTACCTATCGGAGTGTCTTCACAGTTATATTGATCAAGCCTGAACATAGTCAAATCACATGTGTTCCGTTGCCGGTATCCGGTTCTGGTTCCGGTTCTGGTTGCGGTTCAGGTTGCGGAACAACCGGTGCCGGCGCTTCGGGAACGACTTCCGTTTTACCGCCCTGCGAGGGGCCCTTAGGGTCATTACCGCCATTTGCTGGTTTATTAACGGGAGGCAATATAGTACTGCCGTTAGAGTTAGCCTTTTTCGCCGGCTGAGGTTTTAACGTGAACAGCAGACTTTCACGTGACCCATCCTTATATATCAGGATGATGGAGAACTCCTTCTTCGCATCGGGAGCCTTCCTGCCCGCATAGGCGAATTCTGCCTTGTTACCGGTTTCCGAACTGGACATCTTACATTCAATCACGCTATTAGCGTTCAGCACGTTATCGAGACTGAATTCAAAATCGCCTATTTCAGTGTCACGTACACTATCCTCCGTACGGTAGCTGACATATGTACGGTCCCCTCTCTTGATTACGGTAAGGAACGGTTGAGTGCCGTCATAGATGATCGCACCAAGGTGAAGGATCTTTTTATTCTCATCATTGCCCGGCTCATTAGTCTCGCCTTCCGTTACAATTCCCCCGACCTCTTCGACAGTTGTCTCCGGATCAGGTTCAACTACCGGTGACTGAACATCCTTTTTGCCGGAAAGCAGGAAGAAGAGCACGGCAGCAATTACAACAACGATGGCGGCAGCGATAAATCCGTACTGCTTGGGAGATATTTTTGCCGGGCTATCCGAGTCTTTTTCGGCTGGAGAGGCTGCAAATTCCACCAGTTCGACAGAGATGTTATCCACACCGCCGGCTTCATTCGCTTTGGCAACAAGCTTATTGGCGCGTTCCTGAATATGAATGCTGTGGTCGCCTGCTATCTGGGCGATCTCCTTATCCTTGACCATACCGCTCAGACCGTCGGAACAAAGCACAAAACAGTCGCCCGCTTCCGGAATTATATCGACCTTTACGGTAGCCGGCTGCATATTGGGTATACCTAAGGCGTTAGTTATTTCATTTTTCCGCGGATGACGTTCGGCTTCTTCAGGTGTCAGCATCCCCTTGTCGACCAACATCTGTACGTATGAATGATCGGTCGTAAGCTGTTTGATCTGGCGCGAACGCACGAGATATATACGGCTGTCGCCTACGTGACCAATGTAAACAGTTCCATCACGCACTATCATTATTACGCAGGTCGAACCCATTCCGTTAAGTTCGGGATGAGCGGCGGCATAATCAAGTATGGCGCGGTTAGCCTCATTGACGCTGTCAATAATAGCATCGGCAGGATTATCAAAGTACTTGTTCTCCAGTACTGCGAAAATAGTCTCCACCGCGATACGGGAAGCTGTGGCTCCGCCGACATGACCGCCCATACCGTCGCATACCAGACTCACCAGTCCGTTAGGAGTGATTCCATTACGACAACTGTCCTCATTTGCCTTACGCACACGTCCTACATCAGTTGATTCGCCGCGCAGGCAATAGCTGTCAAAGTTTTCTGTTTTATTCATTCTTACGACAGGTTACATATCCATAGGTACCGCCAGGAAAGCAAGCTTGACACCGCCTACCACAATTATATCACCGGAGTTGAGCGTCACTCTGTCACCGGCAAAATTACCATTCAGCCATGTACCGTTCGAAGTCAGCTGATCTTCCATCAGGAATCGGCCGTCAGCCTCGCGGTAAACAATCACAAGATGCAGACTCGACACTGAATTGTCCGAGGGGAACGAGATGTCGTTAGTAATGTCACGACCTAACGTATTTCTGCCTTCGTAGAGTTTGTAGACCTCACCGCAGGGATTTACGCTGTATGATACGAGTACGCCCACTACCTTGCGTCCGGTATTGCTGCTGTCGCCGCTTCCGCCTACGGGGCGTATAACGGTGTGACCGCCGTTGCCGTTCGGTGCAGGTGAAGGATTGTTTATAGGGATTGTCGCTCCGGAGGTACCACCGCCGAGAACTGTCGGATCGCCGTTTACCGGATTAATCTGAGTACGTCCCCCACCGTTAGGAGCGCCTGAGTTGATCTGAGTGGGATTAGGACAGAAGGGACAGCTGTCACCATATATATTCGCATCATACTGATGTCCGTTAGGACATTTCTTTCTGTTTGGAGCCATAGTTTTATATTTTTAAGTTATTTTACAATTGCAACTGCTTTTTCAGGTATTATGGCATGATTATAGCCCTGGGAAATACCCAGATAGCCTGACACTATTATACCTGCGAACTGACCGTACGAGTCAAAAACCGGTGAGCCGCTCGCACCCTGGTGAATGGTGATGTTGTGACCGTACACGTTCTCACCTCTTTCCTGAGTGATTTCTCCGCTCTGGTTATTTGCCTCAAGACCCGCCTCGGTCTGACCTAAGATAAATGCCTTCGGGAAACCGATGGTATATACCTTGTCACCTAACTCGCGATGTGACGGATCAGATATATTGTTGATGTCAACTATCGTGCATCCTGCGGGAGTAGTCTTGGTATTGGTCTGCAGCACGGCTACATCGACTTCGTCGTTATCGCTCTTCCGGATCGGTGTGGAAGCTATGAAATCATCTTTCGTAGATACATGCGTGTCGTTAAGCGCTATACCTGACCAGAGAATCTCGTATTCCACTTTTATCGACGACGCCAGCTCGGCATATGCCATATTGCCGGTACGCTGCGCCATAGTGTACAGAAACGACTCGACCGCATCCTTGATCTTGTTGGCATCGTTTGCGCTTTCTCCTACGGGATACAGAACATGCTTGTTTGTCATCACCTTTCCGTCGTCCGAAATAAAGAAGCCTGTTCCGAAACCGCCCTGGACTCCCGGCACGACGTCGCCTTCACCGTCGACATACAGATTGTCAAGCATTGCAAGATTGTCGCTGTATGAACTCGGCGACCGCCCGTTAAGCTTTACCACATAGGTCGACTGGCTGTATATCATCACCACCGAAGTCTTGTAATGACTGTAAATCTTCTGAGGATTCCATTCTCGTCCGACAAACTTGTAGTAACAAAGACATCCTGCAATAAGTACCAATACAGCCGCCACAGCGGGTATGAGCCATTTGCGGGTGTTGGAGGTATCTTTTCCGCCGCCACTGCCACCACCTGCTCTGCCGGCAAAAAGACTTGCCCAGTCGAGATCCGACGATGCGAGACGCACACGGTCGCCCGGACGGAGTATCTTCGGTGAGCTGATGCGCTGACCGTTGACAAATGTTCCGTTCGAGGAATTCAAATCCACAATTACTATCTGGTTGTTGGCGTCGCGCCCCAGGGCTGCATGATGATTGCTCACATCCGTGGACATCACCTTCAGGTCATTGTCATATGCCCTGCCTACTCGTTTGACTCCGGTAAGGCTGCTCAACGCGGCGTTCGGATCGGCTACGGCGGCATGAGGCTTGGAGGCAAGTATCTGACTGCCGAGAAGTGTCGTATTTCCCAATTTGACAGTTGAGCCGGGAAGCAATGGCTCTTCCGATGTGATCCTTTTACCGTCAAGATAAGTACCCGAGGTTGAATTAAGATCACGTATCGTAATGCGGCCATCATCATAAATGGTTACACTGGCATGCTGGCGCGATACTGACATATCGGAATCGAGTACGAAATCATTGGAACTGCTTCTTCCAATTGTTATGGTACGTGGCATATTGATTGATATTAATTGATAAAGGCAAGGACACACCGATCAGAGAATAACCATCAACGTATTAACGGATAAGTGTATACTTAGCGGGTATTACAGAAAAAGTCAAAATTCACTGCGTGCAAACGTAACAGTACTTTTACACAAACGCAAAATTAACAAATTACCGCAAAAAACGCTCCGTCACATTGTTAATATATGTTATTAATACCACTTAAAGTTACACTATCTAACAAAAACTACTTCCCCCGGAGCAACAATGCGCCCCGGGGGAAGTATTGCTTTATATGTCGTTTAATCAGTTGTGAAGCTGATGGAATACCGGTTTCATTACGAACGTGAACGTATAATCGCCGTACGGCAGAAGGTATTCCTTCAGGGGTATGGCTCCCCAGCTGTCGACACATCCCAGTCCCATCTGCACTTTGTCGATAAGCAGATTGGTGTAGTCGACTTTGCTCACTTCCGGCGAGTGGGTATTCAGTTTGTGAGGACCGTTGTCGAGGCTTTCGATGGAGTAATTTAAAGCGGATGCCGAGAACGGTGTTCCGGAAACAAATTCTATTCCGTTACCCGCGTTGTCGAGCTGACGCCAGAAGCGTATGTCGGTCTTGGTTCCCGTTTCCTGCGGACGGATGTAGGGATAAAACTGTTCGTTGACTGACTGATTGTAAAGTCCCAGCAAGGTGGAGTGATTCCGGTCGGCATAATTCTCAATCGGTCCGCGGCCGTAATATTCAATAGAGCTGAATGACTCCGGCATCTGCATCTGCATTCCGAAACGGAACATTCCTTCCACTTCCGCGCTCTTGTCGGTATCGAGCGCCTCGGTGACCTTCACCGCTCCGTTCCCGTTGACTTCATACTTAAGGGTGAGTCCGGCATGTACTTGCGGCATCGAATAACGTGCCGTAACCACGGCAATGTCACCCTGCATTTCTGAATTCAGCGATTCCAGCCTGATTTCCGGGTCTTTCCATACAGCATAACGCCTCTGAAGACCTGCCCCATAGTCGTTATCGGTGGGAGCGCGCCAGAAATTAGGCGTCAGACGTCCTCCTTCGGTAAGCATTTCCGTTCCCCTGACCTCATATTTCACCATATATCCGGTATAACGGTCGAACTCGATATTGAACATATCCCCGCTTACCATCAGCAGGGCGGCATGTCCGGAGTTGATCTGCGGCGCCGGCACACTTCCGTTACCGGCTGCATGAATGGCTATGTCAGTATCGGTGACGGCTTCCTTCAGGATAAACTGGTCGCGTGCCATCGTATGACCGGCAGGCAGAACGCCGTCGGCATGTTTAAGGACGTAGCTGACATTCAGCAGCCATTCGCCATGGTCAGATATGTTGCCGTAAGGAATCGTAACTTCGGTTGTGGCGCCGGGAGCTACATCGATTTTGTCGATACTGCCAGTGCGTACCGGCACTCCGTTGTTCAGCAATACCCAGTCAAGAGTGATATCCGACAGATCGCGGAAGAAGTTCTCATTGTATATCTTCAGTTTACCGGCGGGAAGATCGGCAGGCGTTGTCCATATATTCTGATAGAAGTACGATACCTCGTCGGCATGCGGGTTGGGTACTCGGTCGGGACTCACCAGACCATTGACACAGAAATTACCGTCGGAAGGATCATATCTGTTGAAGTCGCCACCGTAAGCCATGATTTCCACTCCGTTTTTACCTTTGGTGCGTACTGCCTGATCGACAAAGTCCCAGATGAAACCGCCTTGGAGATTCGGGTATTTGCGTATGAGATCCCAATACTCCTTGAAACCACCCATGGAGTTGCCCATGGCATGCGCGTATTCACACTGTATCAGAGGACGGGAGGTCGGTTTTTCCTCGCCGTAACGTTCCATACCGTTATAACGGTAATACATGGGACAGAAAATATCGGTCATTCCCTTCATTCCCGCCTGCTCATACTGCACCGCACGGCTTGGATCCTCGGCTTTTATCCATTTGTAAGCTTCCTCGAAGTTAGATCCGTATCCCGCCTCATTGCCCAGGCTCCAGAATATTATCGAAGGATGATTGAAGTTACGCTGCACGTTGCGCTGATCACGTTCCATATGGGCTTTCGCATACCGCGGATCCTTGGCAAGAGTCTTGTCTCCGTAACCCATTCCGTGACTTTCGATATTAGCCTCGGCAACCACATACAATCCATATCTGTCGCAAAGATCATACCACAGATTATCATCGGGATAATGGCAGGTGCGCACCGCATTTATATTCAGTTGCTTCATGAGCTGTATATCCTGCAGCATACGCTCCGGCGACACTACATATCCACCGTCAGGATCAAGTTCATGACGGTTTACACCCTTGAACAGCACAGGTTTGCCGTTAACAAGAATCTGACCGTCGGTCAACTCTATCTTACGGAAGCCCACATTGACCGGAATCACCTCGTCACTCCCTTTCATCGAGGCAGTGAGTGTGTATAGCGTCGGGGTCTCGGCAGTCCATTTATCGGGATTCTCTACCTTCATCACCGTGCGTCCGCTTTTAGAAGCGGTCGCCACTGCCACTTCATTCCCATTCTTGTCCGTCAGAACCAGGTCAACGGGAGAATTGGCCGTAAGAGTGAGGTCAATGTTGAGTACACCGTCGGTATAATTATTTTCCAGATCAGGAGTGACACGGATATCAGCTATACGCTTCTTGTCGCGCGCATACATATAGCAGTCACGTCCTACACCGCTGTAACGGAAAAAATCCTGATCCTCCAGATAAGAACCGTCGCACCAGCGGAATACCTGGAAACACACCAGATTTTCTTTGCCGGGAACTATATATGGGGTAATATCGAATTCAGCCTCAAGCTTGCTGTCCTCGCTATATCCCACATACTTGCCGTTGACCCACAGATATATATTCGAGGTCACCGATCCGAAGTGGGCAAAGACATCCTTACCTTTCCAGTCTGCCGGAATTTTGATTTCCCTGCGATATGAGCCTACGTGATTGTCATCTACGGGGACATAGGGCGGATTATCTTCAAATGTATTCGACCACGGATACTGCACGTTGACATATATCGGGGAGCCATAGCCGTTCAGCTCCCATACTCCGGGCACCTGTATATTGTCCCACCCTTTGTCATTGAAGTCTTTTTTCCAGAAATCGGTCGGGCGCGAAGAAGCGTCATTCACCCAATTAAACTTCCACGTACCGTTCAGACTCAGATAATTGGCAGAATTTTTCCGGTTTTGCCCCGCCAAAGCCTCCTCGCCCTTACTATAGGCGAAATTCGCGGCGCGCATCGGGGCGCGGTTAACGGCATTTACTTCCGGATCCTGCCACTCTGTTTGAGCCGATACTGACATCGATACTCCGCAAATCAGCACCGGCAAAAAAAACAATCTGTTCATGATTAGATTTATCAATAATTGGTATAGTATTTTTAAATGTATAGAATAGGAGCTTACTTCAGCCACTAATGTCCTGTTATTAATTATGATGCAAAGATAACAAAAACAATCGACTTATTTCCATAAGTGGGTGTTTTCTACCACTTGTGTAATCAAGTCGATTGACGGATTGGAGGAATTTAAGGAGGCTATCTCAAAATTCAGGATATTCGCTTTATTT
>CAZKSF010000058.1:0-16631 GCA_964555405.1 uncultured Bacteroides sp.
GAACTGTGCAATAGTTCGTTATACTATTTTTTTGCCGATTCTATCAAACTTGCGAGTAAATCTCCCTTAATTGTTAAAAAAATCGCGCTATAAAGAACATGTTTTAGGCTTTTTTCAGGAAAAATTATACATGACACAAAAAAATCATAAAAAAAATTTGTCAACTGAGAAATATATGGTAACTTTGCAGCGTTTTTGAAGCTACAAATAATTGTTTTATAAAAATCATTCGAAATGAAAAAGTTAGTTCTTGTTCTCGCTGTTGCTTTCAGCGCATCACTCTTCTCCTGTGGCAACAAAGCTGAAAACGCCGCTAATGAAGAAGCAGCAAATGTTGAAGAAGCAGCTGCAGCTGTTGTAGAAGAAGTTGTTGTTCCTGACACTCTTGCTAACGACTCAGTTGTTGCTGACACTCTCGTAGCTGCTGCTGGCGAAGTTGTTAATCAGTAATTTCACCTCTCTCTATACAGAGAACATTTTACTCACAACGACGAACAGACCGACTTGTTTCCCATCGGGATCACAAGCCGGTCATTAATTATTTAGAAATGGGGGAATAATTCCCCCATTTTTTTATGATGTTCAGATAAGCAGGGGGGTAGCCATTGACATAATACCTGGAGCGATTGAAGCTGCAACGTCCGTATCCCCCCATAGGTCAGCGATCGTTAGCCATACCAACAGCAACACAATAAGCACACACACACCTATTACAAGCCAGACATTGATGCTTGATTTCTTTCCTTGTTTTGACATATCAGTAAATTTTAATAGTTGAGACTTTGAAATTCAAACACTATTCCGGAGGATATTGTTCCGAAAAAATTTTTTTTATTCGGTCTTGTAAACAGCGACACAACTTTTTTTGTAAATTTGTAAAATCAATGCGATGATAAAACCGAATTCAAAATAATAAAACTGAAGATGGAACTTTTTGACAAGCTCACGGCAACGGCAAAAGCCGACCGACAGCGAATAGTCCTCCCGGAAGGTACCGAGGCACGCACTCTGACAGCCGCTGACCGAATCATTGCCGATGGCATAGCTGAGATCATTCTTATCGGTGATCCGAAGGAAATACTTTCAATGGCTACAGATCTTAAGCTCGAACACATCAAGGATGCAATTATCGTCAATCCCGCTGATGAAAGCGTTATCGACCGTTATGCTCCTCTTTTCTTTGAACTCCGCAAGAGCAAAGGTATTACCATGGAACAAGCACGCTGTACCACTGCCAATCCACTGTACCTCGGATGCCTGATGGTGAAAGCAGGTGATGCTGACGGACAGGTTGCAGGAGCCATGAACACAACCGGAAACGTACTACGTGCGGCATTCCAGGTAATCAAGACAAAACCCGGTATCGATGTAGTTTCGGGCGCTTTCGTAATGCTTCTTCCCAAAGGATCACCTTTCGGTACTAACGACATCATGATATTCGCTGACTGTGCTGTCGTTCCCAACCCGGATGCCGTACAGCTCGCTCAGATAGCAGTTTCAGCGGCTCAGACCGCCCGCGACATCGCACAGATAGAACCGCGTGTCGCCATACTCAGCTTCTCTACTAAAGGAAGTGCAAAGAGTCCGAGCGTTGATAAGGTAATAGAAGCCACTCAGATAGCAAAGGATATGGCTCCTGATCTGCTGATTGATGGTGAACTTCAGGCTGATGCCGCGATTGTACCGGGTGTTGCCAACAGTAAAGCGCCGCAGTCACCGCTGTCTGGTAGAGCTAATGTTCTTGTATTCCCCTCGCTTGAAGTAGGTAATATCGCATACAAACTTGTACAACGTCTTGGTAATGTTGAAGCTGTAGGTCCGGTACTGCAGGGACTTGCTGCTCCGGTCAACGACTTGTCGCGCGGTTGCTTCCCCGAAGATATCTACAAAACCATAATTATGACCTGTAATCAGGCAATAGGACTTAAAAAATAATTACCATGAAAATTCTCGTTCTCAACTGCGGAAGCAGTTCCGTCAAATACAAACTTATCGACACTGATACCGATGCAACACTCGCCGAAGGCGGAGTTGAGAAGATAGGACTGCCGGACGGCTTCCTTAAATACAAATCAAAGGACGGTTCCAAAAAGATTATTGAACTTGGTCTGATCGATCATCTTGCCGCCGTAAAAGCGATCCTGACACTTCTCACTGATCCTGTTGAAGGGTGCATCAAGAACTTTGATGAAATTGACGCTGTTGGACATCGCGTGGTTCATGGTGCCGAGAAATTTAATTCGAGCGTTCTGATTACTGATGAAGTAATCGAGAAAGTAAAGGAATGTTACGATCTGGCTCCTCTCCATAATCCCGCGAATATCATTGGAATTGAGGCTATCACATCACTGATGCCCAATGTTCCGCAGGTAGGCGTATTCGATACAGCGTTCCATCAGACAATGCCCGCCAAGAGCTACATGTATGCACTCCCCTATAAGTTCTATACTGAAGCCGGAGTACGCCGCTACGGTTTCCACGGTACAAGCCACAGATACGTGTCGGCACGTGTATGCGAAATTCTGGGTGTGGATATCAACAAACAGCGTATCATCACTTGCCACGTTGGTAACGGTGGTTCTATTACAGCTGTTTTAAATGGCAAGAGTGTCGACACTTCAATGGGACTGACTCCTACCGAAGGTCTGATGATGGGTACACGCTGCGGCGACGTTGATCCGGGAGCGCTCACATACATCATGAAGCGTTACGGATACTCAGTCGACGATCTCCAGCGCGTGATCAATAAAGAGAGCGGTGTTGCAGGTGTAAGCGAACTGTCAAGCGACATGCGCGAAATCGAGGCTGCCGTCAATGCCGGTAACGAACGCGCCAAGCTTGCTCTTGATATGTACGAACAGCGCATCATTAAATATGTAGGCGCATATGCTGCCGAAATGGGCGGCGTCGACATTATAGTTTTCACCGGTGGCGTCGGAGAAAATCAGGTTGGTGTACGCGAAAACGTCTGCGCACCTCTTGCATTCATGGGCGTAGAGATTGACAAGGAGCTCAACAACCGTACCCGCGGTACCGAAACAGTCATATCTACTCCGGCTTCCAAAGTTAAAGTCGTAGTAGTTCCAACTGACGAGGAACTGATGATAGCGCGCGATACACGCGATATTGTAAAGGCTCTTTGATAACGGACATGGAAAGCAAAAAAATTCGTGCTGCGATTGTCGGATACGGCAACATCGGACGTTACACTCTCGAAGCTCTTCTCGAAACATCTGACTTCGAGATTGCCGGAGTCGTACGAAGAAACCCCTCAGCACCTCAGCCGGCAGAACTGGCAGGAATTACTGTGACTGACTCCATAAGGACTCTCGGTCACGTTGATGTGGCAATTCTATGCACTCCTACCCGTGAGGTCGAAAAACATGCTTTGGAATGCCTTGCTGACGGAATTAATACCGTTGACAGTTTTGATATACATTCCAAAATAGTGGAATTGCGACGCTCTCTCGGGGAAGCAGCAAAAAAGAACGGTACTGTAGCCGTGATTTCGGCAGGATGGGATCC
Organism: uncultured Bacteroides sp.; assembly: GCA_964555405.1. Lineage (GTDB taxonomy): Bacteria > Bacteroidota > Bacteroidia > Bacteroidales > Muribaculaceae > Paramuribaculum. The sequence continues at coordinate 3,526 of CAZKSF010000058.1, forward strand.
GGGAAGTGACTCGGTTGTCCGCACGCTGATGGAAGCAGCTGCGCCTAAAGGCATTACATACACTAATTTTGGTCCCGGCATGAGTATGGGACATTCTGTATGTGTGCGGTCAAAAGCCGGCGTTCGTGATGCGCTTTCTATGACCATTCCGCTAGGTACAGGCATTCACCGCCGAAACGTGTACGTGGAGTTAGAGCCGGGAGCTTCTCTTGAAGAGGTCACCCGTCTGATTAAAGAAGATCCTTACTTCTCATCTGACGAGACTCATGTTTATGCAGTTGACTCTGTAGACGCTCTCAGGGACATGGGTCACGGAGTACACATGATACGCAAGGGTGTTTCCGGACAGACTCACAATCAGAGATTCGAATTTTCAATGTCAATCAACAATCCTGCGCTTACAGCTCAAATACTTGTAGGATGCGCACGTGCTACTATGAAGCTCGCACCGGGTGCATATACAATGATTGAGATTCCGGTTATCGATCTTCTTCCGGGTGACCGTGAATCGCTTGTTGGTCGACTTGTCTGAAATAGTTATCACTCAAGGCGGATGGGAAGGTCTATCCGCCTTGATTTTTTCAATTAAAGAATATGGATCCGCAACAACGACTACATTTAGAGGAACAGATAATCCGGATGCTTAAAACGGTATTCGATCCGGAAGTCCCTGTTGACATCTATGAACTCGGTCTTATATACAAAATTGATCTCAAGGATAACGGAGATCTTGATATCGACATGACCCTTACTGCTCCAAATTGCCCGGCAGCAGATTTTCTCGTCGAGGATGCCCGGCTCAAACTGGAGAGTATCGAAGGTATTAAGAATGTAAACATCAATATTGTTTTTGAGCCGGAATGGAACAAAGACATGATGTCTGAAGAAGCAAAACTCGACTTAGGATTTCTCTGATGTCCGACAAGAAACTGAACGACGTTTACTTTATTTCTGACTGTCACCTCGGAGCCCGCTACATATCCGACCCTCGGGCTCACGAATCACGTATAGCAAGATGGCTCCTTTCATTGATCGGCAATGCGTCCGAGCTGTATCTCCTGGGAGATATAATCGACTACTGGTTTGAATACCGTTATGTTGTACCCCGTGGATACACACGGTTTTTCGGCGCCCTTGCCACCCTTGCTGATGCCGGAGTGAAAATCACATGGGTAAAAGGTAATCATGATATATGGTTGTTCGACTATCTGCGTGACGAAATCGGCATAACTATCGAGGATGGTATTTTTACCCGTATAATTGACGGGCACCGGTTTGTATTAGGACATGGCGACAGCATTGATGATGCCGGTATTTTTTATCGGATTATGAGATCAATGTTCAGATGTCGGTTTTTACAATGGCTTTACGCCGGAATTCACCCGAGGTGGACAGTTGGTTTCGCACATGGCTGGTCAGCCAATAACCGCAAATTACACAGTTCCGATTCTTCCTTTTCTGCTCCGGACGATCCACATGGATTGCCTCTCCCTGAAAATGACGGGTACGTACGGTTTATAAAATCTTACATGGCTAATAATCCGATGGAAGGAAAGGATCCAACCTATTTCGTATTCGGGCACCGTCATTTTGTTCACACACAAAATATATCGCCCCACGCCACTCTTGTAGTACTTGGCGACGCTTTCAGTCGAATGACTTTCGGGAGATTTCATGACGGAGTTCTTTCAATTGAAAGAATGCCATAAATCTGACAAAAATCAAGCGCAACAGCTAAATTTAACGTATTTTAAATATTGATTACACTCCTAAACATATCCAATAAATACTTATAATACAATTATTTAAGGTAAATTTTCCATCAAATTAGCATCTCAATATTAAAAAAGTATGTTGCACAACATATAAAAATATTTTCTCGTACCGATAAAAGGCTCTAACTTTGTATCGCAAACCTAAAACAATCTTTTTTACCTTAGAAATTGTACCTATTGGAAACTCATAGAAGGGAGCTAAGTGATTAGCTCCCTTTTAGCTTAATACAATACCGTGACAAAGTTCATTCATTTCATACATTCATTCCCTGTTTATATTATATTTCCCTAATTTTACGCTTGCAAAATGTATATATAAGAAATATGAGACAGATTATTTTTTCTTTTCTCGCTGCATCTATGGCGTTAAGTCTGCATGCCGAAGGGTATCAGATCAATACCCTGAGTACAAAACAAGAAGGTATGGGTCATACGGGAGTGGCTTTGAAACTCGGCACGGAAAGTCAATTTTTCAATCCGGCAGGTATGGCATTCATGAACTCTACTCTAAGCACTTCTGTATCACTTACTGGTGTCATGGCAACGGCGACATGTAGGCTCTCAGGAGAAGAATACAAAACAGACAATAAAATCAGCACCCCCATCTCAGCAAGTACAGCATTTTCGATTTATGATAATATCAAAGCCGGAATTGCGTTTTACACTCCATATGGAAGTGGTATAAACTGGGGTACATCATGGCCCGGTGCAGTCCTTAATCAAAGTGTCAAGCTAACAGCTTTCACCATACAGCCGACAGTCGCCTGGCGAATCACTCCCAAACTTTCAATAGGAGCCGGCGCAATGATCACATGGGGTAACGTAGACCTTGACAAAGGTCTTGTTTCGGCTGAATCAACCGACCGTCTAATCGGCATAATGCAGATGGCGGGGCTTACGCAGACCTGGCCTGATCCGGCATACAGATTCGGAACTTCGACTCCTGCGTCAATCAATCTTCGCGGTACCGCGCAGGCTGTTGTCGGAATCAATGTAGGAGCAATGTACGATATCTCAGACCAATGGACAGTGGGTGTGCAATACCGTTCACGCATGTCAATGAAAGTAAAGAAAGGAAGCGCCACGGTAAGCTACATCAACGAACTCGCTCAACAGCTTCTCGGAACCAGACTTAATCTTATCAACGCAGCAAATTTCGAGGCAGAAATGCCATGTCCGTATGTGCTGACCTTCGGTGCAAGTTTTCGCCCTACCTCACGTCTGGTACTGGCACTCGACGCACAACTCACCGGATGGAAAACATACCGTCAGCTTAACATCAACTTCCTTGACGAGAAAGTTGCGGAATACAATCAACACATTGAAAAAAATTATTCCAATTCATGGAGCATAAAGGCAGGTGCCCAATACGCTATGACATCACGTCTCGACCTACGTGCCGGTATCGTTTTGGATACCACTCCGGTAAATGACATGTTCTATAATCCCGAGACTCCGGGAATGACGAAAATCAACCCGTCGGTAGGTTTGTCATTCCAACCGGTTAAAGGATTGTCTTTCGATGTCGCGTTTATATATGTAGCCGGTCTGGGAGCGAAGAACGCGTCCTGTACCTATCCCGACTTATTGGCTCCGGTTATCAGTTCCCTTGCTCCATCAGTCGAACTGTCACCCACATCAACATTCACCGCGGATTATGACACACATGCGTTCATACCTTCAATTGGCATAAGTTATAATTTTTAAGATTCAACGACTTGTATTCATGAAATATATTCTTACCTTTGCAGGTGAATATATTTAACCTTATATATGAATCATAAGTCTATACCGCTTTTATTTTTCATCTCCATCGGAATGTATGCTTCAGCCGGTCATGTATCACCGGCTGAAGCTATTGCACGTATACAGGGTGATGTAACCGTTAAAACTCTCGGAACCAACAATATGCCAGTTCCGATGTTAACGGTAAACTCCAGTTCAGGAATCCCTGGAATCTATGTATTCAACAGTGAGTCCGGTTTTCTCATCTTGCCTGCCGATGACTGCGCAGCCCCGCTGATCGGATATAGTGACAAGCCGCTCGATCCGGAAAATATGCCGCCGGCAATGATGGACTGGCTGAATTGCCAGGCACAGGTCATAATTGAAGCTTCGGCTGCGGGTGCCCAATATGCACCGCGTAGAGCTAATGAGGGAGGTGATCGCGAGGTGATTCCATTTATGTTGGAAACAAAATGGGATCAGGACGCCCCATATAATGAACGGTGTCCGGAATATACCCCGAATGTGCGTTGTGTAACCGGATGTACTGCAACCGCTCTTGCCCAGGTGATGTATTATCACAAGTGGCCGGAAAGAGGCACGGGATCTTACAGTTACACTGATGAAATCATGGGACGTACAGTAAAACTGTCGGCTAATTTTGAGAACTCGGTATACCAGTGGAATGCAATGCCCTTAGAGAGGAAAAGCAGCTACACGGTTGCTGAAAGAGACGCGGTGTCCAGTCTCATGATTGACGTAGGTATTGCTATCCAATCCGATTATGGAACCGGTGATACCAATGCTACGGGTTCAACCCCGATGAATGCGGCGATCGGAGCGGCGACATATTTTGGATATGAAAAATCCGTGCAGTACCTGGAACGCGCCTGGAAAACTCCCGAAGAGTGGGAAGACATGGTTTACAATGAACTTGCTGCAGGACGCCCGGTTGTAACAGGAGGTTATAATGAAACGAATACTGCGGGTCATTGTTTTGTTTGTGACGGATATGGCGGTGACGGGTATTTCCACTTCAACTGGGGATGGTCAGGATACGGTGATGGACTTTATCTGCTTGACGCACTCACACCGGGAGCGACAGGAGGTATAGGTGGCGGTGATTACATCTACAGCTATAACCAGAACGCCCTGTTCGGTCTGCAGCCCGACCATGACGGCACCTCTCAGATGCTACCGACCTATTTCATTTATGGCGACCTGTACGTTGAGACTGCCCAATATTCCTATCCTGCTGTGATCAGTTCTTCAATTGCCAATAACTATTATAACGGCTTTTACAATTATTCGGCATCCAAGGACAAGCTGAATGTAAAATTCGGACTTGATTTCATTAATAATTCAACGGGTGAAAGCTATTGCTTTGAAACGGCTCCGATCTATGGACTTTCCACTTACGAAGGCATTGCTTCTTACTCGGTGACTGTCGACCGCGATGTTATGCCTACAGGCGACTACACGGTTTATCCGATAGTTCGTGAAATCAACTCTGAGACCAGTGTAATAATTAACGCATATCCCCAAAATGCCTCCTCTTACGCGGCTACTGTAGGCAAATACCACATGACGGTTCATAACAGTGCGTCGACTCAGTCGGTGATTGAAATACTATCATATCAGATGCCGACTACACTCGATCCCGAAAGGGCTTTTGATATGGAAGTGGAACTCCGTTCACTATACAACTCTTATGATGGAGAACTAAAATTGAAATATGTCGGAGCCGATGGCTCCTTCAATGAATTGAGCAGAGTTTCTGTTAACCTTGATAAGGATGAAACAACGTTTATCGATTTCATTTGCTCTCAGACACCCGGCGATGGAATTTATGACTTTGTGATTACTGACACTGATGACATGGTAATATACGATGGTATAAGAGTTGAAGTGGGTGATACAGGTATCGAATCAGTCACGAATGACTCGCTGGATATTGTATATTCACCCGAAAACGCCACTGTTACTGTTTACGCAACCGACGGCAATCCTGTATATGTCTACAATATGACAGGTGCGGTAATCCGAGTCAGCTACGACAACGTTGTAAATGTTTCAGAACTTGAACCCGGAATTTATATCATCAGATGTAATAATAAAGTTAACCGTATAGCTATCAAATAACAAGTATGCCAAGATCAATAATCTTAGCTACGCTTGCATCATTAAGTCTGTTCAGCGCTGCTGCCTCCAGGGAGTCGGCGGCGCTGACATCTCTTGCCGAGCGTGTGGCTCCCGGAGCGTCTTCACGGTTCATTTTCAACCGTACGGACTCTGACTCCATATATTTTTCATTGGAAAATGCCGGAGATGGTTGCATTCGGGTAAGTGGCAATGACAATATATCACTTGCTGTTGGACTGAACCATTACTTCCGCAATTACCTTAATCAACAGGTATCGTGGGTTTCGCCCACAGTATCCCTGCCGGAAATTCTCCCCCCTGTTGATGGCGTTGACAGTCATTCGACTGTTATGCCATGGCGATACTATCTCAACTATTGCACACATTCCTACTCCATGGCATTCTGGGATTGGGAAAGATGGCAACAGGAAATCGACTGGATGGCGCTTCACGGAATTAATCTGCCTCTTGCAGCTACTGGAATGGAGGCAGTATGGCGCGAGACACTCCGCGATCTCGGATATCCTGAGGAAAAAATCAAGGAATTTATCGCCGGACCCGGTTATCAGGCATGGTGGCTGATGAACAATCTTGAAGGTTGGGGTGGTCCGGTAGATGACAAATGGATCGACAGAAACCGGGATCTGCAGATCGCGATTCTCGATCGCATGCGTAGCCTGGACATGCACCCAGTGCTTCCGGGATATTCCGGTATGGTTCCTCACGATGCCCATGAAATATTAGGTCTTGACGTTGCCGATCCCGGTCTTTGGTGCGGATATCCGCGCCCGGCATTCCTGCAGCCGACCGATTCAGCATTCAGCCGGATTGCCGACACATATTATAAAGAACTCTCCAAGATGTACGGTATATCGTCTCATTACAGCATGGATCCGTTCCACGAAGGGGGTAATACTTCAGGGGTTGACCTTAAGGCAAGTGGCAAAGCCATACTCGATGCAATGCAAAATGTCAATCCTGATGCCGTATGGGTAATCCAGGGATGGCAAGGTAATCCGCGCCGTGAACTCATCGACTCTCTTCCTTCAGGATCTCTTCTGATACTTGACCTATGGGCTGAGAGTGCCCCACAATGGCAAACAGGACTTTACGGCAATCACGACCGCATTCAATGTCTCCTGCTGAATTACGGAGGAAACAGCGGTCTGCACGGAAAAATGCGACACACTGTGAACGAGTACAAACGGTCAGCCGCACCTGATGCATCGGCATCACAACTTAAAGGTGTAGGAGCCACAATGGAAGGTATCGAAAACAATGAAGTGATGTACACACTTATTTATGATCTACCTTGGTATCCCGAGATATACTCCACTCCGGAGGGAGTAGACAGTTGGCTTGACAATTACGCAGAATCACGCTATGGATTATCATCCGGAATCGACTCTCTTAAACATGCTTGGCACCTGCTTGAACGATCGATATATGCATGTCCGGACGCTTCCCGGCAACAGGGTACTACCGAATCGGTTTTCTGCGCACGTCCGGCGATAGGTGTTAAATCGGCTTCTTCGTGGGCTTACGGTGAACGATACTGGGATCCACAGGATGTGAAACGTGCTGCGGAATTATTCAGTATTTCCGGAGCAGATAGGGAAGCAAATCGGAATTATATCCATGATCTCACCGATATTACCAGGCAGAGTATAGCGGACCATGGACGTGCCGTTCTCGATTCTGTCATGTCTGCTGTCGACAGACGTGATCCGCAATCATTACGCCGGTATGGAGAGCAGTTTCTGAATCTGATTCTTGTTCAGGATTCACTCCTCGCCGCTCATCCTGAATTTAATGTCGATTCGTGGATTTCACAGGCACGTAAAGTTGCTGAGGATTGTGGAGCGGATCCAGACTTAAACGAATGGAATGCCCGGACTCAGATAACCGTCTGGGGAAACCGGCAGGCAGCCGATTATGGCGGACTGCACGATTACGCCAATAAAGAATGGTCGGGACTATTGCGTGAATTCTACTATCCGCGTTGGTCACTTTGGATCTCGAAAATGGCAGAAGCACTCGACAATAATCTTGATCCCGAAGAAGTGAGCATAGACTGGTACACCGTTGAAGAACCCTGGACAAAAATAGTCACCAGATAACGACATAAATCATTAATCCTGTAAGTGTCTGATTTACAATGTTAGATCAGACACTTTTTTATTTTCTTCATATTTTTTCACCGTAAGCAGAACAAAAAAAATTGAGGTGTGTTATAAAAGCATAAAAACCTTCTGCCGGTTACGCCAAAGGTCGATACCGGGGAATATAAAATTACTAAACAACGTTTCATTAAATCTACAAGAGAGATGAAGAAGAATCTACTTTTTGCGATGACCGGTATCGGAACAGCTCTTTTCACTGCAAACGCCGCAAAGGCACAGGACGCAATCGTCGTTGAAGATATGACTTTAACTGAAGTCAATGTCGACTGCAAAACTCAGTATTCATCATCATGGCGTGACAACTGGTTCCTACAGCTCGGAGCAGGTATTCAGTCGCCGTTTGTTGAAAATGAACTTACCAATGGTGGAGAAAAACATCATATAACAACTGTTTACAATGCCGGTTTCGGTCACTGGTTCAGTCCTTACCTCGCACTGCGATTCAGCGGCTATTATGGTTCGATGCACTGGGATGATGTTACATTCAGCAAAGCAAAGACAGCAAGCCTTAATATGGACCTTATGTGGGATATGTTCAACTCCATTTCCGGTCCGAATGCAAACAGAGTGTTCAGCATGGTGCCATTCGTAGGAGTTGGAGGCACATATAACTGGGATATAAAAGGTGCCGGTCAGAATATCGAAAACCGTCACGGACGCATCAAGGCCAACCAGTGGCTTGTTCCGGTTTCGGCAGGTATTCAGTTCCGTTTCCGTCTTTGCAAATATGTTGATTTCTTCGCTGAAGGTCGTGCAACATTTGCAGGAGACAACTTCGATAATGACGCGATTGACCGCCCGATCGATGTTAACCTTCAGGCAATCGGTGGTTTGACCTTTAATTTCGGAGGCAAGAAATTCAATAGCTACAATCCTTGCGATTATATCAGCTACGTAAACGGTCTCAATAACCAGGTGAACAATCTGCGCGGTGAACTTGCCGCAACGTCAGCCGCTCTCGCCGTTGCCGAGTCACAGCTCCCCTGCCCCGAAGTTACAGTTGCTGAAGTTGTTGAATGTCCCGAAGCTCCGATGCTTGCCGCCGTTCGTTTCAAGATTGGATCTGCTGTAATCGAACCTATGGAAATGGTTAACATTTATAATGTTGCGGAATACCTGAAGGCTAACCCCGAAGTGAACCTCTCTATCGAAGGTTATGCTGATAAAGACACCGGCACAAGCGCCTATAACATGAAGCTTTCTGAACGCCGCGCCGCCGCTGTTGCAAAAGTCCTCACTGATGAATATGGTATTTCAGCATCACGGCTCACTCAGAAGTACTACGGATCTGACCAGCAGCCTTACAACACTAACAACTGGAACCGTATCGTACTCTTCAGCATCCAGTAATAAAGATTTAACACACACCTCTCCTTTAACGGCAAATACACAAATATCCTAAAACAACCCGTCGAACAGGCTGTACCGCAAACAATTGCGATACAGCCTGTTCTATTTTAGAAATTAAAGCACCATTCAACTACACTTACTGTACGCTAACTTTAACTCATTTTGTTTTCACATCCTGATTGATTTTCTTAAATTTGCAGGCGAGAAATAAAAAAAAAAAAATAAGTTATGAAAAAGACTTCAATACCGGTAAGGTTCATGTCACTTATTTGTCTGTTTTTGGTGTCTGCACACGTGATGCTTGCAGAAACCGTAAAGATCGACAATATCTACTATAGCCTTACCTCCGATTCCACCGCTTCAGTGATGCCATGTATTGAAAACAATGAGGTTGTCCCCTACTACACCGGCGATATCATCATTCCGGGTGAAATTACAACCGCTGAAGGTAAAACATATACTGTTACCGAAATAGGAGATGATACTTTTTTAGAATGCAATAAGGTTACATCCGTAACTATGCCAAATACGATTATAAGCATCGGTTACGAGTCATTCTACGGTTGTACGGGAATCTCGGAATTCAAACTTCCGGAAAGCTTACAGTTTATTGGAGGCAGGGCATTTAGCGGCATGCCTCTTAAAAGCATTAGTATTCCAAAGAGCTGTACACATTTTTCTTCGGATATAAATCGTGATCCAAAGTTTTCATCCCCGGGATACTCGCTAAGCGGATTGTATCAACTTGAAAACATAACTGTTGAGGAGGGTAATCCGGCATTCGCTTCGCAGGACGGAATGATTGTAAGCGCTGATCAGACTATTCTCTATTATTTCCCGGAAGGCAGAACCGGATCTTTCACTACGCCGGACAATATCAAGACCATAGCAGCAAGCGCTTTTTCGCTTTCCAGTCTTACAGATCTTACCATCTCTCCTGCGGTTGAAACGTTGGCAACAACAGCTTTTAATGAGGCAAAATTCGAACAACTGACATTTGCCGGTGACAAAAGCACACAACCTCTGGATATCAGCACATTATATTGGACGGGCGGTTATATCTTTAGTGAGAATCTCAAAAACATTACTCTCTCCCGAAGAATTGATGGATTCTTTTTACGTGGTAACAGGTCTGCAATTGAATATCCTTTTACTGTTACAATCAAAGATGGCTTCGACTATTCCGATGACGTCAGCGTAGAGTTCCTTAGCGAGCTCAACAATTATGTCACAGAATACTTTGTTGATCAAACAAATGGATTTGCTTATGACGGTGCCTATTATCAAAATGACGGAGAGGGTTCTTTCATTGCTTTCTGGCCCGGTGTGTCATCCAGGACAAAACCAGACTTCAAAACCGGATGCGTAGGAATCGGTAGGCTATGCTTTGTATACAATACTGTAATAACAGAAGTGGAAATACCTGAAACTGTCAAATTTATAGGATATACCGCTTTCAGCGGTTGTACAAGTCTGAATAGAATTATTATTCCTAAGTCTGTGGATTACATAGGGCATTTAGCGTTTTACAAATGTTCCGCTCTAACCGAAATCAATATTCCGGAATCGGTGACATACATAGGGGATTATGCATTCAGTGGTACTTCAATAGAATCAATCGAAATAGGCAAAAATATCACATACCTTGGTGATTACGTTTGCTCCGATTGCCCAAATCTGAAACATGTCAAAATCTATAGTGGAACGGTAAGTGATGATGGTCAGACTGTCACTATTCCCAAAAGAACCTTCAGTACCTGTAGAGAGCTTGAATCATTGTATATCGGTTCCAAAATTAATAATATTGATCTAATGGTGTTGAGTACAGGGACGCGGATTACAGACATATGGATCGAAAATCCGACACCTCCTGCATGTTCTTCGGTGTGCCTTGGGTTAGGAAAAAATAATATTTGTACTCTTCATGTTCCTATAGGATGTGCTGAAATCTACAAGGAGACCAAGGCTTATAGTTATTTCAAGAATATAGTTGAATACGATTTTACCGGTATTGAGGATAACTTAATAAGCTCGGTAAATATCTACGCTGCCGGTAATAACCTCATTATCGAAGGGAACCCGGGCGCCACGATAGAAGTATTTAGCATTAGCGGGCAAAACTTATATAAAGGACACGCCAGCGTAATTCCTCTCCCGACTGGAACATACATCGTAAGAATAGGTTCATTTATTCGAAAAATTTCGATCTGATAAAAAAAATCACACAAACAACGCCCCCGGAAGCAACCTGATTTCCTATTTCAAGGTCCGCTTCCGGGGGCTCTCTTTATTTACTATAACCTATATCAGTTCATTTGGCAAGTTCACCCTTAAGCTGGGTGGTCCAACCGGCTATACGGGCGGGCGTCAGCAACGGATGGTTCACATTATCAATCAGAAGTCCTACAATAAGTCCGTCACGACAAGCCTTTGTCTTTTCGAACGAATAACAGTCGGCAAGATATGCTCCTATCACAGCTGCACCGGTTTTCTGAATACGGTCATAAATTTCGCCTACGGCATCACAGAAAGTATCACTCATAGTCTCGTCACCGCATCCGAACAGAGCCACGATCTTGTCATTAAGATCAAGGACCTCGATACCGGTCAGGAAGTCGTACCAGTCGGTTTCGAGTTCACCAGAACCCCATGTACTCGACCCGAATATCAGAACATCATAGTCAGCCACATCTGAAGGACGAGATTTTGCGACATCATGAACATCCTCGGGAGACACACCCATTGCCTCAGCAATCTGTTTTGCAACGTGCTCGGTGGTACCCGTTGCAGATCCATAAAAAATGCCTGTTTTCTTCATATTTATATCTTGATTTTTTTGTTTCTATATAAATAACACTGCCACTTAACTCTCTGTTCGTTCACCACCGAAGTGAATTGTAAAAAACATAAAAATCTTAAGTAGGGTTTACTGAACAATTAAACCGTTCGCCGTAAGGATTCAATATTGACAGGTTATCAGCCCATCTGTAGAATGCATCTAAATCAATCCCCTCCAAGATACTGATCTTTCAATGATCCATCAGAAGGGTTTGGGGTTGGAGTTTTTCTCATTTTGTAGAGTATAATTCCGTTATCATGTCGTGAATTATCACTATCTTTGCGTTCAAATTAATGAACAACGAAATGAAAGAAGATATAAATCGTATTAAGACTGTTTTATGCGAAAAGAAAAGAACAAGTAAGTGGTTGGCAGAGCAATTGCAAGTCAATCCTACTACTGTTTCGAAGTGGTGTACTAATACATCGCAGCCTGATCTTTATACCTTGCGCACCATAGCTAATCTTCTCCAGACAGATGTGAGAAATTTGCTTCATCCAACAGAACAAATGGGGATAGTTGCCGAACCCTATATTATTTATGGAGTAAAGAATGGATAGAAAAGTTCACATAGGCTTGTTTGATAAAGTCATCGAAAACACCAACGCATTCGTTCAGAGTGTTCCTAAATCTCAGCGAAAAAGATTTGGGCAGTTTTTTACGACCGGAGCAACCGCAAAATTTATGGCGACCCTCTTTAATATAGACTATTCAAAAGAATGTCTTAGTATTTTGGACGCTGGAGCAGGGACTGGCATATTGTCAGCAGCCTTGATAGAGAAGCTCTATGATGATGGGTATAGGGGAACGGTTCATTTGGTGTGCTACGAGACTGATTTGAATGTTCTGCCAATCTTGGAGAAAAATCTTGAATATGCCCAGTCTCAATATGGAGTTTCCTATGAGATACGAACAGAGAATTACATTACTAGTCAGTTCTTTGGGGTAAATACTTTGCTCGATCACGAAAACCAAAAGTATGACTACATCATTGGCAATCCACCGTATATTAAAATCTCGAAAGATGCAGCGGAAGCATTGTCAATGCCTGATGTATGCCATGGCGCACCTAATATGTATTTCCTCTTTTGG
>CAZKSF010000059.1:0-16346 GCA_964555405.1 uncultured Bacteroides sp.
TACGCTTTTGGCGTACACACGCTTTCCAGGCGTGCCTCTTCAGCCACTCGAGCACCACTCCTTTTGCGTTTGCGAGTGCAAATTTACGGCTTTTTTGAATAACAACCAAATTATTGATGTATTTTTTGTTTTTGAATTTTAACTTATGGCATATTCTGATTTTTATAGCTAATTTTGTAATTTAAGAAAAAGTAAATCAACCGGAACATGAGAAACCATACAGGTTTAATTATTAATGGAGCGTTAGCATTCATTTTATCTGCTGCTTCCGCTATCCATGTTAATGCAGAATCCCCCAAGGACAAAGGACTTGCGACTATTAACCGATCCACCGCCGAAGCTCATATCGGTTTTTTAGCCAGTGACGAACTGGAAGGCAGAGAAGCCGGATACAAGAGCGGACGTATTGCCGGGAATTATATTGAAGCCAACTTGCGTGCGCTTGGTCTGGAACCGTGGGACGGTTCATCTTACTGGCAACCGTTCGAGGCATACCGTGTAGAACGTCAAAAGAAAGGTCGTTATCAGGTTCATCCCGATTCTATAGCCCTAATCAAAGAAAACGTCCATCAAAAGTTGAATTTACGTAACGTAATGGCACGTATCGAAGGTAAAAACCCCGAAGAAATAGTAATAATCGGTGCTCATTACGATCACCTTGGTGTCGATCCGCTCCTTGATGGCGACAAGATATACAATGGTGCCGATGATAACGCGTCCGGTGTGGCTGCAGCCCTCCAGATTGCCCGTGCTTTTGTAGCTTCCGGAGTACAACCTGAACGCACTGTTATTTTTGCATTCTGGGACGGAGAAGAGAAAGGGCTGCTCGGTTCTGAGCACTTCATGCTCACCTACCCTGAGCCGGAAAAAATAAAAGGCTACATCAATTTCGATATGATAGGCAGAAATAATGACGAGTCCCGACCCGAACATGTCGTTTATTTCTATACTGCCGCTCATCCCGATTTTGAAAAATGGCTTCGTGATGACATTCATACTTACAGCCTCAATCTTCAGCCCGATTATCGTGCATGGGATCGTCCTATCGGTGGAGGTGATCAGGGATCCTTTGCTAAAAGGGATGTTCCCATCATTTGGTATCACACCGACTGGCACCCCGATTATCATCTTCCCTCCGATCATACAGAACTCATCAACTGGGATAAAACTGTGGATATAACCAAGGCTGCATATTTAAATCTTTGGAATATGGCTAATGAAAATAATTTCTAACCCGTTTTTATATGAAACATTTCTTTACATCACTTCTGGGTATAGGAGCCGTAACATTAGGTGCCAATGCCACAACATGGACTGAAGTTGCTAATGAATCGCAACTAAGTCAGGCTATAGAAGATCAGGTTGAGGCTATACGCTTCACTGCCGACTTTAAGTGTAATTCAAAAAACACATTCAGAATCCTGTTACCTATGCAAATTGACCTCAACGGTCACAAAATCGAATTCACTCAGTCATCTTTCGCTATTGTTGGCGACAACGAAGTCATTCTGGACGATCTGTCGGAAGGCGGTAACGGTGAAATGGTAGGAATTGACGATGCCTTGTTCTTTTTCAACGGCTTATCGACTTGCTACATAAAAGGGGGCACATACACTACAACCGGTTTCGGTAACTGTATCGAAGTGGGAAAATACCGCGAGGTTAAAATGGAGGGTGGACGTATCAATGCCAGTCGTTATGGGAAAGCTCTTAATAACAAGGGTTACTTCACCATGAATGGAGGAACCATTGTCGGAGCAGATTATGGGCTGGAACCCGTCACGAATGAAATCAATGGTATATTCACCATGATAGATGGCGCGGTTTATGCCGGAAACATGACACCAAGCGTATGTTTCGAAAATACGTACTGGACCGATGGAGAGGAAGAAGAAATAGCCAAGACCATCCTGCCCGAAGGAGTTACCGATGGCGGTGCAATTGTCCTGAGCGAACAATGGGCAATCCCCGGAACCTGTTTCATTAATTATCACCTTCCCGAACACATTGAGATCCAGCCTAACCTCACACATTATTATACTGCTGCTCAGTCATTCGCTCTCCCAGAATGTAACTACCGTAATAATATAGCGTTTGCCGGTTGGGCTACCTCCGAAACCGATACCGATAACCTTCTTACTGAAATATCAGAAGGAACATCCGAAAACTTCCAGCTTTATCCGGTGTGGAAATATAAGGATCTGTCATCGGATGTAACCCCAAACATTATTCCTGTCTCTGTGTCGCCAAGCACATCGGAAAACCTTTCGGAATTATCAACAATAGTATTGAATCTCGGTGAAGGTGACTACTATATCAACGAATACGCAACCGATTTAGGTGCGGTTTACAAGTATATCAACGGCGAGAAGGTTTGCAACGTCACTGAGATGTCAACCGATTGGGATGGAAACGTCTACATATATCTGTCAGAAACGATTACATCCAACGGTACTTATGAATTGCGTATACCTGTAAATTCATTCGGTAATGATGACTGGTATTATTCCGACATGGAAGAAGGTCGTTGTAATCCCGATCTCTTCTACACATTCACCGTGCGCAATGCTTCACAGAGTGAAACTGTATGTGTTACAGATCCTGCAAACGGAACCACCGTTACCGAACTTTCTACAATCCGTCTTCTCTTCCCCGAAGAAGAAGAAGTGTTCATGAACTACGACATTTCAGCCTTCTTGACCAACGAAAACGGTGATGTAGTTACTGAAATTACTGCTTTCGAACTCAATTATGATGAAGAAGCTGACAATGCTTTGTTAATCATTCTTCCTGAACCCATTACCACAGCAGGAGTCTATACACTGTCTGTACCCGAAGGTTTCATTCAGTTCGACTGGTGGGAACGTGATTGCTCAGCTATGACTTTCACATGGACCGTAAGTCCAAATACCTCTGTTGAAATCAACAGAATCAATGAGTACGGTGAAAAACAGATCTTCGACATCTACGGACGCCGTCTCGACATTACCGATCCCGCGCAGCTTGCTCCCGGTCTTTATATCATCAACGGTTCTAAAGTATTTGTAAAATAAACCGTTTTTAACTCCATAAAAATCCCCCGTGCCATCTCCGGTAATGGAATTGACACGGGGGATTGTCGTATCAGTCTATATCACTTTTATTCTGTGGGACGCAGAATAATGAAGCGGAAATTATCCTGATCATTGAGCTGTTTAATCATTGCTTTAAGCTCATCAACAGTGATAGAATTCCAAATATTCTCGGCATCGGCATTATTATCCACACCGTTTTCTACCCATCCCGTTATCCACGACATCCAGGCGTGATTGTCTTCACGACCCTGTGCGAGAGTCTTAAGCGAATATTCACGCACTCGCGCGAGTTCTTCTTCCGAGATGTTGGTCTCCATATCTTTTAATTCGCCGGAGATAATATCAATTACTTTCTGCTGCATTTCAGGTTTGAACGGGAACTGCGAGCTTATCTGACAATTCTGCCCATCATCCATACGGTCCATTGATCCGTAAGCACTTATCGAATACACAGCCTGTTCTTTTTCGCGCACATTATCGATAAGGCGCTTGCTGAGTATCTGTCCGAGAGCACCGAGCATTTTGGCGTTCTTCGATGTATACGGGAAACTGCCCCATTCAAGCATCATTGCATATGCAGTGGGAGTTTCCATCTTTATGCTCTTCTGTTCAACTCCCGAGCCGGGTTGCAGAAGAAGTTCTTTATCAAATTTCTTGACACCTCTCACAGCGTTCTTCGCATCTCCGGGAAGTGAAGCGATATACTGCTCTACAAGAGGTTTGAGCGAATCGACATCCACATTTCCCACGAAAACAAATGTGTAGTCCGCGGCATTTGCTGTGAAACTCTTCACCATTTTCAGGATCTGCTCACGGTCAGCTTTCTTGACTGTTTCTGCCGAAAGCTGCTGTACACGTCCCGACGGATATAATTCCTCAAGAACAAATTTCCCGAATTGATATGTCGGATCGTTAACCTTATTCTGAAGTACGCCGATATATGTATTCTGCATAGCTACAAATTCCTCCGGATCAAGATTTATATCGCTGAACGACATGTAAACGAGTTCCATCATAGTAGCAAGATCTTTGGGTGTGGATTGTCCGGCAACCACACCACCGTAATTCGAGAATGAAAGGTTGACACTTGCCTGCTTTCCGGCAAGATATTTCTGGAGATCCGAAGCAGTGTAGGTACCGAGACCCATAGTCTCCAGAGCCACCGGCATATAAGTGATGCTGTTTACATAATCGTTAGGATAATCTGCCGTACCTCTACCAAGTTCAATAGCCTGGAGTGAAATTTCGTCCTTTTTGAATTCGGTATGTTTCACAATCACACGTGCGCCGTTGGAAAGAGTCCATTCAACAGCATCCCATTGCGGAAGCTCACTGATTCTGATTATCTTGCCCGGTTTGGGCATAACCGAAATCAGAGGCTCGGTTTTCACATTGTCGACAAACGCATCCAGAGTCTCGCTGTCCACTGCATTGATTGCCTCGAGAATCTCAGCCTCGGTCGGGTAGACATTCTCAGCATTGTCAGGAAGCAAAGCCATAATTACACGGTTATTATCCTTCGTCTCCTTGACCATCTCCTGAAGGGTCTGATTGATCATAGGCAGCTGGATCATGGCAGCGATCTGTTTGCCAAGATTGTACTCTATGTCGATTGGCGGGATAGGATCCCCGTCAAGGAAATTCTTCACATAAGCCTGCACGAACTGGTTGTTTTTTCTGGATTCACGGTTATTGTAATTCACCTCCAGGCGCGACAGATATTCGTCTTTAGCTCGTTGATATTCACCTTCCGTGAAACCGCCTTGCGCGGCGCGAAGCAGTTCGCGGTAAACAGCCTGCAGACCCGGAATGATGTTTCCGTCTTTCGCTATGCTTACAATCGACATCGCATCCTTGGTCTTTGAAATTATAAACTCACCGAAATTGATACCGGCGTATGCAAAAGGTGAATCAGCCTTTGTCATAATGTCATCCAGACGTGTCTGGAGCATATGATCAATCATGTACTCTATATAGTTCTGGACATAGAACAACATTGTGTTGCGGAGTTCCTGAGGCAGTACGTCACTCTTAAACATCATCTGAACCTGTGCGTTCGGTTGTTCTGCATCGTGTCCGACAGCAACTATGGTTCCGGAAGTATCCTCAACCGGGAAATAGATACGTTCCGCCGGATTTTCAGGCATTTTTATCGGCGAGAATAGCTGTTCTATCTTCCCTACTATATAATCCACATCTATGTCACCCACAACTATCACACCCTGCAGATCCGGACGATACCATTTCTCGTAGTAGTCTCTGAGTGCCTGATGCGGGAAATTGTCCACTACTTCCATTGTGCCGATTGGCAGACGATGTGCGTACTTGCTTCCCGGATACAGGGTCGGAAGCTTATTCTCGATAATACGCATGGAACCGCTCATCGCCTGGCGCCATTCCTCATGAATGACACCGCGTTCCTTGTCGATCTCTTCTCCTTCGAGCAACAGGTCATCCGCCCAGTCATGCAGGATCAACAGACACGTATCCTGAACTCCCACACGAGCCACCGGCACATTGGTGATATTATATACAGTCATGTCTACGCCGGTAACAGCGTTGAGATTTGCACCGAATTTAATGCCTACAGTTTCGCACCACTGTATCAAAGAGTTGCCCGGGAAACTGGTAGTACCGTTAAAGCACATGTGCTCAAGGAAGTGTGCGAGACCGCGCTGATTGTCTTCTTCAAGTATCGATCCTACTTTCTGCGCGATATAAAAGTCTGCCTGTCCTTTGGGGAACTCGTTGTGACGTACATAATAAGTCAGACCGTTAGGCAACGTACCTATCCGTACATCAGGATCTGCCGGTAACTGCTCAGGCATCTGAGCATTCACCGCTACCGGTAACAACATCACGCCTGCAAGCAAAGCGAGAGTTGTCCTTAAAAATTTTTTCATACCTTTTAATTATTTATATTTTGTGTCTTATATTAAAGCACATTACTATACTATAAGACGCAAAATTAACAAAAAAGTTACATTGAATCCCACAATTATCTGTTATTTCAGTCGAAAACCTTATCCCAGTCTTTCCATACAGCTTCGTAACCACACACCTTTATCTCTGCAGCCACTTCTGCGGGAGTGCGGTCATCGGTCACCTCAAATTGTTCCAGAGCATCGGGAGTCGAACAATATCCGCCTGGCTCGGTGCGGCTTCCGGCACTCATCGACGTTACTCCGAGTCCCATCATATGAGCCCTGAATTGCGGTTTTTCTCTTGTAGAATAACTTATATCGGCGTCATGATCAAATATTCGGAAAGCAAATGTAAGCTGGGCGAGTTCCCTGTCCGTTATCACTACTTTTGGCTGAAAGCCACCTTCGGCAGGACACATACGCGGAAAGTTTATGCTGTATCGGGTGCGCCAGTAGTTGCGTCGCAGATACAGCAGATGGCGCGCCATCATCGTGACGTCGGTACGCCATTCTTTCTCAAGCCCGATAAGAACGCCCATACCTATTTTGTGCACACCCGCACGACCCATTCTGTCAAATCCATTGACACGCCATGAGAATATCGATTTCATTCCACGCGGGTGAAACTTGCTGTAATCATTTTCATTATAAGTTTCCTGAAAACACACCACTCCGTTCATACCGCTGTATGTTAACCGCCGGTAATCATCTTCACGCATCGGCATCGCTTCGATCGTGAGATTGTTGAAATAAGGTCGGGCAACGTGAAGCACTTTTTCCAGATAATCTACACCGTTTAATGTCGGAAATTCTCCCGAAACTATAAGCAGGTTTTCAAACGGACCCAACTCCCTGATAGCCTTGCATTCCGCTTCCACCTGCTCCATAGTCAGTGTCACCCTTTCCAAAGGATTGTTATGGTTAAATCCACAATACACACAATGATTAGTGCAGGCATTGGACACATACATAGGAATATACAGCGAAATTGTCCTTCCGAATCGCTCCAGCGTATAATGGCGCGCGAGCTGAGCCATCTGTTCCAGATAAGGCTCTGCAGCCGGTGAGATCAGCGCCATGAAGTCCTCGATATCCTGTCGGCGCTTACGTAATGCCCGTTCGACATCAGCTGCCGTTTTAGATGCAATGGCAGCCGATGTCTCATCCCAGGAATATTTTTTCAGTTCATCGTAAAACATATTATTTCACTTTGCACACTCGTCCATCACAGATTGTGAAATTCGCATCGCACAGAAATTTGGTCCGCACATAGTGCAGAATCTTTCATCATCCTTATGACTTTCCACATAATACTGGCGTGCACGCGCCGGATCAAGCGAAAGATTGAACTGATCCTTCCATCTGAATTCAAACCGTGCCCTACTCAAAGCGTCATCCCGAACCTGGGCACCGGGAAATCCCTTCGCAAGATCCGCAGCGTGAGCAGCTATCTTATAAGTGATGACACCGTTCCTTACATCCTCCAGATCGGGAAGCGCCAGGTGTTCCTTCGGCGTTACATAACAGATCATCGCCGTACCCAGCCATGCTATCTGTGCCGCACCTATTGCCGATGTGATATGGTCGTAACCGGGCGCAATGTCAGTGGTCAGCGGTCCGAGTGTGTAGAATGGAGCCTCATGACATTTTTCAATCTGTCGCTCCATGTTCTCACGTATTTTATTCATGGGCACATGTCCAGGTCCTTCAATAAGTACCTGTACGTTATGACGCCATGCAATTTCCGTAAGTTCACCAAGCACGTCAAGTTCCATAAACTGCGATCGGTCATTCGCGTCGTGTATCGACCCGGGGCGCAGACCGTCTCCAAGCGATACAGCTACATCGTATCTGGCGAGTATCTCGCATATTTCTTCAAAATGTGTATAAAGGAAATTCTCCGAATCATTCAGTACCGCCCAACGTGTCATTATTGAGCCGCCACGTGAAACTATTCCTGTCAGGCGCTCCCCTATCAGGTCGGCATGAGCGCGTAACGCACCGGCATGAATAGTGAAATAGTCCACACCCTGTTCAGCCTGTCCTTTAAGGGTATTACGGTATGTCTGCAAGTTCAGGGCAGCTACATCACCGTTCACTTTTTCGAGTGCCTGATACACCGGCACAGTACCCACCGGCACCGGGCAATTGCGTATTATCCATTCCCGGGTCTCATGAATATTGTCACCGGTCGACAGATCCATCAGCGTATCACCACCCCAGTAGCAGCTCCATACGGCCTTTGCTACTTCTTCTTCTATTCCGGAAGATAATGCAGAGTTTCCGATATTGGTATTCAGTTTCACACGGAAATTTCTGCCTATAATCATCGGTTCTGCCTCCGGGTGGTTGATGTTTGCAGGAAGCACTGCCCTGCCGGCGGCTATCTCATCTCGTACAAATTCCGGAGTTATATAACTTATAATGCCGAGCTGTGCGTTGTTCATATTTTCACGGATTGCCACATACTCCATTTCGGGAGTTATCTCTCCCCTGCGTGCACGTGCCATCTGTGTTATTTCCTTACCGCTCCGGGCGATACGTGGAGCATGTCTCACTCCGAACCGAATCGGTTCCAGTGAACGGTCAGCCTCACGCATCCTTCCGTAATCCGACGTGATGTTCTCAAGCTGTTCCAGGTCACCGTCCTTTGAAAGCCATTTCTCACGAATGCGGGGTAATCCGCGATTTATGTCCACTTTTACCTGTGGATCAGTATAGACGCCGCTCGTATCATACACATAAACCGGCTCGTTGTTTCTCATCAGCTTCTCACCGTCAACGATTTTCACGGTAGGAGTAAGATTCACTTTGCGCATACCCACTCTGACCTCCGGATATAGCGAACCATTCATATACACCTTTTCCGATCCGGGGAACGACGTCAAGTCGATATTTTCAATTTTCATAGTCGATATATGTTAATCAAGGAACGAAGTTAACGGACTTGTAGCGGTTGCCGCAAATGAAGAAGTAACACATCCCAGCCCGGCGAGATAAGCCTTGCGTCCAGCTTCCACAGCCATCCGGAATGCAACCGCCATCTCCACCGGATCACCTGCCACAGCTATCGCGGTATTCACCAGCACTGCGTCTGCACCGATTTCCATAGCTTCAGCCGCCTGTGACGGTGCTCCGATACCTGCATCTATTACCACCGGCACGCGTGATTCGGCTATGATTATTTCAAGCATATCCCTGGTTCTGAGTCCGAGATTTGTTCCGATTGGAGCTCCGAGAGGCATTACTGCTGCTGTGCCGGCTTCTTCCAGGCGTTTACAAAGCACCGGATCAGCCTGAATATACGGCAGTACCTTGAATCCTTCAGTAGCGAGCCGCTCGGTTGCGGCGAGTGTCTCTACCGGATCAGGCAGAAGATATTTTGGGTCGGGATGTATTTCAAGCTTGATGAAATCTGTTCCGAAACAGTCACGCGCGAGTTTGGCTGCGAGCACGGCTTCTTTAGCGTTCCTTACACCTGACGTGTTCGGTAACAGCTGAACTTTCTCACGATTGATATGAGCCAGCATATCATCCTCTTCGTTGTTAAGGTCCACGCGTTTCATAGCCAGAGTCACCATTTCCGTTCCGGAAGCTATAATAGCATCAAGCATCAGCCGGTTGGAAGCAAATTTTCCGGTTCCGACAAACAGACGGGAGCCGAACTCCCGACCTCCGATATTCAGCAAATCTTTCATCGTCCCAGAATTGACAGACATTTTTCAGTGTAAGCAACCGGATCCTCTGCGCCGATTATTGCGCCCGACACAGCCACTCCGTTGACTCCAGTACTGATCACTTCATCAAGGTCATCGGCAGTAATACCGCCGATAGCGACTATCGGCAATTCAATACCCGCCTCTCTTACCTCACTTACTATCTGTCTGTATCCGTCCAGACCCAGAATCGTTGCAAGTTTTTCCTTTGTTGATGTAAATCTGAACGGACCGAGACCAACATAATCCACATCTAATCCCTTCAATGCAATTATCTCTTGTGCAGTATTTGCTGTTACACCGATAATTGCTTCCGGACCCATAAGTTCGCGTGCTTCCGCAGGCGACATATCATCTTTACCGAGATGCACGCCGTGAACACCCAGTTCCTTGGCGAGTTCCACTCTGTCATCAATTATCAGAAAAGCTCCGTTTTCGCGGCAAAGAGGAATCACTTCCATAGCTATCTCACGAAACTCGCTGTCATCTACATCTTTCAGGCGCAATTGAATCCACTTGCAACCTCCTTCAAGAACCATCTGTACCTCTTCAGGAATTGAAAAACGGTCAGATGGATGCGTTATAAATTGCAACATAATTTTATATTTTGTTTAAATTTTTCTATATTATTCTCCCATCCGACACAGCCTATTGCCGCAAATCCGGAGAAACCGGCATCGGATATTTCATGCAACCGGTCGAATGTTACGCCTCCGAGTGCTATTACCTTTAGTCCGGACAGCTTTTTGTTACGGAATCCATTGATCAGCATCCTGTCCTCCGTTCCGTATCCTTGTTTGGATATACTCGGATATACCGGACTTAGGGTCACATATGTCATCGAAGTATCCGCATTATCCAGTTCTGAAATAGAATGGCAGCTTCTGCTCACTCTTCCTGTCCAGTTTTCCGGCACGCTTTCCATACGTCTCCCCAAATGCAGTCCGCCGCACCCCAGCTCTTCAGCCAACCCGGGATGCTCGTGAAGTGTAACGCGCTGACGCAATTCCGGGTTTATACCCGAAATCACTTCACGCCATATCGACTCCTCACATCCGGGATAGCGGATATGCACGTAATCCCAACCTGCTTCCAGCAGCAGGTTGACACGTTCGGAGTGCATAACCGACGGTATTTCGGGTGTAATGGCGATTTTTAGCATTATCCGCCGTAAAAAGCCTTTATCAGCAATACTTTGTCACCTTCGCTAAGTTTAAATTCTCCGCGTTCTGACGAAGGAACCACTTCACCGTTGACAGCCGTCGCAACACCGGCAGTATCCACTCCGGCAAGCTCCAGTAATAATTTCAGTGACGTTCCTCCGGGTACAATTTTGGGAAGATCATTTAAAAACACAGTCATATCGTATACATTTTTTGAGGATTATACAAGTGATTGAGCGGTCCCGTACCATTTCCGATACTTAGTTCCGCTGCCTGCACTATGGCTTCATGAACGTAATCCACTGCTATGGCAACCGCCTTTTCTATTTCGAAGCCACGTGCAAGAAAAGCCGCTATAGCCGATGAAAGTGTACAGCCTGTACCATGAGTGTTACGGCTTTCCACCCGCTCATGTTCAAATTTTCTATCTATTTTTGAAGATCTCACAGAAAGTCGGTCACATAATTTCCCGTTCTCAGTGTTTACTCCTGTGAGCAATACACCATCCGCACCCATATCGTGCAATGCCGTGATTATCGCCGTACAATCGCGTTCGGTCGGGTGCTCCCTGTCAGAGGGAATTATCCCCGAAAGCACTGACGCTTCGTCCATATTAGGCGTAATGAGAGTGCTCAACGTCATGAGATCTGTTCTGATTATATCTGCCGTGGACTTGCCCGACAATACCGCTCCGTCAGTTGATTTCAAAACCGGATCGATAACCACGTTCACAGCCTTGAATTCATTCAGCAGTCTTGCTATCTCCAATGCCGTATCCGGCGAGCCTATCATTCCTATCTTCACCGCCATAGGAAAAATGTCGCGGAAAACGGCTCTTGCCTGTTCCGTCACTAATTCCGGATTCACGCAATGAACGGAGCTTACACCGCAGGTATTCTGAACGGTCAGCGCGGTTATAGCCGTCATGGCATAACAGCCGGCAGCCGAGATAGTCTTTATATCGGCTTGAATACCGGCGCCACCCGACGGATCGGATCCGGCGATGGAAAGTACGGGGATTATTCGTTTGTGGGACATAAACCTGCCATTGTTTGCATATCAGCTATATGACGACAGACAGGAGGTCGAAAGCGACTGTGACTTGACAATTCCTACGGCAGTACTGACTGCTTCAGGTTCGGAGGGTATCATCTCAGCCGTCTTACACCGGCACCCCTTTGTCGTCACACAAAATTAACATATTTATTTTGATACGGCAAAAAAAAAATGTAATTTTACCTTTTTAAATCTATTATCACCGTCATGAATCCGGACTACGATGAAATAATAGCCGAACGCGCCGAACGGGTTTTCCGTTCCATGGAAAAACGGGTGTCACCTTACGATATGTCCCGAATCCGCAAGGCATATATGCTTGCCCGCAAGGCACATGCACCTCAGAAACGAAAAACCGGCGAACCTTATATCCTTCATCCTATTGCGGTAGCCACTATTGCGGCGGAAGAACTCATGCTCGGACCCGACGCTGTCATAGCGGCTTTCCTGCATGATGTGGTGGAAGATACTCCCTACACCATTGAGGACATACGTAAGGAATTCGGCAACGATGTGGCTTTTCTTGTCGGAGTGGTAACAAAGAAAGATAAGGAAAAATACGATGCATCCCGCCAGGTCGACAATTACCGGCAGATGCTTGACTCCGTTCAATACGATATTCGGGCGTTGCTGGTCAAACTCGCCGATCGTCTGCACAACATGCGTACGCTTTCTTCAATGCGTCCCGGCAAACAGATGAAAATTGCCGGCGAAACCGACTATTTCTATGCGCCGCTCGCCAATCGTCTCGGATTCTATCAGGTAAAGACCGAACTCGAAAATCTTGGCTTTAAATTCCGCTGTCCGCGTGAGTACGAGGAAATATGCACGCTGATCCGCCGTGACGAAGAAGCACAGCACGAACGCCTTGAAAAGTTCTGCGATCAGATTCGTTCCACTTTAGCCGATGTCGGTATTAAGGTAAAGGTTTACATCGAATACCGCAAGCCGTACAGCATATGGCGTAAAATGAAAAAATATGGTGATGATTTCAATCATCTCAAATACCGTCATTTCACCGAAATTATCTTTTCCGACACACCCGGCATTTCTGAAAAAGACATGGCATTGAAGATCTATTCGGTGCTGACCGACAGGTTTAAGGAGAAGCCCGGTGGAATATCCAACTACATCGACACACCCAAAGAAAACGGATATCAGAGTTTCCATGTCAAGCTGCTCGCCGATTTCGGCAGATGGCAGGAGGTGCACATAAGCAGCGAACGCATGATCCGTGATTCACAGCTCGGCTGTGTGGCTCACCGTACTGACGACAACATCGAACGGTGGATTGAAAAATTCCGTGGTGTCCTGCGCGACATTTCCAAAAACGGTCATGCCGGAATCGATTATATTGAAAAAGTCGTGACATCGTTTTATAACGATGACATCATGACATTCACTCCCAGCGGTCGTGAGGTAGTCATGCCTCAGAAAGCTACCATCCTTGACTTTGCCTATGAAGTCGACCCCGAGATCGGCAGACATGCCAAATATGCGAGGGTAAACGGATTCCTCACCTCCATAAAGGCGCCATTGAGACGTGGCGATGTTGTGGAAGTTTTCACCGACCCAGAGTGTAACCCTCAGCCCGAATGGCTTAACTCGGTAGTAACTTACAAGGCGAAGCGTGAGATAAGCAACTATCTCTCGTCGCTCCCCGCCCCCCCTTACAACCGGTGCCCGCATTGCTCACCCATTCCGGGCGAGGAAGTCATAGGTTTCCGCGAAAACGATAACCACATCACCGTTCATTCGCGCAGTTGCCCCATAGCCATACGTCAGGCATCGCAATTTGGAGATCAAATCGTTTCAGTAGACTTTGTTCCCGACAATACGATTTATCCCGTCACAATCGAGGTGAAGGCAGTCGACCGTTATCATCTGTTCATTGACATAGTCGACTGTATCACTAACATTCTTCACCTCACTATGACAAGTTTCAATACCGATACGGTTGATTCAATCGTAACCTGCCTGATTTCATTCAACATCCATTCCTACGCCGAACTCGAAAAGGTAATGTCGCATATCCGTGCCATCGATGGTGTCGATGAAGTCAAGCAGCGCTAATCTCCGGTCGTCAGCGTACGAAATTGGTTCTTACTGGTTCTTCTTTCTCGGGCAGAGCGGTTCCTTTCACGCATTTGAGCAGCCACGCCATATTTTTACCCAGTGTGCGCATGGTCTGCATTCCTTCGCCGTCCTGACGTACTTCACCGTCCGTACATCCGTAAGCTATCGTCCAGTACTGCGATGAAACCACAGGCATATTGACGATCGTAAAATACTTGTTAAGACGGTCAAAAGTCGTAGTCGCGCCTCCGCGACGTGCCACCGATACGGAAGCGGCAGGCTTATACGCGAATTTCGACCCTAACGAATAGAACACGCGGTCGAGAATCGCACACAGCGATCCGGCAGGTCCGGCATAGTAAACAGGCGAACCCACTACAAGTCCGTCTATACCCTTATCCACAATTTCAAGGATCTTCTCATAAATCTCATCCTTGAAAATACACCTGCCCAGTTCCTTGCATCTGCCGCACGCAATGCATCCCTGCACCGGTTTATTACCTATCCAGAGTATTTCAGTTTCCACACCTTCGTTTTGGAGTGCGCCCGCCACCTCTTCAAGGGCGATCCTGGTATTGCCGTTAGGACGCGGCGACCCATTGATAAGAAGAACTTTCATATTTTTTGTTTTTTTAGAATAACTTCAATCATGATGATAGGGTTCATTGCGGAGTATCGTCATTGCCCTGTAAACCTGCTCGACAAAGAACAGCCTTATCATTTCGTGCGAAAATGTCATCTTAGAGAACGACACTTTCGAGTCAGCCCTTTTGTACACTTCCTCGGCAAACCCGTATGGACCGCCTACTACAAAAACCAGGCGCCGTATGCCGCTGCTCATCTCCCGTTCGAGCATCGTCGAGAATTCACGCGATGTAAACTCTTTTCCACGTTCATCAAGCAATATCACGCGGTCGGAGTTCTGGACGCTCGCCAGTATCAGCGCGCCTTCCTTTTCCTTCTGCTGATCCTTCGACAGCGACTTTGTATTTTTAATATCAGGTAATTCGATGATTTCCACAGGAATATAATATTTCAGCCGGTCAAGATACATTTTTATACCGGCAACAATATAATCGGTGTGTGTCGCGCCTACTGTCAGAAGTGATATTTTCATTTGTTCCGTAATTGGAAGTTTGTTACTTTTGTACAAAAGTAATCATTTATTCTCAGATTCAATGAAAACCAAGGACCAACTCATCAACGATCTGATTGATCTTGCTTTTGCCGAAGATGTAGGCGACGGCGATCATACCACTCTCTCTACCATTCCAGCCGATGCCATGGGGCGTCAGCAGCTTATAGTAAAGGAAGAAGGAATTCTTGCCGGTGTTGAAATGGCGCGGCGGGTTTTCGAACGGTTTGATCCCTCGTTACGTATGACGGTCTTCATTGGGGATGGCGCTCATGTCAAGCCGGGCGATGTGGCTTTCGTGGTCGAAGGTCCCGTACGCTCGCTTCTGCAGACCGAGCGCACAATGCTCAACATAATGCAGCGCATGAGCGGTATCGCAACCATGACCGCAAAATATCAGGATCGCCTTGCCGGACTAAAGACCAAAGTGCTCGACACACGCAAGACTACTCCCGGAATGCGCATCATGGAGAAGGAAGCTGTTCACATCGGAGGGGGCGAGAATCACCGTATCGGGCTTTTCGATATGATTCTGATCAAGGACAACCACGTCGATTTTGCCGGGGGCATTCCCCAGGCTGTAGCATCGGCTAAAAAATATCTTGCTGAAAAAGGAAAAGATCTGAAAATTGAAGTCGAGGTGCGCAACAACAACGAGATTATGCAGGCTCTCGAAGCCGGTGTCGACCGTATAATGCTTGATAATTTCTCACCCGAGCGTACACGCGAGGCTGTCAGACTGATTGACGGCAGATGTGAGATCGAGTCTTCAGGAGGCATCACCCTCGATACTCTTCGTGATTACGGTGAATGTGGTGTCGATTTCATATCTGTCGGCGCTCTTACTCACTCGGTCAAAGGACTGGACATGAGTTTCAAAGCTTGCTGAACAATCGAGTAGGAGGTAAACACTAATCGTAGGTGTTTATCTCCTACTTTCGTGTTTACCGACCTCTCACACCACCGTACGTGCCGTTCGGCATACGGCGGTTCTTAACGCGGATGCAGTTTCTCGTAGTATTCCGTAAGGCTTGGATAGTGGGCGCGTTTCAGATTCTCGTTGGATATGGCGCGCGTCAGTATGGGGCTATGTACCGTGCGCCAATAGCCCTTTCGGGTATTTGCCCATTGCCATGCCTGCCATTTAGTTATGCCACATCTCTGTAGATTCTTAAACCGTGTCCGCACTCTTTTCCAGCATT
>CAZKSF010000060.1:0-14836 GCA_964555405.1 uncultured Bacteroides sp.
TTATATTATATCCGATTTGTCAGCAAAAACCGCCTATCATTTTCCGATGCAGAAGCGGGTGAAGATGGTTGTGAGGAGGTCCGTGGTGGTGATGGCGCCGGTGATGAGGGAGAGGTGGTGGAGGGCTTCGCGGAGATCCTGGGCAATGAAGTCGCCGCTGAGTCCGCTTTCGAGTCCGCTGATCACTCTGGCTAATGAATCTGCCGATGCTGTAAGTGCTTCGTAATGTCGCAGATTACTGATAACAATTTCGTTGCCCGATAAAGCGTCCTTCACTCCCGCTGCTTCAATCATGGTATTACGGAGTTGGTCAAGCCCCTTACCGGTTGATGCCGAAATTGTGCAATATGCCGATGCTTCTGGTGCCAGCGCAAAAACAGAATCAGGCTGCGAGTGGGGGAGATCCGCTTTATTCGCCACAACAACCAGCCGTGAATCCTCTCCGAGATTTTTCACAATGTGTCCGGCTGTTTCATCCAATCCGGTTCTGTTTTCAGCCGAATCAACTACCCACAACACCACCCTGGCATTTGCCGCCGCTTTTAGCGATCGCTCGATGCCGAGTGCCTCTATGGGATCGGCAGTACGGCGCAGTCCCGCCGTATCAATCAAGCGGAATGTCACTCCGTCAATGTCGAGCGTATCCTCAATCGTGTCGCGTGTGGTGCCGTGAATATCGCTCACAATAGCCCGGTCGTCTCCCAAAAGAGCGTTCAGCAGACTTGATTTACCGGCGTTTGTAGCTCCAACTATGGCAACCGGCACTCCTTCGCGAATCACCGACCCTGCCGAATACGAAGCAGCAAGACGTGTAACGAGCTCATGAATTTCGTTGGCGAGAGTCAACAGCTTTTGGCGGGAAGCAAATTCAACCTCCTCTTCCGAGAAATCGAGCTCAAGTTCGAGTAACGAGGCGAGTTCTATAAGCGATTCGCGCAGCGATGACAGCCGACGCGAGAAATCACCTCTCAGCTGGCTTATAGCGATTGACTGTGCGGCTCGCGATGACGACGCTATCAGATCCGCCACCGCCTCGGCTTCAGCCAGATCCAAACGGTTGTTGGCAAACGCACGGCGTGTAAATTCACCGGCTGCCGCCATGCGGCAACCGCAGCGTATCAGCAGCCTGACGAGTTCAGCCTGAATCCATCGCGATCCATGCACCGACAATTCCACTACATCCTCGCCCGTGAACGAATTAGGTTCGCGGAAAACCGTCGCCACAGCCTGGTCGAGCATCTTTCCCGATTCCGGATCAACAATCGAACCGAAATGAGCCGTATGGGTCGCACAATCAATCAGCTTTTTGCCACGCCACACTTTATCCGCAATAACAATGGCCTCAGATCCGCTGATCCTGACAACCGCAATACCACCCACTCCGGGTGGAGTTGAAACGGCACATATAGTATCATCAAACAAAGAATTCATCTTACAGTATTCCAGAAATTGAAGTCACATTGAGCCTCGATCACATCCTCAATCGAATCGGGGAGTTGCCAAAAGAAATCGTGTCCCGTTATCTTCTCGACCTCATCGATCGAAACCGCTGCCTTCTGCATGCCGCCGTTCACCTTACCGTTATTCATAATAAATCCAATACCTCGCGCCGGCTCCGCATAAGGGGCGATAATAACCTTGAAAAATCGTTGAGGCACAGCCACACGTGTTCTCCCTATAAATTCGGTAATCGTATCAGTCAGCACCGGTCCGCACACTATGAACAGCGTGCCTTCAGCCTTAGCCCATTGACGGCATTTTTCTTCGAGAGCTTTCCAAGTACCCGTATTAAGTGTCTTAGCCTGCGGGCATATATTGGTCATATAAAAAGTATGAGACATGGCGTCGGGCGACCATTTCATATCACCTGCCGGCGCCATATGTCCGCGGTCATACCCCGAATTCGTATAATCCGACGGATCGGCACACCCCGCCACATCAACGTCAGGAATAAACTTAGTCGAACGTTTTACATTTCCGTCCGTCTCCTCAGCCGTCAGTTCCCAAGCCACCCAGTTCGGCACATGCATCTGTTGATTGAACGACACATCCATTCCCGCATAATGCAGCTGCTTGTCTGTCAAGTCGGGATTCGTGCGAACTGCAGTCGGGTTTATCGATGAATCACGGTCAAGCGTCACATGTGAAGTATTCACCTCACCCTCCTTTCCAGGCTCATTATGATCAGCCTGCGACTTGATCGCATACGTGGCTGCTATCACCACAAGTATTATTACAGCCCGCAAAACGCGGATTTTGGTCGGTATTCTTCTACGGCGTCTTGCCATTGTATATCGTGTTATTCAAATTGATTAATAATAGCCGCAATCTCTTCAGCGTCATCTGTTGATGTCGACTTTCCGATCGGAAGACTCACCATTGTCGATGCCAACCGGTCGGTCACCGGAAACAAATCCTTCTCCGGCAGGTCAGCATAACACGGCTGTCGGTGTGGTGGAACGGCATAATGGATGTCAGTTTCCACGCCCATTTCGCCGAGCCATGCCCTAAATCTGTCCCTGTCCGGGTGCGTAATCACATACTGATGCCACACCGATCCGGCGTAAAATTCCGGTTTCACCACATCCGGTTGATTTATAATGCGAGAATACACCCCTGCAACCTTACGCCGGCGTTCATTCTCCACCTCAAGCTTTTGGAGACGCAACGACAGCACGGCAGCCTGTATCGGATCGAGCCGGCAGTTGAATCCCCTGTAAATGTTGTGATACCTCCGGTCACTTCCGTAATTGGCAAGCGCCCTCACTGTTGCTGCAAGCTGCGGATCGGAAGTGGTCACAGCACCCGCATCGCCAATAGCGCCGATATTTTTTGTAGGGTAGAAGCTGAAAGCCGCAATATGCCCGATGGCACCCGTAGTGACCCTACGCTGTTCCGGACATGTAACTACCGTAGCGCCGATAGCCTGTGCATTATCTTCAATAACAATCAGCCCGTACCTTCGTGCAACATCCGACAGTTCAGCGTTCCATGCCGGGCGACCGTACAGATGCACAGGCATGAAAGCTTTCACACCGTTTCGTGCCGCCTCCTCCAGATTTTCAGCCGTTGGAATCATCGAATGTAAGTCCACATCAATCAGATAGGGCACAAGTCCCGAATCAGTTATTGCCAGCACGGATGCAATGTAAGTATTAGCCTGCACCGCCACGCCGTCACCCTTTTTCAGCCGACCCGTTTCCATCAGCGCCCTCAGAGAAAGCCGCAATGCATCCAGTCCGTTACTCACGCCCACCGCCAGCTCCGTTCCGGTCAACGAAGCAAGCCGCTTTTCAAAGCGGTCCACTTCCTCGCCGCCGACAAAGCGTCCGCTGTCAATCACCCTTGCCACCGCTTCCGCAATATCGGCGCGTTCGCCGGCGTCAGCAATCGACAGATCCAGAAATCTATATCGTTTCACAATAATTTGATTTTATGCCGTGTCAGTTTGCCGAATTGTTCCGCCGACCGCACATAATCACTTTCTCGGTAAGTGATAGACGAAAGGGCGAGACAAACGCTTCCCGATGAAAAATTGTCGAGTTCCCTCCATATACCCGATGGCACGTAAAGCGCCTTATAGGGTCGGTTAAGGCAGAATCTGCGTTGAGCCGCCCCGTCCGATACCGTCACATCGAAACAACCTCCGAGCGCCACAAGCAAGCACAGTTCCTCGAAATGCGAGTGACCGCCGCGCACCGAATCGCCCGGAACATCATATATATAGAAAGCGCGTTTTATATCGAACGGTGCCGACACTCCGTTAGTCAGCATTGCCACATTCCCGCTCCCGTTTTCCCATTTCTCACGCGGCAACTGAATAATCCTGCAATTTTCCACCGACGAACGTAAGTGAGCATCCTCACCGGTCGGTGTCAGTTGGTCAGGAGTGTCAGCGTTCTCGTCCTCCTCAATTATGGTTATCACTGCATTCGACGAGCAGCCCAGCAACTGTCGCTCCACGCCTCCTTCGAGCAGAAGACCGCAGTGAGGCTCCGACAGCCTTATCTCCATCGGCATGCCGTCGGGAGTGGTGAGTCTCACGTCGATAGCACCCGACATCGCCACCACCAGACACCTGCGCGGGCTTATCTCGGCCGCCGAACCCGCACCTGCCGGAATATCGTATATCCACCTCACGCTCCCTATCTTGAACGGAAGATGGGTGAAATTTTCAATAAACGAAAGATTTCCTCGCGGATCGCATATCTTCGGTATCGAAATCAGCCTGGCGTTACCGTGTAGCATTTTCATCATCTGTAAGCAATGTTTCAATGCAAAATTAGCTAAAAACAATGAGGAATAATAGCCGTCACACGCATAAAGTAGAAAAAATAGCCGTAATCGAATAAAAAAGCACAAAAAAACTACTGTAAATATTGTGATATAAAGAAAAATACGTAACTTTGCACCGCAATTTTCCGCACCGGGCATCGAATTAAGCAAAGCCAGCTCGCCATCAGCAGTGCGACAGCGCTTTCGCCCGACGGGTTAACTCAATAACAGTAAAAGTAACGATGTACGCAATCGTTGAAATTCAGGGACAGCAGTTCAAGGCTGAAAGCGGCAAGTTCTTGTATGTCCATTATCTCGGTGAAGCTGCCAAAGCAGGTGATACGGTAGAATTCGACCGTGTTCTCCTCGCTGACACCGAAGCAGGAGTAAAGGTAGGTGCCCCCACCGTAGAAGGCGCCAAAGTAGTATGCGAAGTGCTCGAAAACCTCGTCAAGGGTGAAAAAGTGATCGTTTTCAAGAAAAAACGTCGCAAGGGCTATCGCAGAAAGAATGGTCATCGCCAGTACTTTACCAAAGTGTTAATTAAAGAAGTAGTTGCTTAACCTCTAAAATCTCAAACGACAATGGCACATAAAAAAGGTGTAGGTAGTTCGAAGAACGGTCGCGAATCAGAAAGCAAGCGACTCGGCGTTAAGATTTTCGGTGGTCAGTTTGCAAAAGCCGGCAACATCATCAAGCGTCAGCGCGGTACAGTGCATCATCCCGGTCTCAATGTAGGCATCGGTAAGGATCACACTCTTTATGCACTTATCGACGGTACAGTCGTATTTACCGAAGGTCGTAACGGCCGCCGGTTCATCAACGTTACACCCGTAGAGGCATAACGTCGGCGACGCAATAACGCCCAAACTATCAGACGCTCCGGAGCACTCGCGTGCTGCCGGAGCGTTCTTTTTTTCAATAGCCGGAGCCTCCGGTCATCAGGGGTGGCATAAACGCATCCGGGTAGTGCGTCACACTGTATCCGCCCGTCTCACTCCCTGTAACGGTTATTACATCAAACCGCGGCGCATGCTGATATTTCCTCATGCGAAGATATATGTCGGCAGCTTTCGCCAGGTGCCTGATCTTCTTTTCATCCACCGCATCGCTTGGATCCGCGAAATTGTCGATGCGTGTCTTCACCTCCACAAACACAATTTCATCCCCGTCCATAGCTATTATATCCAGTTCATACCTTCCTGCCTTGAAATTACGTTCAGTAATCGCATATCCTTTTTCAATCAGATACTCCGTAGCGACATTTTCGCCCCACGCTCCGAGATTATTGTGCTCCGCCATAAATTTCAGGATAAAAAAACCGTACATTTGCTTCATGCGTCGGGTTGTCCGGATAAACTGCATGTCAAATGTTTTGCAAATTTAGTATTAATTGCTAATTTTGCAAAATAACCATATTATAACTAACCAATTCATTGCAATGAAGATAAACAAGCCGGTTCTGCTTGTGGCGTGCATGACTGCTCTTGGAGTAGCCGCCTATGCTGCCGAAGCGGATTCATCGCCATTATGGTTGCGCAACGCAGCTATTTCGCCTGACGGCAGTACTGTAGCCTTCACCTTCAAGGGTGACATTTTCACCGTCCCGGCGACGGGAGGTCAGGCTCGTCAGCTCACCACCAGCTCCGCCTACGACACCAAGCCTCTCTGGACACCCGACGGCAGTCAGATAGTATTCTCCAGCGATCGTGAGGGGAGTGCCGACATCTACATCGTTCCCGCCACGGGTGGCACGCCCCGTCGTCTTACCACCGGAAGCACCTCCGAGACGCCGTTTGCATTCGCCGATGCCACACATCTGCTTTTCCTTTCCAACGTAATGCCTTCGGCAACCACCATGCTCATGCCGTCGTTGCCCCAGATATATTCTATCGACATCACCGCGCAGTCGCCGCGTCCCGTGCAGTGGCTGTCGCAGACCATGGGAGCCATGGATGTCAAAGCCGACGGCACTGTCCTTTATCACGACAAAAAAGGCTACGAGGATCCGTTGCGTAAGCACGAGCGTTCGTCAGGCACCAGCGACATCTGGCTCATGAAAGATGGCAAGCACACCAAACTTACCGATTTCAACGGTCACGATCTCAATCCGCGCTGGCGTCCCGACGGAAACGGTTTCTATTATCTCACCGAAGAAGACGGCACAATCAACATCTGGGAACGCGCCCTCGACGGTTCTGGAAAGCGTCAGCTCACCCATTACGAGAAGCATCCCGTCCGTTCGCTTTCAGCCTCCGACAACGGTACTCTCGCATACAGCTGGGACGGCGAGCTCTACACCCTCCGTCCTGGTGGTCAGCCACAGAAGATTGATGTGAAAATCGTTGCCGACGACTACGACAGCGACCGCGTCAAGCAAATGCGTTCCTGGGGAGCGTCACGCATGGCGGTTTCCCCCTCTGGCGAAGAAGTTGCGTTCATCATCCGTGGCGATGTCTACGTAACCGACACCAAATATCAGACCACCAAGCGCATTACCAATACCGACGGTCAGGAACGGTGCGTTTCGTTCTCACCCGACGGCAGGACACTTGTCTACGATAGCGACCGCAATGGCAAATGGCAGCTCTTCACCGCCAGAATCAAGGATGACAAGGAGAAGCGTTTCGCTTATGCCACCGACATAGTCGAAGAACCCCTTTACGAGTGCGCCACCGCAGCCCAGCAGCCGGTGTTCAGTCCCGATGGCAAAAAAGTGGCATTCCTCGAAAACCGCACCGAATTACGTGTCATCGATCTTGACACCAAAGCCGTAAATACGGCCCTTGGCGGTGACTTCAACTATTCCTACACCGATGGCGACATTTCATTCGAATGGTCTCCCGACAGCCGTAACCTGCTTGTCGATTACATCGGCATAGGGGGCTGGAACAACACCGACATAGCTCTTGTTGCAGCCGACGGCAGCAGCGTTGTCGACCTCACCGAAAGCGGTTACTCCGACGGCGGTGCCAAGTGGGCGTTAGGCGGCAAAGCAATGACTTACATGACCGGCAAGTACGGCATGAAGAGCCATGGCAGCTGGGGCAATCAGAACGACGTTATCCTCATGGTATTCGATACCGACGAATGGGATAATTTCCGTAATTCGGAGGAGGATGCCGAGCTTCATGAGAAAGAACTCCAGGACTCAAAAGAGGAAAAAGGTGACGGCGATAAAGGCAAGTCCGATAAAAAGAAAGACAAGAAGAAAAAGAAAGACGGTAAGGGCGATGACGACAAACCGAAAGTTGAGCCGATCGAACTCGACCTTGCCAACCGCACCTACCGCATGGCGCGACTCACTCCTTCATCGGCAATGGTGTGGGATTATTATCTTTCGCCCAAAGGTGACAAATTCTATTACGTAGCCTCATCCACCGAGGGCGCCACACATCTCATGGTGCGTGATCTGCGCAAAAACGAGACCCGTATCCTCGTCCGCGACATAGCCGGCGGACTCGAACCTGATGCCAAGGGCGAGAATCTGTTCACGCTCACCGGCTCCGGCATGAAGAAAATATCCATACCGTCAGGCGAAGTCAAATCCATCGAATTCAACGCACCTTACGAACGCAAGCCTTCGCATGAGCGTGCTTACATCTACGATCACATGTGGAAGCAGGTCAAGGACAAGTTCTACGATGCCAATCTTCATGGAGTCGATTGGGAAGGTTATGGCGAGCACTATCGCCGCTTCCTGCCATATATCAACAATAACACCGATTTTGCCGAACTGATGAGCGAGATTCTCGGTGAATTGAACGCCTCCCACACCGGAGCACGTGCCTACGGTGGCGGCGCTTCCATGCAGACGGCAAGTCTCGGCGCCTTCTTCGACGAAACCTATACAGGCGATGGTCTCAAGGTGCTTGAAGTGCTTCCGCGTAGTCCGCTTGCAACCAAAAAAGCGCATATTCAGCCGGGCGACATCATCATGTCTATCGACGGCAATCCTATCCTTGCCGGTGTCGACTATTATCCGTTGCTCGAAGGACTCGCCGGCAGAAAGACCTACATCGAGGTTCAGCGCGCCGACGGCAGCAACGACCGCGTGCAGATCAAGCCTGTCAGCTCCGGCTCAGTCAGCGACATGCTCTATCAGCGTTGGGTTGAGCGTAACGAAGCTATTGTCGACAGCCTTTCGGGCGGTCGCGTGGGTTATGTCCACATCCAGGGTATGAACAGTCCCAGCTTCCGCACCGTCTACGACCGCCTGCTCGGCAAATACCGCAATCGCGAGGCAGTCATAGTCGATACCCGCTGGAACGGTGGTGGCTGGCTCCACAACGATGTTGCCCAGCTTCTTTCCGGAAAAGAATATGTCCGCTTTGTTCCCCGTGGACAGTACATCGGCAGCGAGCCGTTCTCGCAGTGGTGCAAGCCGTCAGTAATGCTTGTCAACGAGTCCAATTACAGCGATGCCCACGGCACACCGTTCGT
This sequence comes from uncultured Bacteroides sp., assembly GCA_964555405.1. Taxonomy (GTDB): domain Bacteria; phylum Bacteroidota; class Bacteroidia; order Bacteroidales; family Muribaculaceae; genus Paramuribaculum. The sequence goes on from CAZKSF010000060.1 coordinate 8,719, forward strand.
TTATCAGACACTCGGCATAGGTGATGTGATCGGAGCGCCGGTTCCGGGCACAATGACAGCCGTGTGGTGGGAATCACAGATCGATCCGTCCATCGTTTTCGGTATACCTCAGGTCACATCCATGGATATGCAGGGTAATGTGCTTGAGAACCATCAGCTCAATCCCGATGTAATCATTTACAATAATCCCGGCGATGTTGCCAATGGACATGACGCACAGCTTGCCGGAGCTGTTAACCGTCTTCTCGAAAAAATAGGAAACAAATAGGACTCTTTTGTTCATGAATTCATAAAATTTTCATGACTTCATAAAATACTCCAGGACCGAGTCGTAAATTGTGTTTTACGACTCGGTCTTTGTTCTGTCAATACAAGATTTCAAATGAACATAATGAATCACTCACTGTATTCAGATCCGCTACCGGCTTCTCGGGCAAACAATATGGCACGGCATCCAGTGTTCAGATAGAGTGACATATGCGGAATGTTGCGATGAAATTCACATTCTTTATTATAATGGAAGTATTGAAACGGTTTTCTGTTATCGGATCTGAAAAATAAGGAAATAGCCGAAAAATTTGTTTTTTTAATTTTAGTCAACTAATTTTGCATTGTCTAAATACAATTTTTTGGAAATTGACTCATTTTATAACAAATTTAAAAGGTTTATTTATGAAAAAACTTTACACCGTTGCGATGGCTGCTGTAGTTACCGTTACAGCATCAGCCATTACCCGTCAACAGGAGGCTGTCACCTCTGTTAATCGTCTTCAGGTTACCGCCGAGCCGATAGGAATCCATGGTGATGCGAAAGTTCCTGCTAAAGCAAGCACTTTTAATTCTGTATCAGAAATGGAAGGAGAGTTATTATGGGATTTCTTCAGTCTTATTTATCCTTCCGGTTATTCAAGCAAAGAAGTTGATTTGACGGTTGTTGATGCGGAAACCGGTCTGGTAAATATTGATGGAATCTATCCGGTGGGTCTTGGTCTCAACAGTCTTGAAGCTACTGTTGATCTTGCTGCCGGAACTTTAACTATCACCAACAGGCAATTTCTTGGAGAAGATGTCTACGGTGCTATGGATTGGTTCTATTTCAAAGGTCTTAACGACGAAGGTGCCTTAATTCCAGGTGCTTTGGATGTGGAAAGTGTTGTGGCGACTCTCGACGGCAATACATTCAAGTTCCCTGATAATGTTATCATCGCAGTAGGTGATCCTGATAATGAAAAACTCGGTTGGTGGACAATCACAGCATTTAACAAATTAACAAAGAATATTGTAAATCCTGATCCTGATCCCGAATCATGGACCGCTTTCTCTTCTGCAACCATGATAGACGGATGGATAATGCCGGCTCTTACATATAATGACGGTTCATATGCCAACCCGGAAGATTTTCCCATCACTGTTTCGGTTGAACGCAACGATGCAGACCCCAACCTCATCCGTCTCGTGAATCCTTACCTGAAATCATCTGGTTTCCCTCTGGATGGTTCTGATGGTTACATCGTGATTGACATAGCGGATCCGGAATTTGTTATTGTTAAGCCCGGTGTCTTCTCCGGATTCATAAATGGTTCAGATGATGTTTATTGCTTTAACGTTGAAGGGTTCTGTGAATCATTTGGTATGACACAGGAAGAAATTAAGGAGGAATGGAATGTTATCGAGGAATGGTCAAATATGACAGAAGAAGGCACCAACACTATCATTTCAATTCCTACCTGTCGCTTCAACTACCCCACTGCTCTTGATAAAATGTATACGTGGACCAATCGTGCCGATGCAATGAAGGCAACCATTTCTATCGAAGGTACTGTAGGTATTGACAATGTAATTGTTGCAAACGAGGATGCTAATGCACCTGTTGAGTACTACACTGTTCATGGCGTTCGTGTTGACAATCCTCAGGCTGGTTCAATCGTAATCCGCCGTCAGGGTTCTCAGGTATCTAAGGTGATCGTGAAATAATACTCGGATTTTAATATATTTTCCACCGTCCCGCAGTGTTTCAATACATTGCGGGATTTTTTTATATGGGCACAATAAACCGACTTGGGAATTAGTAACCATCCGAATTCAGCCGACTTTTTTGTGGCGTTTTTGATTGCGATCTTTGTGATCAAAAACGCCATGTTTAATTTAAATGAAAACAATCGTGTAGAAATGTCGCAGTATCCAGCGGATATGCGAATGGGAGTAAAGTGTTCGAGTGGTAGGCTTCCGTTCGATGCGATGGTCAGAACTGGTGTTATTGATGGAAGGAATATCGCCTAAGGCAGCCCGCAGGCATCGGTATGAGCTCACAGACGCCCTCACAAAACTTTCCCCGGACATAAACGAAGAACAAATAGAAGCATTGCTTCCATACAACTACAAAAAATCTCAGGAGTAACCCCCTGAGATTTTTTATTCTCCGAAAGTCGGCTGACTTCGGATGGTTACATTGCACCGGTCTATGCCGATTGCCCCGATAACACTGCACCATGATCAGATAACTACTCGGGAAATACCGTCTGTGGATGTTGTCGGTTCCCAGGTACCATGCTTGCTTTTCCATAGGAATACGGGCACATTATGGCAACGGTAGCGAGCCGATTTTGGTCGAAAAACCAAAACCCGCAATGTGGGTGACACATTGCGGGTTTGTGTGAAAGTCTTATTATATCGTTGTATTATTTCACGATTACTTTAGATACCTGAGAACCCTGACGGCGGATTACGATTGAACCAGCCTGAGGATTGTCAACACGTGCGCCCTGAACGGTGAAGTACTCAACAGGAGCATTTACATCTTCGTTTGCAACAATTACATTGTCAATGCCTACAGTACCTTCGATAGTTATGGTTGCCTTCATTGCATCGCCACGGTCAGTCCAAACATACATTTTGTCAAGAGCAGTGGGGTAGTTGAAGCGGCAGGTAGGAATAGAAATGATTGTGTTGGTTCCCTCTTCTGTCATATTTGACCATTCATCAATTTCCCCTTCGAAATCTGCAACTATGTCCTCTTTAGTATAACCCATGGAAGTCCAATAACCTTCAATATTGAAACAATAAACGCGGTTAGAACCATTGGTAAATCCTGAGTATACTTCCGGCATAACGAGAACGAAATCAGGATCTGTGATGTCAAGTACGATGTAACCTTCAGATGTTCCGCTCAATGGGAAACCGGACGACTGGAGATAAGGATTCTCTATAAGGAGAAGATTCGGGTTTTCATTGTTACGTGCAACCGAAACAGTGAGGGGGAAATCTTCCGGGTCGGCATATGAACCATCATTATATGTAAGAGCCGGTATAATCCAGCCATCTATCATCGTGGCAGTGGTGAAAGTGGTCCAGTCCTCAAGATCGGGTGTATCGCTGGGTTCAACATATTTAGTAAACTCGTTTAATGCAGCAAGTTCCCACCAACCGAGGTCTTCATTATCAGGGTCTCCTACTGCAATTACAATGTCATCGGCGAATGTGAATGTAGAACCTTCAACTGCAACAACAACACTTTCTGCATCAATAGCACCATCAATTGTAAAACCATCTTCACCAAGAGCTTTGAAATAGAAATAATCGGGATCTCCCCAGTTATCAATTCCCAGGTATTGTCTGTTTGGAACAGTTAAAGTTCCGGCTTCAACATCATAAGTAGCTGTAACAGATCCGAGACCGATGGTTGAAGAGAAGAGACCGTCAATCTGAACAAGACCGGTTGCTTCATCAAGAATCGTGAATTCAACTATTCCCGATTGTGAGCCTCCAGGTTTTATGAGCTGATAATATGACCATACGTACTCACCTTCAACATCAGCTATCGAATTGAAAGCGCTTGCTTTTGCAGGAGCTTTAGTGACAGCAGATCCACCGAGAGTAACTGTCTGTTCAGCAGTTGCCTGAAAACGATTGAACTTAACCGGGTCACCTGACGCCTGCTGACGGGTAATGGCTGATGCAGTCATGGTAACTGCGGCTGCCATAGCGATTGTGTAAAGTTTCTTCATAAATAAACTACTAAAGTTATGTGAAATGATTCAATTTTTCAAATGTTTTTTTTGACCGTGCAAAATTAGGTTACTTTCATCGAAAAAACAAATTTTACGACAATTTTACGTATTTTTTTTAAATACTATATCAAAATGAAGTTCGCACTCCAAAAATAAAGAGAGTGCATGCCATGATGCACTCTCTGATAAAGATTTTTTAAAGTCAAAGATCGTTTACTTTGCTATCCGAGTGACGGTGGTTGAGCCAAAGTTGTCGGTCAGACGCACCATGTATATTCCCGAGGGCAAGTCTTCGCAACATTCCGCTGCTGTCACTCCATCCGGGCGCCTGATCTGGCTGAGAACTTTACCATCTGTTCCTATTACCTCTCCTCTTACGTTTACCGGCTTGACATGGGTGGTATTGATCGCCGTAGTTATCGGGAGGATTGTCTTGAAGTTCTTCCATATCTCCGCCGATGAATACGCATCTACCGAACCGCTTGGGACATACAGCGTACACTGTTCGAAATGCACCGGCATAAATGAATTCTCTTTCACTTCAGGAGGCAAGGTCGCATTGACCGTAAGCGATGCCAATTCCTCACATTCCCCGAATGCATTTCCCTCAATCGACAATATTGATTCGGGCAATGAAATTTCATCAACCTCATGATTAAAAACAAACGCCAACTCCTCCACGCCGGTCACAGTGTATGTAACCCCTCTGTCGGTTATCTTATCAGGCACAATAACCGGATTTAGATCAATATCTATGTAATCGACAGATACATTATTGTCAACCGTAGTTTTATAATAGATTCCTTCGGCTCCAAAACTCAGACTGCCTCCGAAATCACGAATATCGAACAGGCATTCTCCATCTTTCATACACCGCTGTAGATGTGTATATGATAACCCGGTAGTCATCATTGGAGTTATAATAAAATCCAAATCAACAGTTCCTATTCCCTCGAGCCAAAAATAAATGGAATTATAATCTTCAAAAGTAAATAATTTTCTGTCAATACCATTTACATTTACACTCGAAACATTTTCAACAGTTGGGAAGAATTCAAATTCCTGACCAATTTCTGCACCGAAATCAAATAGTGGCATAAAGTCCTGATATTCGTGCTTGAATACATAAACTACGCCATTTTCCTGGTAAGCGAGCGTATACTCAACACTATCATCTTTACTAACGTTCCCATTTATTATCATCACGCGATTACACAGTTTCAGGCGAGTATATTGTTTGCCATCAATTACAGTGTCGCTATCCACATAAACGGTAAAATTTCTGGGAGCAAACATCGATGAATGATTCCACTTTATAAATTTAGCCACACATTCCCACGATTTACCTTGCTCAAACATCGGCAAGAATTCCTCACTTGTCCTGGCGTGAGCGGAAGATGCAAAGGCGAAGAACGAAGATGCCATCAGCAATCCCTTTAAAAGTAGTTTGGTTTTCATGTCGGTTATATTTTTTGGTTAAGTTTAAGCTTGGTTAAATGTTAATGTTGCAAATTTAGCAAAAAAAACGATATATCCAAAATTTCCTTCAAAAAAAACCTTAAAAAATATCATTCCCGGACATGTGGGCGCCGGTGCACGAACCAACAACGTTTTAATCAATTGTAAATAAAAGATACATCGCGCCCACATCCACAATCGTTATTTCGGCAGAATGTTACAAGGTGAACCCTACGGTCATGCCCGGTTATGGACAACATCGTGCCCCTAGCACTCTCTCCCACCCTCTCTGATAATTTATATTATAATTATAATATGTAGGGACATCGCTTTGCGATGTATCTGAGGGATAGGGACTTATTTAACATGCCGAAGGCATGTCCCTACTGATGATAGGGATATAATACAAAATAATTATAAGATGTGCGCTTTGGCGGCATCGCTTTGCGATGTATCTGAGGGATAGGGACTTATTTAACATGCCGAAGGCATGTCCCTACTGATGATAGGGATATAATACAAAATAATTATAAGATGTGCGCTTTGGCGGCATCGCTTTGCGATGTATCTGAGGGATAGGGACTTATTTAACATGCCGAAGGCATGTCCCTACTGATGATAGGGATATAATACAAAATAATTATAAGATGTGC
>CAZKSF010000061.1:0-14757 GCA_964555405.1 uncultured Bacteroides sp.
GAGGATTGGATTCATCGGTAAAAGTAATAAAAAGAGTGTAAAATTCCAAATAATTTAGCCCTGCCGGACACAAACCGGCTGTTGAAAAACGAGATGTAACAGCGGTGTAATCAATTTAACTTTGTTTAACTTTGATATTTCACAGTGTCAGAAGTTGTGCTTAACTTTGCATTGTCAATCGGTGACACCGGTTTGACTTTATGAAGAAGAGATTGTTTTAAGGTTTGATTGATTGGTTTGATTGATTGGTTAAAATTTTGCTACCCTCCGGCTGTGACAGTCGGAGGGTAATTTTTAGAGCACACTTTTTACGATAGTGTTTGTTAAGTTAAATTGTTTAATTTTGCAGGTGGAATGCTTGAACCAATGCGTTACAAGTGTTGTTCAACAACAAAACACAATACAATGATTGCTCCAACTCAAGCTAAACATATAAAGATTTCACCTCGTGAGGAGGCACATAGTTACTTTTTAATGGCATCACACTGTAATGCCCAGAAAGAGTTATCGTTATCCATGTTTGCCCAACAACTGATCGATGTTGCCGTGCAACATGCAAACTCACTAAAAATAGGGTATGCAGCCCTGAAAAAAATTAATGCGCTCTGGGTGTTGAGCCGTATAACTGTAGCTATGCGGCGAATGCCTCGGATTGAAGAAACATATACTATAGTGACGTGGGTGGAAAGTTTTCACAGAATGTTTTCACACCGTAATTTCGTGGTGTATGGCGAAAACGGAGAAGAACTCGGATATGCCCGTACTCTTTGGGTAGCAATAAATTCCGAAACTCGTCACCCTGCTGATCTTTCGGGCATGATTGATGACTCTGAGGTAATTGGCAAACGAGAGTGTCCGATACCGATGCCTACAAAAATGCGTGAATTTCGCGACGCCACAGATATAGAACACTACAGATTTCAGACTACCGATATCGACTTCAACCGCCATGTCAATTCCACGCGCTATATTGAATTGATCCTTAACCAATGGAGTCTCGATTTCCATGACAGTCATTCAATTGTTTATTTTGATATAAATTACAAGAATGAGGCACATTATGGAGAGCGTGCTTCTATCAGGATGTTACGTGACGAGAGTTCGGCAAAGATACAGATTGACGGAGAAAGCCACTGTATATGCATGGCTGAAATACGCTTCGCACCCCGCCAGACATCGGTTTTATACTAATTTCTGAAAATGTTATTCGAAAGTTTAGTAATTTTGCCAGTCGAATAACAAAAAACAATGGATATTAGTAATATTCAATCAAACAGTTTGCCTTTCATCAAGATGCATGGTATAGGCAATGACTATATCTATCTTGATAATGTTACCTATCCTGTTCCTGAAGACCTCCCTGCATTATCGCGCAGACTCAGTGACCGTCACTGTTCGATTGGAGGTGACGGAATAATCGTTGTAGGTAAACCGAATAATCCGGACTCAGACTTTTCAATGCGCATTTTCAATGCCGATGGTTCTGAAGCCAAAATGTGCGGAAACGGTATACGCTGTGTAGGTAAACTGGTATATGACCATGGTCTTACCAAGAAGCTGTCGCTGCGTATCGACACGCTGTCGGGAATGCGAACACTTGAACTTCATCCCGGAAGTGACGGGCGAATCGCGACAGTGACCGTAGCGATGGGAATTCCGTCACAGGATCCGGAATCGGTAGGTATCACCAGACTTTCAGATGACATGACCGATTTTTCGGTGGAAGGCATGGAGCCCATCCGACTTACCGCAGTGTCAATGGGTAATCCTCATGGTGTGATGATAGTGGACAATGTGAATGATGCTGACGTGCATGGAACCGGGCGTATCCTGGAGATGCATCCTATGTGGAAAGACAGGGCTAATATCGAGTTTGTCGAGGTAATTGACCGTGGTCATATCAGGATGCGGGTCTGGGAGCGTGGATCAGGCGAAACCATGGCATGCGGTACGGGAGCGTGTGCATCGGTGGCAGCATGCGTATTGCTTGGTGTCACTGACCGGAATGTCCGGGTCGATCTCCTCGGTGGCTCTTTACAGATAAGATGGTCGGAAACGGATGGACAGATTTATATGACCGGTCCGGCTGAGGAAGCGTTCCGGGGAATTGTCGATTTATGATTCATTTTCAATAGGAAAGACTTATGATTAAGATAAACAGTAATTTCAATAACCTTTCTGAGAGTTATCTTTTTTCTGACATCGCACGGAAAGTGCGCCGGTATACCGAGTCGAATCCCTCTGCGGAAATAATACGTATGGGTATCGGTGATGTGACGCGTCCGATATGTCAGGCTGCCATTGATGCCATGCATAAGGCAGTCGGAGAGATGGCACATGCCGAAACATTCAGGGGATACGGACCGGAACAGGGTTACGATTTTTTACGGGAGGCAATAGCCGTAAACGATTATAAAGCACGCGGGATTGACATATCGGTTGATGAAATTTTTGTAGGTGACGGCGCCAAGAGCGATACAGGCAACATCGGCGACATTTTGTCCGTGGACAATCGGGTGGCTGTAACCGATCCGGTATATCCTGTGTATGTAGATACCAACCTTATGAGCGGGCGCCAACGTCCGATACTCCTGCCGTGTACTGCCTCCAATGATTTCTGTCCCGATCTGCCATCAGAACCGGTGGATATGATTTATTTGTGTTATCCCAACAATCCTACCGGTACCACACTTACGCGCGATCAACTGAAAGTATGGGTTGATTATGCCCGGAAACACCGCGCCCTGATTCTTTTTGATTCAGCATACGAAGCTTTTATCCGACCCGAAGCCACGGATATACCACATTCGATATATGAAATAGAAGGTGCGCGTGAGTGTGCGATAGAATTCCGTAGTTTTTCAAAGACAGCCGGATTTACCGGATTGCGCTGTGGATATACGGTTATACCTCACGAACTCAAGGCATATGACCCTGTCAAAGGTAACGAGGTGAGCCTCAACCGACTGTGGCTGCGCAGACAGACCACAAAATTCAACGGGGCAAGTTATGTCACCCAATGTGCGGCTGCCGCGATATTCACACCTGAAGGCAAGACACAGATTCGCGAAACTATCGACTATTATATGACGAATGCCGAAGTCCTCCGGCGTGGACTGCGCGACATAGGACTTCAGGTGTACGGAGGCGTCAACGCCCCATATGTATGGGTCGCTACACCGGATGGAATAGGATCATGGGAATTTTTCGACCTACTGCTTCACCATGGTGTCGTAAGTACTCCCGGATGCGGCTTCGGGGCAGCGGGCGAAGGGTATATCCGCCTGACAGCTTTCAACACGCACGAGAATACACGGCGTGCAGTGGAGTTGCTTAGCAAAATCGGATAGCTTGTTAAACCGGTTCTTCATTTGCGGCAAGTCGCTGCCGTACAACTTCATATATAGCTATTCCTGCGGCAACTGATACGTTGAGAGATCCGATGTGTCCAAGCATGGGTATTGCTACGCGGATGTCACACTCATTGATTACTTCGCGTGAAATACCCGTGTCTTCAGCACCCATGACTAAAGCTACCGGACCGGTATAGTCGGCGGTGGTGTAGGTTCCTTCAGCCTTTTCGGTAACAGCCGCTACGGTAAATCCGCACTCCTTGAGAAATCTCACGGAACTGAGTATGTCACGTTCGCGGCACACCGGTACACGTGCGAGTGCACCTGCGGAGGTCTTCATGGCGTCGGGACCTGCCGACACACTTCCGCGTTCCGGAATCACCACGGCATCCACACCGGCACATTCACATGTGCGGACAATAGCTCCGAAATTACGTACATCTGTAACTCCGTCAAGCATTACAATAAACGGAACGCGTCCTGCCTCATAAACCGAGGCTACGAGATGGTCGAGACGGTGGTAGGTCACCGCCGCCGCAAAGGCAATGACACCCTGATGGTTGCGACGTGTGATGCGGTCGAGTTTCTCTGCCGGTACCCGTTGTACGACAATACGCCGCCCCTTGAGTATATCGAAAAGCTGAGCAACAAGTTCGCCCTGAAGATCGCGTCGAATAAGAATTTTATCAATTTTTTTATCGGCTTCGAGAGCTTCAATAACGGCGCGGATACCAAATATATAATCAGATTTTTCCATATTTCGATTTCATTAACGATTATTCGCGTCGCAGCAATTGACGTGCTGCGGTACGTGCCGCCCGACTATCCGGATCACCCGAGAGCATCAGCGCTATCTCTCCAACGCGCTCGTCATTGGACAGACGACGTATATGAGTGTGGGTGGCGTCCTCAGAATCCTGCTTATACACTTTGAAATGAGTCTTGCCGTTTGCAGCCACGGCAGGCAGATGGGTAATTGCCACTACTTGCAGGTGTTCGCCGATCTGCTGCATCATTTGTCCCATGCGGTTGGCTACATCCCCCGACACACCGGTGTCAATTTCATCAAATATTATGGTCGGCAGCTGCATGTGTTCGGCAATTATACCTTTTATGGTAAGCATAAGCCGGGATATTTCACCCCCTGACGCTGTCATACCTACCGGGAGCAGTTGCTGCTGTTTGTTGAAGGCAAACATAAAGTCAATACGGTCGGTACCGGTTATCGACATCTCTGCCTGGCTGACGCGTATCTCACACCGTAAATTTGACATACCGAGTGGGCGTGCACGCTCAAGCAGCAATTCTCCGAAACGGGAGGCTGCTGACACGCGGGCTGCTGAAATGTCGCGGGCTACTTCGCGAGCCAACGCTTTCGCACGGCGTGCCTGCCGTTCAAGATCGGCAAGCATCTGTTCGCTGCTATCCAACGTATCCAGTCTGCGACGCAGATCGTCACGCATCGCTATAAGTTCTTCAAGCGAATCGAGGTGGTGCCGGTGCATTAGATTCTCAAGCGCCATTATACGGTCCTCGGTGGCTTCCAGCATCCGCGGATCAGCGCTGAGTCCCGAATCAATATGTTGCAAAGTATGGGAAATATCCTTTATCTCGGCTACAACAGAATCCAGACGTGACTGCATGTCATCATCCGGCAGAAGATGTTCGATGCGTTCGATGGCGGAAGATGCTTCGCTGATCATGTCGGTAACATTATGAGAGCCGTCAGTCAACAGATCGATTGCATCAATGAGTGATTGTTTTATCTGACTTGCATTAGCGAGTACTTCCCGATCGCGTTCCAGGTCGTCAAGTTCTCCCTGAACAGGATTTACTTCGTCAATCTGTTCGAGCTGATACCGGGTATAATCCTCATCAGCCCTGGTACGTTCAATTTCAGCCCGTGCGTTTTTGAGACGACGCAAAGCCTCGCGGAAAGCGGCGAACCGGCGCTGGTATTCCGCAAGACGTTCCTCATTCCCTGCAAGTTTGTCAATTATTTCAAGTTGGAATTCAGGTTGGGCAAGCAATTGGTTTTGGTGCTGAGAGTGGATGTCGACCATACGCATAGCTACTCCCTCAAGACGATTCAATGGTACCGGCGAATCATTTACGAACGCACGTGAACGACCTCCCGGTGAAATCTCCCGTCGGAGTATGCAGCGGTCGTTATCCCACTCGATATCATTGTCGTTGCAGTACTGTTTCAGTCCGGAATAATCATTGACGGAAAAAACAGCTTCTATCACTGATTTCCGGTCAGGGATTCTTACAGCTTTAAGATCGGCACGCGCACCCAGCAATAGTGACAGGGCGCCCAGCATAATTGATTTTCCGGCACCTGTTTCACCGGTAATAATATTAAGTCCGGGACCGAACTCAATGTCTATCGAGTCAATTAATGCGTAATTAGATATGTGTAAGGTTTCGATCATGTGTTAGTCGGTGGCTGGTTTCTTGATCTTGTTAAGTCGGGAAGCATCCGTAGGATACATCGGCTGAAGGAGCTGATATACTTTATCGCGTTCATCCTGTGGAGCTTTGCTGTATAGATTGACAAGTTCGTCGAGTTTGGCATCCCTGAACAGCGACAATGCGACGGTCATCGGGGCATTGTCATAGACAGCTTTCAGATTTTCGAGCAATGCAGCGGTGATTTTCTGACGTCCCTTATCCGGATTAAGCGCCATTTCATCAAGACCGTTACGGTGGTAAGTATAATTCAGATCACGGATCATCCCGGTTGCCGGATCGGTATATGCCGACAGTACAGCGGCACGGTTCTTGTTATCCTCAAAAGCTTTCCAGCCTGTTTCGCTTCCTGACTGAGCAAGTTGTACAATCGTCTCAAGCCTTTCGAAAAACGGTTGTCCGCCTCTTGGTGAAAAACTATCGAAATCAAGCGCAAGAATAAGGTATGCGTAGAAATTCAGGATAGCTGTGAGATTGCTCTCCATTGTGGTTTCGGAGTAAACGAGAGGCTCGTTCAGCTCATAGGCGAAATCAATCCTGGTATCCTTAAAATTCAGGATAGTGGTAGTATAAGAACTATTGTAGACCGGACGTGTCGATTGTATCTGAAGATCACCGTGCATTACACCATCGGTGTATTCCTTGATGGTGAAAAAAAGCTGACATTCGATTTTTTCATTAGGGGCAATCTGGGCTTGTGAAAACTTAGTTGTATTCATGTAGTCGCTTATTGCTTCCTGCAGAGTTTCGAAGACATCTTTATTTGAACCCTCTATCTGGCTTGTATTGACTTCCACACGACAATTCAGTTCCTGCGCATAAAGACTGATACCCCCTAAAAAAAGTATTAACAAACCAAGAGGATACCGAAAAAATGAAGAACAAGCTGCAGGGAAGATGGAAATCATAGTCAGACGTGTTGGAGAGTAACGGTCAGTCGCCTTTTACCGACCCGGAAAAACTGCCGGTGAGTACATCGAGAATATCCCGGGCTACTTCCTGTTTGGGTCGGGTGGTGTAATCATAACGTTGCCCGTCAGCTTTTATTATAGTGACACAATTAGTATCGGTTCCGAAACCGGCTCCCGGAGTAGCAAGAGAATTGATTACTATCATGTCGAGATTTTTACGGACGAGTTTGTCACGACCATGTTGTTCGGCATTGTCTGTTTCCAGTGCAAATCCCACAAGTATCTGGCTATCACTTTTGATTTTTCCGAGATTAGCTGCTATGTCGGGATTACGCCGTAATTCGATGGATTCGATGGCGTCGGTTTCACGTTTGATTTTTGACGAATGGTAGTGAGCCGGCGCGTAATCGGCAACAGCAGCACACATAATGGCTATATCTGTTTCCGGAAAAACCTTGAGACAGGCAGCGAGCATTTCATCGGCAGTCTCAACATCAATGACGGTAATATTCGGATCGGTGGTTCTAAGTGAAACCGGACCACTTACCAGAGTCACTTCAGCTCCTCTCCGTGCGGCTTCCTCAGCAAGGGCATATCCCATTTTCCCGGTTGAGAAATTGCTGATATATCTCACAGGATCGATTTTTTCACGTGTCGGACCGGCGGTGATAAGTACTTTTTTACCGGCAAGACCGCATTTCTTTCCGAACCATTGTTCCAGAGTCTTCAAAATATGCTCAGGTTCAGCCATACGTCCTTTACCCGTGAGATGACTCGCGAGTTCACCCTCTTCAGCATCGATAATGATATTACCGAACGAGCGCAGGCGTTCGATATTTGCCGTAGTGGATGGATGACGCATCATGTCGAAGTCCATGGCAGGCGCTATAAATACCTGAGAGCGTGCTGACAGGTATGTCGTAACGAGCATATTGTCGGCAACGCCGTTCGCCATTTTCGCTATTGTACAAGCCGTCGCAGGCGCTATGACCATAGCATCAGCCCACAGTCCGAGATCCACATGACTGTTCCATACCCCCGTATTGGCTGTGAAGAATTCGCTTATGGTAGGGTGTCCTGAAAGAGTGGAGATTGTAAGCGGCGTGATGAATTCTTTTGCCGCAGGGGTCATTACCGGTTGGACTTCCGCTCCGGCTTTCACAAGAAGCCGTATCAGCATGGCAGTCTTATAGGCAGCGATTCCACCGGTAATTCCGACGATGATATGCTTCCCTTTAAGTGGCGACGGTGTGCTGGGGTTCATTTTATACGGAGCTTTATTCTGGTGAAACAGTCTTTGGTGTTCTGAGGAAAATCGCCCTGCATGATCCACCCGAAGTAGCCCGAGTCGTTGCGTAGAACTTTTTCGGCAAGTTGACCTTTGTATTTGCCGAAGTTGATCACTTCCTGACCTCCCTCATTATAGATAAGACGACCTATCAGATCCACGTTGCGGTTCTGGCGTGAAAATTCAGCGAGTTTCGACATGTCGTTCGGGAGATCCTCGTAACGGTCAAGCTGAGCTTTCAGTACCTCATATGTAGCACGTGTATCAGCCTCTGCCGAATGGGCGTGCGTAAGATCTTTGCCACAATAGAATTTGTAGGCAGCTACGAGAGTGCGTTGCTCTTTCTTGTGGAATATCGTCTGGACATCAATGAACTTGGCACGTGTGAAGTCGAATTCCACTTTTGCGCGATGAAACTCCTGATCCAGCATCGGAATGTCAAAACGACTGGAGTTGAAGCCGGCAATGTCACATCCCTGGAAGTAGTCGGCAAGACGATGTGCGATCTGTTTGAATGTATGACAGTTAGCTACATCGCTGTCACTGATACCGTGAACTGCCGTTGCTTCGGCAGGGATCGGCATTTCCGGATTAAGGCGGATAGTCCAGCTTTCTTCTTTACCGCCGGGATGAACTTTTATACTTGAAATTTCAACTATTCGGTCGGCAGTGATGTTTACGCCGGTTGTCTCCAGATCGAAGAAAATTATCGGCTTTGTGAGTTTAAGTTCCATTGTCAGTAGTTTCAGACGGTATCAGATGTGCATAGGCATCAGCAGGACCAACAGGTCAGTGCCCGGAGCGTTTTCAGCCGGCATGAATACGGCAGTGCGGCTCTGGTCGGCAAGATGGATTTCGATGTCGTCAGTAGGCAGGGTCTGGAGTATTTCTATGAGGAATGGTCCGCTGAAGGCAATCATCATGTCTTTACCCGTATATTCACAGGGTACCGATTCCTCTCCCGATGTGTTGTAGCTGCTGTCCTGAGCACGCATCACAAGGCGATCGGAGGATATACTGAAGGTGATTCTGCCGTTATTGGCATCCACAAAAGCATTCACACGTTTTACGGCAGTAAGGAATGTAGCGCGTTCAAGCGTTACTGTATAGGGATTCTTTGCCGGTATGACACGGTTGTAGTCAGGGAAATTGCCCTTTATCAGTCGGCAGTCGAGTGTGAAGTCGTTGGTAGAGAACTGGACACTGCGGGCTGAAACCTTTATGTTGAGGGGTTCTTCGCCGGCAAATACGTTACGTATTACCGAGGCGGGTTTGTAGGGGAGGATAAAGGAACCTTCCACCTGGGGCATTATGACTGAGTTAGTGTAGCGTACAAGTTTTCGGGTGTCTGTAGCCACGAAGATTATGCGGTCGGTCTTGATATCCCATAGGATTCCTGTCATCTGCGGGCGCATTTCATCGGAACTTACTGCAAACAGAGTGTACTCTATACCGGCGATAACTTCTTTTACCGGTGCTGTGAATTCAATACATTCGGCACTTGTGTCGTAAATGTCAACAACCGGGTATTCGGCTCCGGATATGGCAACTGTGTTGTAGAAGCCCGTCGAGTAGGTGACACGAACCTCAAGCGTTTCATCATCAATTGTAAAAGTGATGCCCTGGTCAGGCATTTCACGAAGCATCTCTATCATGCGGCGCGCATCGATACAGAATGAACCCTTCCCTTCGACATTGGAAACCTCGATACGACCTATGAGTGTATTTTCTGTGTCCGAAGCCTTTACAACGAGTAAGCCATCGCTTAGCTCAAAATAAAAATTATTAAGGACGGTGATCGCGTTTTTGGAATTGATCACCTTGCTTACAGATGTTACGAAGCTGTAGAGAGCTTTGCTTGGAACATTGAATTTCATATATGTTAGGCGGTTTATTATAATCAGGATTAGTCTACAAAGTTACGAAAAAAACGCTATACACATGGGTGTATAGCGTCAAAAAATGCAGATTGCTGATCTCTATATATCAGGAATCAGAGTGCAAGAAGCTTTTCAATGTTTTCTGCAACTTTTTCGCGTGTCTGCGAACCGGCAAGGCGAAGGTCGCGAACTGCTTTTCCATCTTTAAAAAACAGTATGGCGGGTATTGACATGATGCGGTTTGCGGTGCTGAAATCGCCACCGTCTTCAACATTATATTTACCGATGAGAACCTTGCCCTCATATTCTTTGGCAAGATCATCGATTACTGGACCCATTGCCACGCATGGACCACACCAGGTTGCCCAGAAGTCAATTACTATAGGCTGACCGGTTGCGATCAGTTCCTCAACATTTTGATCTGTAAATGTAAAAGCCATTATTGTTATATTTAATGATTGTGTTGTATGCGGTAGTCTATGCCAAGATCGTCAAGTATAGTGACGAGTCGGCGATTTATCGGAATCCCTGTTGAAGCCGTAAGGGAGATGCTTCGCTGCAGCTGGGAATCAAAAAGATTCAGAGTCAATGTGCCGCGGTCGACTGTACTCGACCGTTGGAGCTCCTCCATCAGCTCACAAAATGTTTTGTCTATTTTGTTGATGTCGGCTGAAATAGTTATTCCGGAGATGAATTGTCCTTTAACCTCTTTTAGTAGCTGCATCTGCTGGATCTGGAAACGAACGGGTGAGGTAGGAAAGCGACGTTTATAGACTCCTCTCACCAGAAGTGCGGTACCGGGTACTCCGTATGCCTGGAACTGATAGAAGGCGTTGTCATACAGCCGCAATTCAGTACTTGCCGAAAAATCTTCGATCTTCATTATACCCCATTGCGAACCGTCGCGTCCGGGACAAACCTTGAATTCTGTCACCATACCGCCGAACGTAATTTCTTTTCCTTCGGGATGTTCGTCTTCGATGAATGATTTTACGGTATCCGTACATCCGTGGTTGAGTTCCATGTAGAACGGATCGAGCGGGTGTGCCGAAAGATACATACCCACAAGTTCCCGTTCACGTCCGAGGCGCACGGCATCTACTTCACGAGGCGCATGATGAATTTCCGGACGGGCATCTTTTGACATTTCAGGGTCGTCACCGAAAAGCGATAACCCGGAGTCGGCGGCAGAAGCCTGGAATTTCTGACCGTAGCGCAGCAATATTTCAGAAGTGGTCTCTCCCTTTGCATTCTCGTAAGTGAAATCCTCACGCTGTATGTGGTCGTTAAAGCAATCGAAAGCTCCTGATTGTGCGAATGACTCAAGCGCTCTGCGGTTGACAACACCGGGACGCATCCGCTCCACGAAATCATAGATTGATTCAAACTTTCCACCTTTTTCCCGGGTCTGAAGAATCTCGTTCACAAGCCCTTCACCGATCCCTTTGATGGCTGCGAGTCCAAATCGTATGTTTCCCTTTGAGTCAACACCGAACTCCATGAAACTTTCGTTTATGTCAGGTCCGAGGACCGGCAGACGCATTCGCTTGCATTCCTCCATGAAAGTCGTGAGCTTGGGAGCATTGTTGCGGTTACATGTCAGAACTGCCGCCATATATTCCGCGGGGTAATTTGCTTTCAGATAAGCAGTCTGGAATGCAACCCAGCTATAACAGGTGGCATGACTTTTATTGAAGGCATATGATGCGAATTTCTTCCAGTCAGCCCATATTTTAGAAAGAGTCTTCGTATCATGTCCGTTTTTCTGCCCTCCTTCAAGGAATAATTTCTCCAAAGCATTCATCTTGTCGATGAGCTTTTTACCCATTGCCTTTCGGAGCGTATCGCTTTGACCGCGGGTGAATCCGGCAAGAAGTCGCGACAGCAACATGACCTGTTCCTGATATACCGTGATGCCGTAAGTATCCTTAAGATACTTTTCCATTACCGGTAAGTCATATTCGATCGGTTTTTTGCCTTGTTTACGATCGATAAAATCCGGTATGTAATCCATAGGTCCCGGACGATACAAGGCATTCATTGCGATAAGATCCTCGAAAGTCGACGGTTGAAGTTCCCGGAGGTATTTCTGCATTCCTACCGATTCAAACTGGAATGTCCCGACAGTCTCACCTTTACAATATAGCTCGTAAGTCTTGGGGTCGTCAATCGGAATGGAATCGGGATCAACATCGATTCCTCGGGCATGTTTGATATTGGCGACAGCTTCCTTTATAATGGTAAGGGTGCGGAGTCCGAGAAAGTCCATTTTTATAAGTCCCGTCTCCTCAATTACCTTGCCTTCGTATTGGGTTACAATCAGTTTTTCTTTTGTATCACCGGATTTATCAGTTGCTGTTGAAACAGGAACCCAGTCAGTGATATCATCACGGCATATGATGACACCGCAGGCGTGGACACCGGTGTTACGCACATTGCCTTCCAGCTGTCGGGCATATTCAAGGGTTTCGCGTACAAGCGGATCGGGACTGTTTAGTTCCGGTTGAAAGCCATCGACATATTTGTAGCAGTTCGAAAGGTTGGTCTTAAGTTCCTTTCCGTCCACCGTGGGCATTCGGTCGGGAATAAGTTTGGTGAGCCGGTCGCTATCTTTCAGGGAAAGCCCTTCAACCCTTGCCACATCCTTAATGGCGAGTTTCGTAGCCATAGTACCATACGTAATGATATGGGCAACTTTCTCTTCACCGTATTTCTCCGTAACATATTGCAGCACTGTACCGCGCCCGTCATCGTCGAAATCTATATCAATATCCGGCAGAGAAATTCGGTCAGGATTAAGAAATCGTTCGAACAGCAGGTCATATTTCAGAGGATCAATCTGTGTGATTCCCAGACAATAAGCTACTGCTGAACCGGCAGCAGAACCGCGACCGGGACCAACGCTGACACCGAGCTTCTCACGGGCGGCGGTGATAAAGTCCTGCACAATCAGGAAGTATCCCGGGAAACCCATTGTTTTCATTATATGTAGCTCAAACTTAATGCGTTCGGCTATTTCATCCGACAGGGGCGAACCATAACGGCGTTCCGCTCCTGCAAGAGCAAGTTTCGAGAGATAATCCGCTTCTAATTTTATACGGTAGAGTTTATCATATCCACCGAGTTTCTCAATTTTAGCCTCTGCTTCTTCCTGAGATAAAACCACATTGCCGTTTTCGTCACGTGTAAATTCGTCAAACAGATCTTTTTCGGTGAGACGTTGACGATATTCTTCTTCGGTTCCAAATTCGGCAGGGATTTCAAAGAAGGGCATGATTGGAGCATGATCTATATCATATTGCTCTATTTTATCAAGCACTTCCATTGTATTCGCAATCGCCTCGGGAATGTCAGAGAAGAGATTGTTCATTTCCTCAGTCGACTTAAGCCATTCCTGCTTGGTGTAGCGCATACGCGACGGATCGTTGATATTTGCCTGTGTGCTTACACATATCAATCTGTCATGCGCGAGGGCATCGGTCTGATTAGTGAAATGAACGTCGTTGGTGGCAATAAGCTTTATGTCGAACTTTCGGGCGATGCGTATGAGTTCGGCATTTACTTTCTGCTGGATTTCATATACCTCGCGGGTATTGTCATTATTCTCGGACTTGTGACGCTGGAGTTCTATGTAATAGTCATCGCCAAATGTTTCTTTCCACCAGCGTACAGAGGCTTCCGCTCCCTCAATATCACCTGATGATATGAGTTTGGGTATCTCGCCGCCAAGACATGCCGATGAAATGATCAGTCCTTCACGATAGCGCTCTATATTTTTTTTATCGGTGCGCGGATGATAATAGTAACCTTCAGTCCACGCTTTCGACACGAGTTTTATGAGATTGTGATAGCCGACTTCGTTTTTTGCAAGTACAATCAGATGGTGCCCTCGGTCGGATTTATCACTCATATCTTTGGAATCGCCACGGGCTACGTACATTTCGCATCCTAAAATAGGTGTGAATATACGATTTTGTGCATCGGCGATTTTTTTGTTGAGTTCGTCTATTTCGTGCAGATCCGCATCCGGATCTGCTGATTTACCGGAATCGATAGCAGCCTTGAGAGATTTAATGGCTTTTTTTGCGTCCTTGATCTCACCCTTAGGACCGGAATTTTTCTTTTTTACATAATTGAAAAATTCCTTTATTCCGAACATGTTGCCATGATCGGTAAGAGCAATTCCACGCATTCCGTCGGATATGGCTTTGTCCACAAGCGAATTTATGGTAGCCTGTCCGTCAAGAAGAGAATATTGGGAGTGTACGTGGAGATGGGTGAATGGAGTCATTCGTGGATATTGATGGTTTGATTATTCAAAGTTACATATTTTTCGTGAGAAATACGTTAGACCACATAAAAAATCGCAGTCAGGTATAAACGGTGTCCGACTGCGATTCTCTACAAAGATCATATCTTTAACGGTTGATAGCCTTTACAGTGACTGATGTCCCGTCAGTGAAGATAACACTTTATATATAAATACCTCCTTTCCCGGTCGCACTACTTTACGTAAGGTCAGATCAAAATACTCATGTTTTTGAGACTGTGCGTCCAGTGATAGTATCGGTCATTATCTACATGCTTTCATGAGTGAATGCACATCATCACCAACTGTGCCCGTACGGCTTAAAGCCGGTGCATTCACCTCAAGGTGTGAGACCTATTGTGATTTTTGATTGCTCTTAGACTGCCTGTTATATGATTTGAAATGGTATTGACGAATTTTTTTCAAAAAATATGCAAAAATATTTGGTTGGTAAAACAGAAATGTCTAACTTTGCACTCGCTTTTCGGAAATGACCTGTTTGAAGGTCGATAAAGAGCTAAAACAAACAGATGTTTGAAAAAGT
>CAZKSF010000062.1:0-14714 GCA_964555405.1 uncultured Bacteroides sp.
AATTAAGAGATTTGTTTCATGGATTAGATATTGTATTGATTGGTTTGATTGATTGGTTAAGAAAGATTGATGCCCGCGAGCTGTGAAGCCCATGGGCATCGTTTTTATATCTATTCCATCATGCGGTTATCATGCTGCGTTTATAAGATATTTTTGCAAGTTATAATCGTTTTGGTTAATTCTTGTAAATTATTATCAGCCGATGTTAACGAATGTTGGTGTATTTTCTTTTTCGTCAGTTGTGATGTTATAAAAAGTAGATATTAACTGTAACTTTGTGCTCTCCTCCCATGACCAAAAGACTGAATATTATGACTAATATATTAACTGATTTAGCCTCGGAACATGTCCGGCTGCACGGTGACCGTGAGGCATTCAGTTTCCGTGCCGATGACCGTTGGGAACCTGTAAACTGGCGTGCGTTCAGCCGCGACATTGATCATCTGGCGGCAGCCATAGAGATTATGGATGTCAAAGAAGGTGATAACATAACCGTTTTCTCGGCAAACCGTCCGGAAATTCTGATCACCGATTTTGGAGCTTATGCCAACCGTGCCGTCCCGGTGTCGATTTATTCGACCAGTTCGCAGGATCAACTGGAATACATTGTCAATGACACCCGAGCTACCATTTTGTTTGTGGGTAACCGTGCGCAGCTTGATATGGCTGTACATGCTATGGCGGCATGTAGCTCCTTGCGTCATATCATTGTATATGATACTATTTCCCTGACCGGTTACGACCGTGAATGTGTGATGCTTTTCGCGGATTTCCTTACTCTTGGGCAGACCGCCTCGGAGGAGTGCCGCGCTGAAGTTGCCGCCCGGCGTTCACGTGCTGTACCGGAGGATATCGCCACAATCATATATACTTCGGGTACGACAGGCGAACCTAAAGGCGCAGTACTTCCTCATTCATGTTTCAACGCATGCCTCAGAATACACAAGGACTACCTTACGATGCTCAGTTCCGAGGATACTTCGGTATGTTTTCTGCCGCTGAGTCATATTTTTGAAAAGGCGTGGACATATTTCTGCTTATGGATGGGAATACGTGTCACTATCAATGAGGATGCCCATCGCATTCAGGACACACTTGTGGAGGTGCGACCTACGTGTATGTGCTCTGTACCACGATTCTGGGAGAAAGCATATATCGCCATTCAGGACAGGCTCTCGCATATGAGCTTCGTCAACCGGCGGATGGCGTCTCTTGCCTTGAAAATTGGACGTAAGCGTAATCTCGATTACCGCAGGCTTGGACGACCTGTACCGGCATGGCTCGAAAAAGCTTATAATTTTTTCGACAGCAAGGTCTTTTCAACCGTACGCCGGGCTATGGGTGTGGACCGCGGCAATATATTCCCAACGGCGGGAGCCCCCCTTTCACCCGACATTGTAGAATTTTTTCAAAGCTGTGGCGTAAATATAGTGATAGGATACGGTCTGTCGGAGACAACAGCTACTGTAAGCTGTTATCCGAAGGTCGATTATGAGATAGGTACAGTAGGTACTCCGATTCCCGATGTGGAAGTTCGTATAGGCAAGGAGAACGAGATTCAGGTAAAGGGTCCTACCGTAATGCGTTGCTACTACAACAAACCTGAAGAAACAGCGAAGGCTTTTACTGCCGACGGATGGTTCCGGACCGGTGATGCGGGACGTATCGACGAACATGGCGCTATAATACTGACCGAGCGGCTCAAGGATCTGTTCAAGACTTCAAACGGTAAATATATTGCTCCGCAGGCGCTCGAAAGCCGCCTGGGACAGGACAAGTACATCGATCAGGTAGCGATAATAGGTGACCAGAGGAAATATGTGACTGCCATAATCATTCCTGCATTCGATGCCCTCAAGGAATATGCGCGTAAGAAGCATATACAGTATAAATCGCTTGAGGATCTGGTACGAAACAGCGAGATACGCAAGCTGATTGCCGAGCGTGTCGAAAAGTTGCAGGAAGGTTTTGCGAAATTCGAGCAGATAAAGAAATTTACGTTACTGCCGCAGGCTTTCACCATGGAAGCCGGAGAACTGACCAATACCCTCAAGTTGCGGCGTCCGGTGATAAACAACCGCTACGCTGCCGAGATTGAAGCAATGTATTCCTGATGGCTGAAGCAGCCACCCGTTCGCTGACCGAGCAGCGACGTCTCCTGGAAATAGAATATCTTGCCGAACGTGATTCGTTCCGCCGTCTCACCGACCGCATAGGTGTGGTAAGACTGGTGGAGCGTGGTTACGCATGGATGCCTCTGAGAATCGGACGAACATGGTATAATTCCCTCAACCAGCTCGTTGTTGAAGTGTGGCGTGAGGATGACGGGGAGGATAGCGCTCAGGATCATAATTTTGAATACGGTCGTCCGGTTCAATTCTTTACACTGCCTGAAACACCGGGTGCTCCTCCGGTTTACACGCTTACCGGAACCGTCAGTTATGTCGACGGCTCACGGATGGTGATCGGGTTGCCTGACGGCGCACAGACCGACAAACTGTATAGTACGTCGGATACGGGTGTGATGCTCTCATTCGATGAGACCACCTATCGCGCCATGTTCGAGGCTATCGACCGTACTATCTCGGCAAAAGGACGGTTGGGGGAACTCCGTGATATGATATACTCACCTGCGCGGAAAGCCTCCGTCCTGTCATTCGATCCAATGGGTTTCGGTTATCTCAATCCAGCACAGGAAAAGGCTGTGAATGCAGTGCTGCGCGCCAAGGATGTAGCTGTGGTGCACGGACCGCCGGGAACCGGTAAAACCACAACTCTTGTGGAAGCGATATATGAGACTTTACGCCGGGAAAGTCAGGTGATGGTGTGCGCGCAAAGTAATATGGCAGTCGACTGGATAAGCGAAAAACTTGTGGACCGCGGTATAAACGTGCTCCGCATCGGAAATCCGTCGCGTGTGTGCGACAAGATGCTGTCATTTACTTACGAGCGACAATTTGAAGCGCATCCCGAATATCCGGAACTCTGGAGTATCCGGAAGGCTATGCGTGAACTGTCGGGCAAACGGCGTAACACCGATCAATGGCACCAGAAAATGGATCGGCTCAAAAGCCGTGCTACCGGAATTGAATTGCGCATCAATGCTGATCTTTTCGGTCAGGCAAGGGTGATAGCATCAACGCTCGTAGGAAGCAACAGCCACCTCCTTGACGGAATGCGGTTTTCCACATTGTTTATCGATGAAGCGGCGCAGGCGCTTGAGGCAGCATGCTGGATTGCGGCGCGTCGTGCCGGGCGTATTGTGCTTGCGGGCGATCATTGTCAGCTCCCTCCGACGGTAAAGTCGTACGAAGCCATGAAAGGCGGTCTCGGCAGGTCGCTGATGGAGAGAGTGGCTGTAGATCATCCGGAAACGGTGAATCTGCTGACAATGCAGTACCGTATGCACGAGGATATAATGCGTTTTTCCAACGAGTGGTTCTATAACGGGCTGATGACAGCCGCCCCCGATGTGCGTTATCGAGGCATTCTTGACTATGACAATGCAGTGGAGTGGATCGATACTTCGGAGATGGTGTCGCAAAGTACCGGAATGAAGAGTGGAGAATTGCCTGAATACCGCGAAGCGCTTGCCGGCGAGAGTCACGGACGGATCAACCGTGATGAGGCTCAGCTTACTGTCGAAGCTCTTGAAGCTTATTTCACCCGCATAGGCATGCACCATGTATCGGAAGAGCGTATCGACACGGGTGTGATATCGCCATACAGGGCACAGGCTCAGTATCTGCGTAAGCTTATCCGCCGTTCGCGTATCCTGCGGCAGGTCCGGGAACTCATAACGGTAAATACGATAGACGGTTTTCAGGGTCAGGAACGCGATGTAATTGTAATATCACTGGTGCGGAGCAATGATGACGGACAAATAGGATTTCTACGTGATCTGAGGCGTATGAATGTAGCCATGACTCGTGCCCGTATGAAACTTATCATTATAGGCAACTCTGTAACACTTGGCGCTAATCCGTTTTACCGTAGACTGTACGATTACATAAAGTCGCGGAACGACTACTGATTTCAGTCGAAAAGTGTCGGTTCGGGAAGCAACCGGAAGCTCATGCGGTGATGAGGGGTGACTCCATATGCCGCGATAGCTGCACGATGAGCCTCGGTGGGATAGCCTTTGTTTACATCCCATGCATATTGCGGGAATTCATGATGCAGACGTCGCATTATATGGTCACGCTCCGTTTTGGCAAGTACGGAGGCTGCTGCTATATTCGCGAAACGTCCGTCACCTTTTACGTAAGTGGTGTGAGGAATTGTCCGGTACGGAGTGAACCGGTTGCCGTCCACCGCAATTGTGTCGGGAGTCAGAGTACTGAGCACAATATCGAGTGCGCGGTGCATGGCAAGGATAGATGCCCGGAGAATATTGATATTGTCGATTTCTTCGTTGCCGACAATACCGATGCCCCATGCAAGAGCCGATTCCACTATCACGGGGCGCAATAATTCGCGTTGTGCCTCAGTGAGCTGTTTGGAATCATTAAGCAGGGGATGGGAGAAATCGGGGGGGAGTACAACGGCAGCAGCCACGACCGGACCTGCAAGACAGCCGCGACCTGCTTCATCGCAGCCCGCTTCGATAACCGATGATGGAGATGCCTGTGCGGGAAGTGGATTATGTAACTTTCGCTGACGAACCGCCATGATGACAGATCACTCGATAAATCCGTAACCGAATCCCTGCCGGTTGACAATATGCGAGCCGTATTCACCAATCTTCTTGCGAAGGCGGGAGATATTAACATCGACAGTACGGTCAGAAACCTGTGAAGGATCTTCCCATGCCTCGATACGTATTTCCTCACGGTCGAAGAAATTGTTGCGGTGGCGCAGGAGCATCGCCAGAATAGCATGTTCGATACGTGTGAGGTTGATCTGCTCTCCGTCTATAGCAATGGTACCGGCACCCATATCGAGTTGCATGGTCTGATATCGCAGAATGTTGCTCAGACGGCGGTTGATGGTCATGCGGCGGCGGCGGAGTACGGAACGCACGCGGGCGATAAGTTCACGTGTCGAGAAGGGCTTGTGGATAAAGTCGTCGGCACCGGCATCGAGAGCAGCCACCACATCATCCTCATCGGCTTTATTGGATATGAAGATGAGCGGTATGTTGCTCCAGCGCGGATTGGTCTTAAGTTTCTCAGCGAATACAAGACCTTCTTCATTACGTCCCATCAGATCGACCATCACCATAGTGAACGTTTCGATCGGGAAGGTAAAGGCTTCGTCCATACTGTGACAGATACTTGCCGGAATACCTTCGTTTTCGAATTTATACTGCAACAGCTCACACATCATAACCTCCTCATCAACGATAAGGATACGGTCAGTGGGCGCGGTGGTAGTAGTGGTCTGATTGGCCGTCATTGAGGAATACGTGATGAATTATTTGTGCAAAACTAATGAATTATGCCGAATAATTCAACACTGCAACAATATCGTATTATCTTTGCCACGATAATTTAACGGTCAGTTATGTATGCTGTTTACGATGAATGTTGATTGCGGTAGAGATCCTTGACAGCATCCACGACATTTATGATATAATCACCGGTTTTTTCGATATCCGAAACGAGATCCATGTAGTATATGCCTGCCTGATACTCGTAATGATGGTTATTGATATTCTCGATATTTGCAGTACGCAGGTTGTTGCGGAGGTTGTTAAGCTCACGTTCCTGGTTATAGGAGGAGATAAGATTTTTTTCCTCGATGTTCTCGATGTTGGCAAGCTGTGGAATCATTAGTTTCATGGCTTCCTTGAGCGTGTCGAACATATGGTCGATATTAGTGTAAATCTCCTCGTTGAATTCAACATGGCTCTGTTGCTTGCGGGTCAATATTTTACCGGCTCCCATGCAACCGTCGGCAATGCTTTCGATCTCTGACACTATCCTGAGCAAGGATGCTATGCGGAATTTTGATTCATTTGAAAGACGACCCTCTGAAACGCGGTTCAGGTAATGGGCAATCTCTATCTCCATTCGGTCGGAAATATCCTCGTATTTCTCCAGTCGGGAATACAGATGGGCGAATTCAGGCGATTCGGGTTTGGCGTGCAACAGCTCCTGAGCCATATCAATCATGCGCTGCACACGTTCGGCAAATACTGTAATTTCCTTCTCTGCCTGAGCTATATTGAGTTCGGCTGCACTGAGCATACCGCCAGAGATAAACTTGAGCTGAAACTCTTCGCCATCTTTTTTACGCGACGGAATGATCCATTCCACAATTTTGACATATGCCCCGGTGAACCATATCATTATGGAGAGATTGATGAGGTTGAAGACAGTATGGAAAACCGACAGACCGATAGAGACACTGGTCTGCATCATCCCTATTTGAGCGAGAACCGGATGTCCCACCGGCAGACTGTTGTCAAAAAGATGATTGTACAGATCAGGGTCGCTCTGTTCTATTTCCTTCACGAAAGAAGAGAGTGCCGCCGGGTCTCCTTGTCCGAGAGCTTCCGTAATCCATTCGTTCAAGTGAACGAACGGAAAAAATATTGCAAGAGTCCATGCTGTGCCGAGGAAGTTGAACAGCAGGTGTCCCATAGCGGTGCGTTTTGCCGCCACATTTCCGCTCATGGATGCCAGCAACGGGGTGATGGTAGTACCGATATTCGATCCGAGTATAAGGGCGCATGCAAGTGGAAAATCGATCCAGCCTTTCGAACACATTATCAACGTAATGGTGAATGTAGCCGCCGACGACTGGATAATCATAGTTACGACAATACCAACAAGAAGGAATATGAGCACTGAGCCGAATCCCATCGACGAATAACGTTGCAGAAATGCAAACATCTCTGGATTGGCTTGCAGGTCAGGTACATATTGACTGATCAGATCAAGAGACATGAACAGAAAAGAGAAGCCGATGAGGAATTCGCCGCATGACTTCTTCTTACTGCTCTTCATAAAAAGCAACGGCACCGCGAAGCCTATCAGAGGCAGCACGAATGCCGAGGTATTGACTTTAAATCCAAGAAGAGAAATGATCCACGCCGTAAACGTGGTGCCGACGTTGGCACCCATGATCACCGCCATAGACTGGGCGAGATTCATAAGTCCGGCGTTTACGAAGCTGACCACCATTACAGTCGATGCCGAAGAACTCTGGATAAGTGCTGTGATCAGTATGCCGGTGAGCGTACCGGTGAACCGGTTACGGGTCATCACCGAGAGAATGTTGCGCAGACGGTCGCCGGCAGCTTTCTGGAGACCTTCACTCATCACTTTCATTCCGTACAGGAAGAGTCCTACGGAACCTAACAGACCTAAAAAGTCTAATACACTGTAATGCATAGTTGCAGTATTTGGTTGGGGTGGTTATGCGCGTCACACACCTCACGAACGGAGGACAGTAATCGCGATTCCGCTTGCAAAGATACATTTTCCACTCCGTTCATACAAACTAAGAGTAAAAATCATCAAATTTTTCAAACATTTGTGAACACTTCTACGTTATATATTACATAACCGTAAATGTGTCGTATCATGTGCTTAGCAGTGCCGGGAAGAATTATTGCCCTTGAAAATGATCCTGAAATGCCGTTCCGCATGGCAGATGTGGATTTTTGCGGTGTGCGCCGTAAGATTTGCGTCGATACTGTGGATGGTGTGGTTCCCGGCGATTATATCATTGCACATGCCGGTGTGGCGATCTCGGTAATGGATGCTGATAGTGCTGCAGCCACTCTTCGTGACCTGGAAGAAATGACATGTCACCGTGAATCATATTATAATGGATAACCTGTTGACCGACACCGATCTTTATCGCGATCCTGCGACTATGCGGGCTTTGCTTGACAGCATCGCAGGGTTGTGTACGCGTACTGCGGATAATCCGTGGTGCATAATGGAGGTGTGCGGCGGCCAGACATTTACATTGTCACGGTATCGTCTTGAAGAGCTTCTTCCCGCAGGTATCCGCATGATTCATGGACCGGGATGTCCGGTATGTGTGACTCCGGAGGCGACAGTCGATGCAGCCATAGAGATAGCAATGCTGCCGGATGTGATTTTCTGCTCATTTGGAGATATGCTCCGTGTGCCCGGTTCGTCAGGGTCGCTGCTGCGGGCTAAAGCCGGCGGCGCCGACGTACGTCTGCTTTATAATCCCTTGGAGTCACTTGAAATAGCTCGCCGGTATCCGGAACGTCAGGTGGTATTTTTTGCAATAGGTTTCGAGACTACAACTCCGCATTATGCTCTTTTGGTAAAGAGGGCTGATGAACTCGGTATCGAAAATCTGTCGCTCCTTACATCACTTTACACGGTTCCGGCTGCGGTGCGTGCACTTGCTGCTGATCCGGAATGCCGTTTAGATGCACTGCTTGCGGCAGGACATGTGTGTGCCGTTACCGGACTTGAACCCTACCGGCAACTTGCCGCCGATCTTAATATTCCGGTGACAGTAACCGGATTCGAACCCGTGGATATGCTTTACGGACTGTTGCGGACTCTTGTAATGCTCGAAAACGGCAAGCCGGAAGTGGTGAACGCTTACGGTCGTGTGGTGGTGGAGAAAGGCAATCAACGCGCTGTAGCGGCGGTGGAAGAAGTGACTCAACCTGCTGATACGGAGTGGCGCGGGATAGGAGTGATACCCATGAGCGGTAGATCTCTACGTCCGGAATACAGTCGGTTTGAAGCCATGCATCGGTTCGATGTAGTCACTCATAAAACAACGGAAGACTCAAGGTGTATTGCCGCACGGATAATGAAAGGTGTAGCTTCGCCTGCCGACTGTCCTTGTTTCGGTAAAGACTGTACACCGGGTTCTCCGGTCGGATCACCAATGGTGTCGGCTGAGGGAGTCTGTGCCGCACATTATAAATATAACAGATAGAAACCAGAAGACAATGAATATTTCATGCCCTCTACCTGATAGTCTCAACGAGACAATCGAACTTGCCCATGGCGGAGGCGGACTGATGACAGCACGTCTGATAGAGAGTGTGTTCGCTCCGGCTTTCAGCAATCCGATACTGAACCGGGCTCACGATGGAGCTGTGATTCCACCGTTCGGTGAAGGGGAACGTGCCGCAATGTCAACTGATACATTTGTAGTGTCACCGATACTATTCCCGGGTGGCAATATAGGTGATCTTGCTGTCAACGGCACTGTGAATGACTTGTTATGCTGTGGCGCGCGTCCGAGATGGCTGTCGGCAGGATTCGTCATTGAGGAAGGTTTCAGTATGGATACCCTCAGGCTTATTGTGTCATCAATGGCAGGGGCAGCCCGACTGGCTGAAGTCGAGATTGTGACAGGTGACACCAAGGTGGTGGAGCGTGGAAAATGCGATGGCGTATACATCAATACAACCGGTGTCGGCATTGTCCCTCCGGGGGTGGATCTTGACCCGCGAAATCTACGTGCAGGCGATGTCATAATTATTTCGGGACCGGTCGGAGCGCACGGCATGGCGGTGATGTCGTGCCGCGAAGGTCTGGGATTCGATTCAGCGATAGTAAGTGATACAGCATCGTTATGTGATATGGCGGCTAATCTGCTTGATGTATGCGGAACCCGTGACCTGCGTGTGCTTCGTGATGCGACACGCGGTGGATTGGCGAGTACGCTCAATGAACTCGCCTCTGCATCGGGAGTCGATATCGAAATTGAAGAGCAGGCTGTGCCGGTGGATGATGCGGTAGCGCGTGCCTGCGACATGCTTGGGCTGGATCCGATGCTGGTTGCCAACGAAGGGGTAATGGTGGCGGTGGTTTCTGCCGAGGTTGCCTCTGCCGCTCTTGCCGCCATGCGTCGCAGCGAACACTGTCACCGGGCTGCCATCATCGGAAAGGTGATGCCTCATGGCGAGGGTGAGTCGGCTAATGTCTGGGTACGGATGCCTCTCGGTACACGCCGTCGTCTTGAAATGATTTCAGGGGAACAGTTACCCCGTATTTGTTGAACTAATATATACTCCCACATATTTTAATATATCCCGAAGTCATATGAAAGAAATGACCTTTTATGAAGAACTTAAGTCAAAGGGTTACACCCGGCGGCAGTTCCTGAAATTCTGTGGTATAATGGGCGCCATGATGGGGTTACGCCAGAGTGGCGTCGCCCAGATAGTTGAAGCGCTTGACACAAAACCGCGTGTACACGTGATTTGGGAGCACTTCCAGGAGTGCACCTGTTGCAGCGAATCGTTTATACGTGCGTCTCATCCTCTGGTCGGAAAGATTTTGCTTGAACTTATATCAGTCGACTATGACGATACACTGATGGCTGCGAGCGGTTTTGTTGCAGAGTCCATGAAAGATGAAGTGATAAGGGAGCAGTGGGGCAAGTATATCCTCTGTGTCGAAGGCGCAATACCGGTGGGGAGCTACGGGTACTGCACATGTGCCGGTCGCTCAGCCCAGGAAATACTGGCACACGAAGCTGAAGGCGCTGCCGCTATCATCGCTTGGGGTAACTGTGCGTCATCGGGGTGTATCCAGGCAGCCCATCCTAACCCTACAAAGGCACGACCGGTGAATAAACTGGTAAGCGGGAAACCTATCGTGAATGTACAAGGCTGTCCTCCCATAGCTGATGTCATGGCAGGCGTGATAGTCTATTACATTACATTCGGCAGACTGCCGGAACTTGACAATATGGGACGTCCGAAGATGTTCTATGCCCGGCGTATACATGATACCTGCTACAGGCGCGCTTTCTATGATGCCGGATTGTTCGTGCAGAGTTTCGATGACGAAAATGCAAAAAAAGGATATTGCCTGTACTATATGGGCTGTAAAGGTCCGAATACGTTCAATTCCTGTGCAGTTATGCGTTGGAACGACTGTATCAGTTATCCGATTCAGAGCGGACATCCCTGCATAGGATGTGCCGAACCCGGATATTTTGATCAGGAACCGCTCTATAGCCATTTGCCGGATGTGCCGGGTATAGGTATCGAGGCAACTGCCGATAAAATCGGAGCCGCCGCCGCAGTGGCGACACTTGCCGGTCTGTCGATTCATGCTATTGTCACGAACATACAGAAGCGTAAGCTGATCCTTAATGAAGATGAACCAGTCAAATCAGATGAAGTAGATGGAAACTAAAGTTGTAGTTGACCCCGTTACCCGCATTGAAGGGCATCTCCGTATGGAGGCTCTCGTCGACGGTGGTGTAATAACCGATGCATTTTCTACCGGCACTATGGTGCGCGGTATCGAAATAATAGTAAAGGACCGTGATCCGCGCGATGTGTGGGCTTATGTCATGCGTGTGTGCGGAGTATGTACCTCGATGCATGGACTCGCATCGGTACGTTCAATCGAGAATGCAATCGGCATTGAGGTCCCGAATAATGCCGAGATGGTACGCAATCTTATGTTGGGAACGCTTCATTCGCGTGATCATCTGGTTCATTTCTATCAGCTTTCAGCATTAGACTGGGTGGATATAGTCAGTGCTCTTTCCGCTGATCCTGCCGAAGCGGCATCTATCGCCCAGTCACTGAGTCCCCTTAATTCAAAATATACACCCTGGGGAGAAAATTCGCCGGGTTACTTCGCGGACGTACAGAAGCGCGTTAAGAAATTCGTGCAGGCTAATCCGAAGAATAATCTTTTCTCTACAGGTCGGTGGTGCTGGGGATCAAAGATGTATAAACTGCCGCCGGCAGTCAATCTGATAGGTCTTGCACATTACCTGCAGGCTCTCGATTTCCAGAAAGAAATCTGTAAGATACAGACTATATTCGGTGGCAAGAACCCGCACCCGAACTACCTTGTAGGCGGCATGGCATGCGCTATCAACATGCAGGATCCGAATGCCATAAATATGGAGCGTCTCAACTTCGTCCAGCAGCTTGTGGAACGTGTGCAGACGTTTGCAAATGAAGTGTATCTTCCTGATTGTCTCGCTATCATGGCTTTCTATCCGGAGTGGACTCACATAGGAGGCGGATTGCGTAACTATTTGACATACGGAGATTTCCCGATGGGACATTATGGGGAGACAAATACTTATCTGTCGAAACGCGGTATTGTGATGGACCGTGACCTTTCGCATGTTGAAGAATTTGATCCGGTTGCCCTCGATGGTCTGCAGGAGTTTGTCAACAATGCATGGTACAGCTATTCGGTCGGCAAAGACAAGGGACTGCACCCGTCGGTTGGAGAAACAGTGTTCGATTACACCGGTCCCACCGAGAAATTCGATTGGCTCGGCGGAGATGAACCTTATAGCTGGATCAAGACACCACGCTATCATAACAAGCCTATGGAAGTGGGACCGCTCGCACGCGTAGCAGTGAATTATGCTTCGCGTAATCCGTCATCGGTAGAAATTACTGATAAAGCTGTCGCCACCTGGAGCAGTCTTGCCAATAAATTCAACGGTCGTGACTGTGGGATTGGGCTACAATCGCTGTTCTCCACAGCCGGACGTATCGTGGCACGCGCTATCGAGACGGCAGAAGTCGGCGACTATATGGCAGAGAGCTTCAATCAGCTTATCTCAAACATAAAGTCGGGTGATGAACGGATGTTCAACGGTTCTAAATGGGAACCGTCGTCATGGGCGACCGACTGCAAAGGGTACAGTCTGAGCGAGGCACCCCGCGGCGCGCTTGCCCATTACAGCCACATCCACAACCGCCGGATTGTCAACTATCAGATGGTAGTGCCGACTACATGGAATGCGTCGCCCCGTGATCCGTTCGGTCAGCGTTCATCGTTTGAGGAGGCTGTTATCGGTACTCCGGTTCAAGGATATGCGCCGGACTCAGCTGAAATGGCGTTGAGCATAATCCGTACACTTCATTCGTTTGACCCGTGTATGGCATGTGCGGTGCATCTATACGATGAGAATGGTACGCTCATACATCGGGTTGACGTGGAAAATGTTTAATCTCCTGACGATCCGATAACAATGAAAACGCGCCGTCGCAATCTACGTGAAGTGTATGTGTGGCAGCTGCCCGTGCGCTTCTTTCACTGGATCAATGCCGTGTGTATAGTAATACTATGCGTCACCGGGTATATTATCGGTGATCCTCCGGCAATACAACACGCTACCGAGGCGATCCATAATTACTGGTTCGGATGGGTGAGATTCACCCATCTGGCAACCGGCATGATATTTGTGGTGAATATCCTTTTCAGGGTTTACTGGGCTTTCGCAGGTAATACGTTCGCAAAATGGTATAATTTTATCCCGTTACGCAAAAGTCAGTGGGAAAGTATATTCAAGACACTTAAAGTAGACATCCTGCTTCTGACCAAGACTCCGGTGCATGATATAGGGCATAACTCGCTTGCGGCAACTACTTATTTCGGGTTGTTCCTGTTGTCATTAGTACAGGCTCTGACCGGATTCATGATGATGTTCGTCACCACCAATAATGTCGGTGAGCCGGCAACTACATGGATGTTATTCGGAATGAATGGTTTCTTTGTGGTGCGGTTTATTCATCATGCATTGATGTGGGCATTTATACTGTTCATGATAATACACGTCTATCTGGTGTTCTATCATGATTATATCGAACGTAACGGTATCGCATCGTCAATGATAGGTGGATGGAAGTTTATCCGTACCGATGTCTACCGTGATTTCCGGGAGGATCGTATACGGGAATTACGTAAAGAGCATCCCGGCATTACAAAGAAGGAAGCGGAAATCGACTTTGATAATGAATGAAAAGAACGATACTGATGGTGAAGGACGTCGTCCGGTTCTGATCATGGGTATCGGAAATCTTGTGCTACAGGACGAGGGGTTCGGAGTTCATGCGGTGCAGCGGCTTGCACGGCGTGAACTGCCGCACCCGGATATAGATTTGCTTGATGGCGGAACTGCCGGACTACATCTGATGGGATATCTACGGTCGTACGACCGTGTGGTGGTGATCGATGCGGCACTTGATAACAATCCACCGGGTACGGTACGCCGCTTACGACCGAGTTATCAGGAATTTCCTCCTTTAGTCACTGCGCATGAAATAGGATTGAAAGATGTAATAGAAGCTATGCAGTTGACCGGCTTTTGTCCGGAAGTGGAGCTTATAGTCGTGTCCGCCACACATTACGATTCGCTGGGATGCGATTTGTCGCCTGAAGTGGAGGCTGCCGTAGAGCCTGCAATAACACTGGCGCTTGAAGCCGCTATGGAATCATTCACTGACAGGTAATTACTTTTTTCCCCACACCATTAGAGATAAAATAACAGTGGCTGCTATCACGTGAGAGTGAAGCAGCCACTGTTATTTTATGGTATCAGTAAAACTGATTAGCCGTTGTATTTCTTCATAACAGCGATGAGATCGAGCACCTTGTTAGAGTAGCCGATTTCGTTGTCATACCAAGAGATAACTTTCACGAAGTTGTCGGTCAAATATACACCTGCGTTTGCATCGAAGATAGAAGTGAGGGGGCAGCCGAGGAAGTCAGAGCTTACTACAGCATCTTCAGTGTAGCCAAGTACACCCTTGAGTTCGCCTTCAGCAGCTTCTTTCATTGCAGCGCAGATCTGCTCCTTGGTAGCGGGCTTCTCGAGGTTGCAAGTGAGGTCAACTACAGATACGTCAAGAGTGGGGACACGCATAGAGATACCGGTGAGCTTACCATTGAGTTCGGGGATTACTTTGCCTACAGCCTTAGCAGCACCTGTAGAAGAGGGGATGATGTTGCCTGAAGCGGCACGACCACCACGCCAGTCCTTCA
>CAZKSF010000063.1:0-481 GCA_964555405.1 uncultured Bacteroides sp.
CGATGTTTAAGATCTTTGCAAGACGGTCGATGTCAGTGAAAAGAAGATGAGCACGCTTATATGTTGCGAAACGAAGTATGAAACCGATGATAAGGGCATTCGGATTAATCTTTTCTACGATCTTAAGAACTGCATTCGGATCACCCTGGTTAGCAAGCCACTTCTGAGTGAAATCACGTTTCACGAAGTTGATGAACTTGTTCTTCAATGTGGTGCGCATTTCCCAGATATCATCATCACTTACCTTGAAGATACCCGCCCATGCTTCGGGATTACTCTGCTGACTGAAAACCTGCTTACCTAAATGCTTTGCATAGAAGGCTTTCCATTCCGAAGCAGCCCAAGTAGGCATATGCACACCATTGGTTACATAACCTACATGTGATTCCTGCCAACCATAGCCTTTCCAGATACCGGCAAACATCTTCTTTGACACCTCGCCGTGCAGCCAGCTTACGCCGTTGGCTTCCTGACAGGTGTT
>CAZKSF010000063.1:491-14133 GCA_964555405.1 uncultured Bacteroides sp.
GAATACACTCATTGAGAAACGCTCGTGGCTACCCGGATTTTCGCGACCCATATTGATCAGCTCATCCCAGGTAATACCGAGACGTGCAGGGAACTCACCCATATACTTTCCGAAGAGTCCTTCGTCAAAATAGTCGTGACCTGCAGGTACAGGGGTATGAACTGTGTAAAGCGACGAAGCACGAACGAGTTCAAGGGCGGTATTGAAATCCAGATGTTTCTCCTGAATGAAATCAACGAGACGCTGGAGATTCAGAAGTGCGGCATGACCTTCGTTACAATGATAGATTTCATGGTTGATGCCGAGTTTCTTAAGCATGAGAATACCACCGATTCCGAGCAGATATTCCTGCTTGATACGGTTTTCCCAATCACCGCCATAAAGTGCGTGAGTTATTGAACGGTCATACTCGCTGTTGAGATCAAAATCAGTATCCATCAGATAAAGATTCATTCTACCGACATTAACACGCCAGATATGGCTATAGACTATACGACCGGGATAAGGTACTTCCAGAATTACAGGAGCGCCATCTTCGTCAACTACCTGTTCGATGGGAAGCTGATTGAAATTCTGAGGCTCATAATTAGCAACCTGATTACCTTCACCATCGAGGGTCTGCGAGAAGTAACCGTAGCGATAAAGGAAACCGACGGCAGTCATATTGACGCGGCTATCCGACGCTTCCTTAATGTAGTCACCGGCAAGTACGCCAAGACCGCCGGAATATATTTTCAGACAGTTGCATAGTCCGTACTCCATCGAGAAATACGAAACTGAAGGGATGTCAGTGCGCATGGGCACTTTCATATACTCCTCAAACGAAGCATATACATCGTCGATACGTTTCATGAGCTGTTCGTCGGCGATGATTTCGTCGAGGCGTTCGGCGCTTACACGCTGAAGAAGCATCACCGGATTCTCTCCGGTCGAGCGCCACAGATCAGGATTAAGGTCTTTGAAGAGATTTTTTGCTTCGCTGTTCCAAACCCACCAGAGGTTCTTTGCGAGGACCTCGAGCTTCTTTAGCTTCTCAGGCAATTCTGCCTTAACTGTGAGGTCGCGCCAAACGGGGGAATTGGTATTGCTTACTTGAAGTTTCATAAAACTTTTATAAAAAAATAACGAATTACTTGTTTTTCTTTTTACTTAATGTGCATCTTAAAGCTGCATTTTTCAGTGCAGAACTATATGCATCTACATAATAGGTGACAAAATACTTCCAAGCAGCTTTATCACTTGCTTCAATAGCTGCTTTGGATATTTCTGTCTTGGTGACATCATCTGCTTCCGACAGATAGGTAAGCGACCTTGCAATGCTGTCAACTACCGCAGGATAATTAGAATCGGTACGTTCGATAACATTCACTCCGCAATCATTGAAAGTGCTGTTGAAAGTATCGAGGATCCACTGACCGAAACCTGCAAGAGTAGTTGTTATTGTGGGCACTCCGAAAGCTATACTTTCGAGCGGGGTATAGCCCCAGGGTTCATAATATGACGGAAATACGGTAGCATCCATACCTATCAGCAAATCGTAATATGGATTATCGAATATGCCGTCATTTCCGTTCAGGTAACACGGGGTATAAATTATGTGTAGCTTACCGGATCCATTTGCAAGAGCACTATGGGCTATCCTGCAATTAATGGGATCTTCATCAGGATTATTCAGCCAATGGGTAAGCCAGGGAGTATCCAGCGGAAGGTCAGGAGTGGTGGCATTACTCTCAATACGTGCGCGCAGATCGGCTCGTGCTTCACGCGACCAAGCCGGAACAAGGACAAAAGCAACCGTTTCGCGATTCCTTCCACCAAGTTCAGAATACCGTTGCATGGAATCGAGGAAAAGATCGATACCTTTGTTACGGTACTCGCATCTTCCGGATGTAGCGATTATGAATGTTTCATCATCGTACTGTTTTCCGGTCAGAGCTGAAACCACATCAAGAAGTGATTTACGGGCACGACGACGACTTGCAGCAAACCTCGTACGCCCGGGGACAAAGTCACTTTCAAACCCATTTGGTGTCACTATATCCGGGCGCTTTTCAAGAAGCTGTTCACACTCGGCTGCTGTAACCGCACTCACCGTCGTAAAGCTGTCAGCATTGTGAGCGGCAGCCTTTTCAAGCGAATGTTTCGACTCCATATTGAGTTCACGAGCCATCTGATCGCCATTGTAATTGTGGAGCTGGTCATAAAGAGGTTTCCCGTTACCACAAATACTCCGACCGATACAGGTGGCATGTGTGGTAAACACCGTAGCAACTTCCGGCAACCTGGATTTAACATAAAGCAAACCCATTCCGGTTGTCCATTCATCAAAATGAGCAACAACTTTACTCTTTGGAGAAGCGATTGCCCGATATATACTTTCGATTACAATACCTGCGGCATGACTGAATGCACAGGCTTCGTCATAATCACCATAAGCGTGAAGTGAATCGACTCCATAAAGATTCCACATGCGTGCGTAGAACTCATCTTTTACCGCATACATAGAGTCGAATTTTACAAGGACTGCTATTGGTCTTCCGGGCACTTCCCAGCGTCCGATACGCACGCTCAATCCTTCGGGTAACTGAGCATTCTTTAGCCATGTAGCAAGTGGACGCACCGCAACTTCTTTAAAATAAGGAGATGGATTCTCATCCGTCCAAACATCCGGTCCGACAAACACTACCTTATCCTTATAGAGGTCCTGGAGAGTACGGGCCTTGGTCGATAACACAGTGTAAATACCACCTATTTTGTTACAAACCTCCCAACTTGTTTCGAAAAGCAAGTCAAGATTGACAGGGGCTTTTTCCATTTTTACTATTCAGGTTTTTTTTCAAAGCGCAAAGTTAGTAATTTTCGGTCAATTATCTAAGCTGACTGTTAAAAAAAATTTCACATATCCCCTAAT
This sequence comes from uncultured Bacteroides sp., assembly GCA_964555405.1. Taxonomy (GTDB): domain Bacteria; phylum Bacteroidota; class Bacteroidia; order Bacteroidales; family Muribaculaceae; genus Paramuribaculum. The sequence continues at coordinate 3,403 of CAZKSF010000063.1, forward strand.
CTGGCTTTATAACGGTGTTTTGATATATTTTTTTTGAGTAATTTTGTGATTAAAAACATTCTTTGAGGCATGATTTATCTTATTATAGCCCTTTTTATACTCCTTGCCGCTACTCTTACCGCATTATTTATTGTACTGTCACGACTTGGAAATACACAGAGTCAACTTAACGAAGCGATCTTTACATCCGAAAAACGTCTTAAAGAACTTAGTGCGGCACAGACCGAAATAATGGCGGCGAAACAGGAAGCGATGATCGCTTCGGCTCAACTTGATGCAGCGAACGATCGCATTGAGTCAATGAAACAACAATATAAAGCCGACGAAGAGAGGTTTCGCAGGCTTTCAGCTGAAGTACTCCAGATGCAGTCAGGACAATTCCAGACACGCTCCGAAAATCGCCTTGCAGAGTTACTCAACCCGTTACGTGAAGACATCGAACGTTTCCGTTCGCGTGTCAGCGAATGTTACAATGCGGAGGCCCGTGAACGTTTCGCTCTCAAAGAGGCTTTAGCCGGGCTGATGGAACAGACGCGCAATATCGGCTCAGAAGCAAAACAACTTGCTTCCGCTTTACGTGGTAACACTAAGACTCAGGGCGACTGGGGCGAAATGATTCTTCAGACTCTACTTGAAAAATCAGGTTTACGCGAAGGAGAGGAATTTGCAATCCAACAGACACGTGACGTTAACGGGCGAATAATGAAAGATGAAAACGGAGCCCTTCTCCGGCCGGATGTAGTAGTTTATTTCCCTGAGAACCGGGCTGTGGTAATCGATTCAAAAGTATCACTTACTGCATTTACCGAATGGGTAGATACTGATGATTCCACACCTGAAAGCCATATGATGCGTGAAGCTGCAGGACGACGGCACATCGACTCGGTGAGAAAACATATAGCCGAACTACACAACAAATCATATCAGGATCATATCGGAGGGAGGACTCTTGATTTCGTTCTGATGTTCATTCCGAATGAAGCCGCTTATATGGCGGCAATGTCTCTGTCGGATACTCTCTGGCAGGAAGCATACGATAAACGCGTACTGATCGTCTCCCCTACTCATCTTATATCTGTCCTGAAACTCACAGCCCAATTATGGAATCATGAGCGTCAAACAGCCAATGCGATCCGGATTGCTCAGGATGCAGGCCGAATGTACGACAAATTTGCTAATTTCGTCGAAGACATGTATAAGATAGAACGAGGTATTCGGCAGACTAATACCGCATGGACCGACGCGATGCGTAAACTGTCATCAGGGACAGGCAATCTTATCACCCGAGCCGAATCACTCCGTTCGTTGGGAATAAAGGCGACAAAAAAGATTCCATCCGACCCCGGCAAGTTTATTGACGAAAATCCTTCAGTTGATTGCGGAGATGACGCCGGGCAAAAAATATCCGGCTCTTGATAGTTCCTACCGGCAGATTCATATGTTCGGCTATTTCAGCATATTTGTACCCTTTCAGATACATCGAGAACGGTATGCGATATTCATCGCCAAAAGTATTCAATGTGTCCAGGATCTCATGTACTGCATAACTGTCTTCCGGGGTGATTGACTCGCTCACCTGTCCTACATTCAACATATATGCGTCCTCACTTTGATCCACTACCATAGAAACTCGGGTATTTCTACGATAATGGTTGATGAATATGTTACGCATTATGGTGAATGCCCACCCCTTGAAATTAGTATTCTCCACAAATTTCTCTTGGTTATCAAGCACTTTAAGAGTAGTATCCTGTAGCAGATCGTAAGCATCATCACGATCGGAGGTAAGAGTGTATGCAAAGTTGAGCAAATTAGTCTGAATCGACAATAGGCGATTCTGGAAATCCTGGGCAGTCATTTTGGAGCTGTGTATTTGTTAGTTACCTAAAATAGTTGAGTATTCTTGAGAGCTTACAACTTGTAGTGTTGATTGCTCTTTGATGTAATTAAAACTTCGGAAACAGAACTTTTGTTCCTTTTTGATCTATGGTTTTAAAACTTTTTATCGCTATTTCACAATGGTGAAAAAACTTTCCTAAAAATAATAGTCGTATTATTGCACATCCACAAAATTCATAGTATATTTGCAACATCAAAACAATATCATTTTAATATCATCATGAATACTCAATCCAACCACTCAAACCATGAATATTCCTATACGGGTTTTATCGGCAACGGTTTTACCATGCTTCTGCTCATTCTTATTATCATACCTGCGATAATAGTCAACGCATTCTATTGGACCAATGAAACCGTTGCGACGATTCTTGCAGTTATTCTTGGAATAACAGACTTGATTCTATTAGGCGGATTTTTCATTCAGCAACCGAATCAGGCACGTATAATGATATTTTTTGGAAAATATCGGGGTACATGTCGAGAGACAGGATTTTTCTGGGTCAATCCGTTCATGACCACTAAAAAAATATCCCTCCGCATCCGCAACATGGACATTGAGCCAATCAAAGTAAACGACCGGATCGGTAATCCCGTAATGATCGGTATGGTACTTGTGTGGAAAGTAAAAGACACCTACCGGGCTGTTTTCGATGTGGATTCTCCTGAAACCACATCGAATAGTTCAAAATCTCTTGACGATTTTGTCAGAATACAAAGCGATGCCGCATTACGGGAAGTCACCGGCAGATATGCTTACGATGATGATGATCACGCCGACGAAATAACTTTACGGAGTGGAGGTGATGAAATCAACGATCTTCTGGAGAAAAAAATAAACGAACGCCTTGCCATGGCGGGTATCGAAGTGGTGGAAGCTCGTCTGAACTATCTTGCTTATGCACCGGAAATAGCAGCCGTAATGTTGCGCCGTCAGCAAGCGTCAGCAATAATCTCGGCAAGAGAGAAAATTGTAGAGGGTGCTGTTTCTATGGTGAAAATGGCTTTACACCAACTCAAGGAAGAGAATGTTGTTGAACTTGACGAAGAACGCAAAGCGGCAATGGTCAGCAATCTGCTGGTGGTTCTTTGTGCCGATGATGCCGCACAGCCTGTAGTAAATACAGGATCCCTGTATCAATAATGTATTCCTGTATGACTGATACGCCAAGCGAAAAAGAACGTAAATCATCAAAAGGATTTCTGCTCAGGCTCGATCCCTCCACAATGGAGGAGGTCGAGCGCTGGGCAGCCGATGAATTCCGGTCGGTCAACGGTCAATTGCAGTGGATTGTTGCTGATGCTTTACGACGTTACAAACGGTTGAAAAAGAAATAGTCAATCCATCTTTATCTCAGCCTCAGCCATTTCATCGTATGCCGCCCATTCCGGATCATTTTCACAGTAAATTTCAAGCGGTAGATCCGGAAGATCAGAGAGAGCCTCGTTGATTTTTTTCTGAAAAATGTGAGTACTCAATGTATAGAAAATCCATTCCCGCTGATTATCGCCGGTAAAGATGCCCGTGAGAACAGCTGACGGATCCTTACGTAATTCCTTCTGTAACGCCTCAGTGGCTTTTTCCATCATTTCGGAAGTAGCAGCATCAGGCATCCCTGTTGAATCGCCATCATATACCCATTTCACTTCCACCCGTATAGAAAATTTAGGATTGTTCCTGAAACATGCCACATCTTTCCGGCCGGTTACCATAATCAGCTTACCATTTTCACTCTGAGCCGGGGCAGTCCACCAGATCTCATTATTATTTTTCGTTTCAACCATAATGTATTTCTTACAAGTAACAATTTTGAGATATAACATTTGTTTACGACAAATATAACAGTTATTTGATAAACTACGATTGTTAAAGAAACTTTTTTCTTTGATTGAAATAGGTATTATTGCATTTTTAAAAGTAATTTTGTCAGTGAGAACTATATATATTAACCTACTTAAACCAATCAATGAGACGATATTTGTTTTGTATAATAATGGTATTTTTATCAGTCGGATTTATTCGCGCTGAGATTTCAGACTCACCTTCTGAATTTGAAAAATGGTTCGCTGACAGCACCTTAAGATTAGACTATATTTTCAGCGGCAAAGTTTCTCCTTACGGGAAACAGGACGTAAACATCGCTCTTGCCGGTCTGCGCCGCTCATCCGGCTGGTATGGTCGACGCCATCACCTCAAAGCTCTTCCTCTGGCAGGAAACGGACAATTGACTGTTAGCGATGCTGTTACAGGTGATACACTTTACAGGAATTCTTTCTCGACTTTGTTTCAGGAATGGATAACAACCGATGAAGCAACTGAAACATCACGCTCATTCGAGAACAGTTTCCTTATTCCGATGCCTCATAATAAAGTCAATGTCGATATTGTTCTTGTCAATCAGAGTCAACGGCCGGTCTCAAGATTTTCACATGTCATCGATCCAAATGATTACCTGATAGCGGACCGGAGCAGTATCTCCCCGGTCGAATCACGTTACATCAGACGTGGTGACGATCCTGCAAAAGCTATAGATGTAGCTATACTTGCCGAAGGGTACACGGAAAATGAAATGGACTCCTTCTTTCACCATGCAGCAATAGCAGTGGAGGCACTCCTTTCACATGAACCTTTCGGGAAATACGCAGACAAATTCAATTTCATTGCCGTAGCTTCACCTTCAGCCGACAGTGGAGTGTCAATACCACGCTTGTCGGAATGGAAAAACACAGCGATGGGGTCGCACTTCAGTACTTTTTACTCTGACCGGTATCTTACCACACCTAATGTTTTCAAAATACATGAACTATTGACAGGAATTCCTTATGAACATATTATAATACTTGCCAACACAGACGAATATGGCGGAGGCGGTATATACAATTCCTACACACTTACGACCGCACGCCATGCAAATTTCCGCCCTGTTGTTGTTCATGAATTCGGGCATAGCTTCGGCGGTCTTGCAGACGAGTACTTTTACGAACATGACGATGGTGCAACTGAACAATATGATTTTGAAACCGAACCATGGGAACCGAATATTACCACATTAATCAATTTCGATTCCAAGTGGTCTCATCTTCTTCCGGAAAACGCCAAAATTCCTACTCCAGAAAATGAAAAGCCTGAAATCGGGGTTTTCGAGGGGGGAGGTTACCACACTAAAGGAATTTTCCGTCCGGCGGACGAATGTAGAATGCGTAACAATACTTATCCTACTTTCTGTCCTGCTTGCCGTGATGCTCTTGAACGTCTGATACTCTTTTATATCGACAACTGACAGAGTAAAAAGGGTTGAAAACTTCCGGAACAATGAAATAACAGAGCTAAACAAATTGGATTGAAAGAAAAATACCAGTTTCTTTTGCAGTCACATTGAAAATTTATACTTTTACGGCATATTTATATAAAATAATTAACATGAACAAATTTTTTTCATTTTTTATTGGTGTTGCACTGTTTTTTCCGGGTATTGCAGTGTCCCAGAATCTCACTGAGCCTATTGGTCATACGGAGATTGACTTTGGTAATAATGTCACATCAAGATCCGGAGAATTCGGTGAGATTATCACAACTGCACCGGAAGGTATCACAAAAAAACTCGTTAGGAGTGGGTGTGCTTATTGCGTGAAGGGAACCAGTCATAAAATTGAGACTTACCATGACATGATGAGCGAAATCGTTTATTGTGACAACGGTGAAGTCTACCTAAAGAATCCTATATCACATTTACCAACCGGATCCTATGTTAAAGGATACAAAGAGGGCAACACTTTGATCTTTGATCTCCCTCAGGCAATCTACATTGATGACTGGGAAAACAGAGAAATGATACTTACAACACTTCAGTATTCTGAAGATTTCAGAAACTATGTGGCAGCTAATTCAAGTTTTAGTGAAGCAGGTGGTTGCCCGGCGATAGAAAATAAATGGGTAATAAATATTAACGAAGACGGGTCATATTCTTATTTGCCGAATATACGTCCTGACGGGTACGCTGCCACAATGATAGGTATGGTGTATAGCGATCGTATGTCTTGGAACGGATTTGCTGAAATATATTCTGACTGGACACTTCTGAACTCACAGACAGTCAACGTACCTTCCGGTATTGAAGAATCAACCGCAGAAATACATAGTGGAAATAACTCCTATGTAGGCGGTGTAGCCTTCGACGGTAATGATGTCTATATACGGGGTCTGTTCAATATTATGACGGAAAGCTGGATTAAAGGTAAACGTAACGGTGACAAGATCTCTTTCTCCACCGGACAGTATCTTGGTGAAGCACCGGCATACAATTATTATGCCTATCTTGTTACCGGACAGATGGTAACTTTGGATAATGGAAACTACGATGTCGAAATGACTGATTCCATAATATTCACTTACGATGAAGAAAACATGACACTGACAACTGGTGAGGACCAGGTTGTTGTTTGCAATGCCGGTACGAGCGAAATAGTGTCAATGAATTATATTATTTCACCTTCCATCAACATACAGGCTGCAAATATTTCAAAAACGCCAGCCAATCCTTATAATTTAGGTTATGTAGACTGGTGGGATTGGGGATTGAATGTTATCCGTTTCAGTATACCTGATACCAATGTTGACGGAATTCTTCTTGATCCCCGAAATCTTTATTATAAAGTTTTCTTTGACGATGAGGAATTCACTTTCTATGAAGACGAGTACAGTGTATCTGAAAGCATGACTCTGGTTCCTTACGGATTTGTATGCAATAACATCCGGGGTAACGGACAGGATCGCGAAATATATATATTTTTCGAAGGTGCAGACAGCTTCGGAATTCAGTTATACTACATAGTTGATGGAGAAATACTCGGAGAGTCTGAGCTTATTTCAAAACAGATATCTGTGGGAATAGATCCCAATATTGCCACTGAAACAACTGTTATCTCTACAAGTTACTACGATATGTCAGGACGTGAAGTCGATGCATCTTTCAAAGGTATTCGCATGAAGACTGTGAAATTTGCTGACGGAACAGTTCGCACATTCAAAGAAATCAACCGTTAACTCCTAACCATATTTAAAGAATCATCCTCCGTCACTCGGATGACGGAGGATGATTCTTTAAATATGGTGAGCCAATTTATATGTTTCATGACAACAACAAAATCCATAATTACAATTGCTGTAGGTATATGCCTGTCCTGCAATGTGAAAGCCATAGCAAACGAAATATCTTTTTCATATACCTATGGTGATGATCATTTCGAATATGCGGGAACAAAGAAGACAGAAACATACGACGTAGCTATCCGGATTGCAGATCCTTCACTAACAGGTTCCATGCTCCGATCTTTCACCGTACCGGTATCGGTTGAAAATGACAACTCAGGTATTTCTGGTATTACTGTATGGGTAACCGGAGAACTTACTTTAGAGAATAAAGTCAATGTACCTGATATAATATCTGTTCCGGCATCAATCACCGACGGAATTATTTCAGTAGAATTTGCTGACCCTATAGAAATTCCGTCAAACGGATTATATGTGGGATATTCTTTCACGGTAACGGATAACGATGGCTCAGGTCTTAATACCTCAACATCAAGTCCTATCTGTCTTGCAGGGGAACCCATTAGCGAAGGTCTTTATCTTCACACTTCCCGAACGTATATCAAGTGGAAAAGTCAAGCGGAAAATTTCGGACATTCATCTGCAATTAAAGTAGGGATTGAAGGTGATTTCAACGCCAATGCTCTCGGTATTGTTTCAGTTAGTGAAGCATATGCGACACCTGGGGAAAAAGTATCTGTCAACTGTTGTCTCATAAATCACGGATTTGATCCACTGTATGATTTCGATTATACTATTTCTGACGGAGTAAACGACTGGGGTGGACATCTGAATATGCCCGAGCCCGTTTCACTATCATACGGCGAAAAATTTAATGCCACCCTTTCATTTGACGCTCCCGAGTATACCGGAGAATATGGGCTTAATGTTGAAATTTCAAAAATAAATGGATCCATTAATTGCGATGCCTCACGAAAGATTGCAACTACTTTATGGGTATTCCAAGAATTACCCGTGCATAAACCCTTGTTGGAGGAATACTCAGGACTTTGGTGCGGATGGTGTCCAAGCGGATATGTTGTCCTAAATATGATGTCTGAGAGATATCATGATGATTTTGTGGCTATTTCATATCATAATGGAGACGTATTGGAAAAGTTATCATTAAACGAGTTCCCAACTCCTGTTAATGCATTCCCCTCGGCATATCTTGATCGCATTCACGATGTTCCTCCCATGCATAGTGTAATGGCTGATAACGGATTTGAAACAGAAACAGTATGGAAGTCGATTCATAAAAGCTTCACTCCCGCATTCGTCTCAGGACAGGCTGAAGAGTTAACCGACGGATCGATTATTGTTAAATCCGATGTTTCATTCATACAGGATTTTTCAAAATCCTGTAAAGTGGCTTATATCATTACAGCCAATGGACTAACTGACACCAATTGGTATCAGGCAAACAGTTATAGCGGACGTGACATAAACGATTATATTCCGGAAATGAAGCAATTCTGCAACGATGAAAAAAGAGTAACCGGGCTTGTTTTTGATGATATTTTTGCTGCAGGGTCTGATTTAACGGGTGTACCTGAGAGCGCCATAACTGACATAGTACCCGGAAAAAACTACTCTCATGAATACATTTTCACTCCTGAATCAGGGATGAATATATCCGGTTCATATGATATATTCGCCAACGCAGTGTCATTGGATGCTGTAATTATACTTCTGGACGACAGCGGTTCAATTATCAACAGCACAAAGGTTCCTGTTAACGGTCATACAGCGATTGCCGATGTCGAAAGCGATTGCGATTTAGTGAAAACCGAGTATTATGATATAAACGGACGTAAAGTTTCACAGACTTCAAGCGGTATCTATATCCGGATCGACACTACGACTGACGGTAAAAGAAAAGTATCAAAGATACTTGGTCACCGTTGAACTAACATCAGTAAGGGATAAAAAAAACACCTACCCGGGAGTTATTTCTCCTGAGTAGGTGTTTCTCACATTTCCACAAATTATTTATTAGTTGTTTCGGAGCCATTTGTTGAACCGGTGGGAACAGACGGCGTTGAAGTCGGACCACTTTGGGTAGACTGGGCACTCTGAGAAGCCGCATAAGTCGGATGTACTCCGGGGCGGAAGAACGGCTCAGGGATACCGAATACTTCAGTGATATTCCGTCCCGGGCTAAGATAACCGTCAACCACAGTATCACGGCCGGAAGGATTCTCGAAGAAGTAAAGACCGAAAACTGTAAGCATAGCTGCTGCATGCTCGAATATGGTGTCCTGCATCGCCTCATATGCGAACCATGCGGATGTATTCGTAAATGCATAAATCTGGAACGGTATGCCTCCGTTTGTCTGCTGGAGTGTTGACACAAAACAATCACTGTTCTGATCAATGAACTTACTGTTTTTCAGCCATAATCTCATATAAGCCCTGAACATGCCGAGATTTGTATCTATCGTACCATTGACCAATCCGGCAGTATTGTTCACATCCATTACGTTTCCGGCAGCTTTCTGCTCCAATTTAGCCGAGATCCACTCTTCCATATACGGCAGTTTCCGTACTCTGCTTATCATCTCGTCGGTTGCAGGCAACACACTGTCGGCATCTATCATGATAGTTCGGCATATTCTGCGTGTATTACTGCGTTGCATACTCGTATAATTGGTGAAACTGCCGCTAATCAGACTATACGGAGGTACCATTGTGGTAGTCTTATCCCAGTTTTGAATTTTCACGGATGTCAGGTTTACTTCCATAACAGTTCCATTCGCATCAGTGCCATTGATCTTTACCCAGTCACCCACATGCAAGCTGTCATCTTCCGAAAGCTGTACACCCGCAACGAGTCCGAGTATACTGTCCTTGAATACAAGCATCAGAACTGCAGAAACGGCACCGAGTCCAGCAAGCAGCGATCCGGGAGACTTATCCACAATCACCGCAATTGCGCAGATTATACCTATAATCCATAAAATTCCTGTTACGAGTTGTACAAGACCTTTTAACGGAAGATGCTTTTTATTCTTTCGTTCATCCACATTTAGCCAGATCGATCTTGCAAGTGCTGTCAGTGACACAATAGTGACATATATCACGTATATCAAAGTGATCTTGATCAGCAACGAGGCAAGGAACGTCTTGGTTACCACAAGCGTAAATTCTATGAAAATGAGGAATACCAATGCAGGAATCATACGGCATACTTTGTGGAAGAAGTGTTCCTGCTTAAGATAACCGTACATAACCGGAGACCAACGGCGTCCAACACGTTCAGCAATGGCAAGAATAATCCATTTAGCTACATAACCGACGACCATTGACACGCCAAGCACGACGGCGGCATATATCCATGTGACCAAAACCGGATTATTTTCCAAACCGAAAAACATCAGAATCTTGTCCACTATACGAAGCATAAAAGTAGCCAGAGAATAGGTTTCTTCCCCTGCAACAGTTCCCGACATCACTTCCAACGCATGTGAGGCAGCCGGATGTGCAACCTGTGATGTTGTAGCATCTTGAGTTTCAATTAGAGCTGTGAGCATAATGTGAGTTTAATTAATTTCTATTAATAGAGACAATCAAGACGTCAGGATAGTTCGTAAATGTTGAAAAAAGTTTTTTATGATTTTTTTATCGAAAAATTTGGCAGATTAAAAAAAGTGTCTTAACTTTGCACTCGCAAACGAGAAATAACGGATGGCTCCGTAGCTCAACTGAATAGAGCATCTGACTACGGATCAGAAGGTTACAGG
>CAZKSF010000064.1:0-14049 GCA_964555405.1 uncultured Bacteroides sp.
GGTTCGTTGACAGTTATATTTTTCACACCCACAATGTGGTTGGTACCTTTTTCGATGATTTTGTCCACCAGCAGGAACGGATAGCGGTGGGGCAGGAGTTCACGAATCTGGTTATTATCGAGAATCGGAGCCTTGTTCGGGTCATAAACCGGAGCCTGCACATCCTGACGCTTGATTTCGCGCCGGATTTTCTTTGCGAAAGTAGTATTGATGGTGTGTCCGGGGCGCATTGCTATGACCTTGCCTTTGAGCGGACGACCAATGAGGGCGAGATCGCCGAGCAGATCAAGCAGCTTGTGGCGCGCCGGTTCGTTGTCGCATGTAAGGGGGAGATTGTTCAGGTAACCGAGTTCTGTCACAGTCTTGTGCTCCACACCCATAAGGTCGGCGAGGCGGTCAAGATCCTCCTGCGACATAGGAGTGTCATAAATCACTATTGCGTTGTCGAGGTCACCCCCTTTAATAAGGTTGCCTGACACAAGAGGTTCTATTTCACGGACAAAGACAAAAGTGCGGCTTCCGGCTATCTCCTTCGCGAAATCATCAAGATGTTCGAGTTGGGCGAATTGATTGGGGAGGACGGCGGAATCGAACTGAACCATCACATCCACACTGAAATCATTATCGGGAAGCACAACTATCGATGCGCCGGTAGTGTCGTCACGCACCTCTACTTTCTGCTTTACGATATAATAATCCTTTTCAGCTTTCTGCTCACATGTACCCACGGCGGCTATCGCATCCGAAATGAGGCGTGCGCTACCGTCGAGAATCGGCATTTCGGGACCGTTGATTTTGATCAGACAGTTATCGATACCGGCTGCGTAAAGAGCCGCCATAGCATGTTCGATAGTGCTGACCGTAGCTTCGCCGCGTTTGATAACAGTGCCGCGTGTGGTAGACACCACGTTTTCGGCAAGAGCATCAACTATCGGTTCATCCGGGAGGTCGGTACGCTGGAACTTATATCCGAAATTATCGGGAGCCGGCATGAATTCCGCCCGAATTTCCATTCCGGTATGAAGACCTTTGCCTGAAAGGACGAAAGATTCGTTTAGGGTGAGTTGTTGCATGGTTATGCTTGAGATTGATTATTCGTTTGTTGACAATTATTTTCGATCTTTTCAACCCGTTCAATTAAGTCGGGCAGCTTGCGCAGTGCAGAAGCCTTGCGCACATATTCCCTGAAGTCTTCGGCAGGGGAGCCGAAAATGCGGGAGTTATCCTTTACGTTTTTATGAACACCCGACTGGGCGGCGATATCCACGTTGTCTCCAATCCTGATATGCCCCGCTATACCTACCTGACCGCCAATCATGCAGTGTGTGCCAACAGTGGTCGATCCTGCCACGCCTGCCTGCGAAGCCATCACAGTGTCGGCTCCGACATGCACATTGTGAGCTATCTGAATTAGATTGTCGAGTTTAACTCCGGGTTCAATCACCGTGCTGCCCATAGTGGCACGGTCAACCGTAGTATTGGCGCCTATCTCTACGTCATCGCCTATGACCACGTTTCCAATCTGGGGAATTTTAGTGTAATGACCGTCGACGGGAGCGAATCCGAAGCCGTCGGCACCGATCACCGCTCCGGAATGAATGATGCACCGGTTGCCGATCCGGCATCCGTGATAAATCTTTACACCCGGATAAAGGGTGACGTTATCGCCGATCACCACACCCTCGCCGACATAAGTCCCCGGATAGATCTGGGCACCCGCGCCAATATGCACACCCGCCCCGATGTAAGCGAACGCCCCGACATAGCAATCATCGGGCAATTCCACTCCGGGAGCTATGAACACAGGCTGTTCCACGCCGCGTTTCGGAGGATTGATCATTTGATTCACAATGGTCAACAGATGGGCAACTGTGGCATACGGATCATCCACATGGATAAGGGTTGCCGCAACCGGATGTTCGGGCACAAAATCACGGCGGACAAGCACTGCCGATGAGCCGGTGGTGTAAATATAATGAGTGTACTTGGGATTTGCCAGAAACGAGAGTGCGCCGGGTACACCTTCCTCAATTTTAGCAAGAGTGGAAATCCTGACATCGCCGTTTCCTTCCACCTCTCCGTTAACTAATTCAGCAATCTGGTTGACTGTAAATTCCATAACACTATGCAGGCTGAAATGATTTTGAAAAATAGACTGCAAAATTGGGAATATTTTTGCAGAACATCAATTAATTAAGTTGTAAAGTGACAGAAACCGTATCAAAAAATGTTAATTTTAAAACGATTTCCGCTTTTTACTATCTGACCCTCTCTGAGCAGAAACCCGACGGCCTTTTTAAAATCCTTTTTACTGCATCCCAAAGCAGCGTTAATCAGACCCGGGTCGGTTTTGTCATCCAGATCCAGAACACCTCCCGAATTTTTCATTCTGCCGATAATTCTGGCGCCTAAGGCTGAGGCTCTGTCCGCCGCCGGAGCATGTAGAGTCAGGTCGATTTTTCCGTCATCGCGAATCTTGCGTACCCAAGCCTTGAGGGAATCGCCCGCGTCGAGGTCGCGCCCGTAAAGTTCGCTGTCATAAATCATTCCCCAGTGGGCGTTGTCGACCACCACCTTATATCCCAGATCGGTACGCGACGCAACAACGGCGTTCACCTCAGCGAATTTCTGGTAGTCCGGCAACAGGTTGCCGATATACTTGTCGAGTTTGGCAGTAGCCGCCACACGGTTCGACACATCGTCGAGATAGATATACACCCCGTACACACCACCTTTCTTCATACGCGACCGCTGCTCCCTGAACGGCACAAGCAGATCTTTTTCCAGACCCCAGTCGAGAAAAGCACCCGTGTCATTCACCGCTACAGCTTCAAGCCATTTCACCTCACCCACCATAGCCTTAGGGTGCAGGGTAGTGGCGATGGGACGGTCCTCACTGTCGGTGTACACGAACACTTCGATTGAAGCGCCGGGAGTGACATCCCCCTTGAAGTATTTGGAGGGGAGAAGCACCTCGTTGCCGGCTTCGTCCGAAAGATAGGCGCCGAAATCCACAAGCCGCGATACGGTGAGAGTGTTTAACCTGCCGATATCCATCTCCGCATCAGTTACTTGAAACGTTTACACGGGCTGTTTCCAGTACCCCTGAATCATTCATCAGGAATCCGACCACTTTAAGCCGCTTATGGTCGAAATGCTCGAGGTTGCTCTCCTTGATCTCCACTGTATATGTGATAGTGGCAGTCTCGCCGGACTGCAGTGTCAGGGCATCCCCGGTTACATCGGTGAACGAGCGGCGGAATACATTGTTATGGACATAATCAGGTATCACCGCACCCTCGGCGTTTCGCTGAGGCGCAACAATTCCGTCCTCAAGCAGCCACGCCACTATAGAGCCTGAAAAATAAGACTTGGCGCTTACCGACATTGTGACAGATACTGTTTCATCTTTAACCGACGATGACATGACAACCGATGCCTGAGGTGGCATGGTGAGAGCTGTGCGCACCGCCGTACTCCATCCTGTGTCGAGAATCGACGGTCGCTGCATGTCGACGATGCCCGCGGGCCAGCTGGCAAGCTGATTATATTCGTTGTCAAGACGGTCGCCTTCGTCATACATGAGACATACGCGGTTAGCCTCGATATTACTGCGTGTATACGGCAATCCGAAATCGCCGCAATGCACGCTCACCGCCACGAGCGAGTCACCGTACTGGTTTTCGAGCTGTTCGATGACCTCATGGGCCTCCGGACAGTTTATGCAATATTGACCGGTAAAATCCACAAGCAGAACCGTCCTCTGCGGCACTATCTCATCCATATGGATAAAGCGGTCGTCAGGTGAGATCTCATCACATCCGGCTGAAACCGCCGCTATCGCCGCAGCCATAGCCGGAATAGTATATCTGGATAATTTCATATGTCAGAAGCTGTAAGTGTAATTTATCTTAAAGCCGTGGCTTGCGGGAACCATGCGGCATACGCCTCCCGAGCAGTCAAAGCCTGCACGTGTCCTGCCATAGCTGAGCATAAGCCGGTTCGCCTTGTAATTGCCGCTTATGCCGCCCATATAATAATGTGTGCCGGTGTCGCCGCAATTCCACATGTCGCTCAGCGAGAACATCACGTAAGGAGCCACGGAAAATTCTACCAGCCCGTATGCCCAGTCTTTCTGATCCTGGCGTGTGGTGAGGTATTGCAACTCGGCACGCAGGGTGTAACGGTTGTTGAACTTATATTTTCCGTCAAGAACGAATATGTTCGACTTCACATTGTCACCGTGACCTTCCACCACGCTCTGGTTGTAGAACTGGTTCATATACATGAAAGTCATCTGGAAATCGCGAGTGAGTCGTTTTTCTATCTGGATATTGATATCGTGATAATTCTGGTCGCCCATACCGAAGAAATCAGTCTTGGCACCGTTGGTACCCATCATGTTTCCCGAAGCGTCGGGGTGCCTGTTCAGCCCCGCGATATAGCTTGCGTTCACACGTAGCTTCGTGCCGTATTTGCCACCCAGGGCAGTCTTGCGTGCGAAAGTATATCCGAACTGTCCCTGAAAAGCCCATTCACCGTCGGCAGCCTGGGTAGCATAGGGATACATTGCCGCCAGAGCGTAAGTGTGCTGATAAGCGAATGCCGGCATATTGTTGAGCATCGCGGAAATATCACCAAGATTGCGTTGCGAGCGGAACGACATATTCTCGCTGCGTTTTGCCTGCACGAGAGCGCTGATACCGCGGCGGGCATAAGTACCTGTGAGCATTACGGCGGAGCCATTTCCGTATGTGTATCCGTTGCTGAACGACGGATCCTGACTCTTCCAGGCATATTCGCCCTGAACGCCCCAGTTTCCTTTCTGGAAATGAGTGCGCAGGTCGAAAGCCCCCACCGACTTGGGCAGATTGAGGCGTGTATCGGTACCCGGCACTATGATGAGTTCGTCCGACTCATGCTTGAGCACATACGAAGCACCGATCGACCACACGGCATTGTGGTTCTTCATCCACGTGGAATAATCGTTGATATACACCTCTGCGTCGGCGCCGAACACCTTCGAATGTTTGTCCCAGTCCCAATAGCGGCGCTGCAGACCGCCGAGCACCGTAAATCTCAATCCGTTAATCGAATTGATCTTCAGTCGTGCGCCGCGCAGCGAGTTGTCGATACCGAGAGTGCGCTCCTCGTAAGTACGCAGAATGAATCCGCTTCCGAATTGCTCGTAGAAATCCCCGGCGGTGAGTTCCACTCCTTTGAATTTACCTTTGACGTAAATATGTGGAATACCCCAGCCGGAAAAATCCTCACGGGGTTCATAGCCCGGCAAAGGCCACTTCATGAATTCGACCCTGATACCGGCATCGACATATCGGCTTGCCAGATTCACATCGCCGTAAGTGTTGAACAGTATTTTCTTGTCGTAGGTCTTGGCACCGATAACGTCATCTTCCTGAGGGAAGAGAACATCAGCCTGAATACTGCCGTGAACAGCAACACCGTCGGTTTGAGCCGCCGCCGGTTGCCATGAAGCGAGCGTCATAGCCCCGGAAGCCATCAGCGCTGCAAGCGAAAGACAATGTCTCATTTACCTGAATGCTTACGTATTACTTCGATAATATGATTTTCCGAGCCGTCGGTGTATCCTGAATGGGATTCAATAACTTTGCCGTTACCGTCGACAATCACCACATGCGGCACAGTCTGAGCGCCCATTGCACGCATGAAATCGCTGTTCGGGTCGAGCAGTACATCGTATTCCCAACCTTCAAGGTCGACAAGCGGCTTCACTTTGCTCACATCCTGAGCCTGATCGATAGAAACGGCAATCAGTTTCATACCGGTCTCGTCCACCCAGTCGGGATAAACTTCATGGATAGCCTTCAGCTCACGGAGGCAGGGCTTGCACCAGGTGGCAAAAAAGCTGATCACGAACGGTTTGCCGTCGTTTGAGAGTTTGGACGTATCAATAGCTTTACCGTTGATATCCTTGAGCTGTACCGAAGGAAATTGAGCGGAGACACCTATCCCGAACGCAAACGCTGCGGCGGAAATCGCTATGGCTGAGATCAGACGTTTAATCATAATATATTGTATAACTGTTGTTGGTTTGCTAATAATAATGGTCAAAATTAGGTAAAAACGAGTGAATGTGCAACTTTTCGCCATTCAAAAGTATCCCCCGTTTAATGAGTTTAACAAATTCCCGGTATGGTGGTATTGGATGTACATCATGGAATTATTATTTTTTGTGTGCATTTTGGAATAAATTATTAAAATTAATGTATGGGAATAAAAAATATTGTATATTTGCGGTGTAATCATCCATAACAAATCTAAATACATATGTTCGATCTGATAGTTCAAAAAATTAAAAGTGGAAGGATATTATTTTTTATAATAATGTCCATAACTTTTTCCGTATTGCCGGGTATCGCGCAGGAAAAATATTTCTGACATATTCCGAAAACTACCCCGATGAAACCGAAGCAGTCCGTATTTTCAGGAACGCTTCACCCATTCCTCTACCTTCGCACGTCGTTCATCCTATCTTTTTCATTTCCGATTTTTCGGATACTCAACTAAATAAGACACTGCTTGGTGTAAATCTGAAATGGATGTACACCGACGTAGTATGTGATTCAGTATTTATACAGGTTGAATATAAAAAGATGGAAGAGGATATACGCACCGAAGTCCTTTATGAGTCAAGAGACGGTGTGTTTTATCCCCACTCCCTGTTGTATAACAAATTTTATCACGGTATGCCCCGCGATACTTCCTATCCCGATGGTATCATATATATCAATCCGGATGTCGACTGGGATTACAGTGAGACAGGAGATGGAAATGGAAAGAACCTGACAAATGCCCTCATGCGTTCGGTGTGCCGGATTCTGGGTTTTGGGTCGAGTGTTCAAATGGATCAGGCAGGTAATTATTACTTCGGCTGCAAATACGGATACAGTGTATTCGACGGTATGGTCATAAGAAATGGTGGCAGGCTCCTGACTGAAATTCCTCTCAATGGAGGTAAAATCAATCCCGTGTTAAAAAATTTTATTGAATCAAGTCTCTTTTTTTTAAAGTTCGATTTTCCTTCACTCATTAAGTTCTCTTTACCACCGTTCAGTGTTAATAACCTGCCGTTTTCAACCATAACAAACTTAGGGTGCCTGATGACTGAGGAAAGTCCAGGCAGTAAACCGGTGATGGTATTTGACAATTTAACATTATCCGTGCTTTACTCAATGGGTTGGGAAAAGAATATCGTTAATCAACTGATCCTCAATCCCGATCCGGAAACGGTCAATACAGGTCTTTATGTTTACAAACCCAATTCATTTTATATTGCACCGAAGGAGGATATTTCCGATAAGATAACTTCCGGAGTCTGGAAACTCCGGTTACCCTTGGCAGGTGGAGGATATGAGTATATTGACGGTGTTTCGACCGAAACATTAAGCTGTACTTTCCCTGCTTTAACCGATATTGAAAAGTATGCTGTCAAAGACAACGGATTTATGTATGGTCAAATAGAATTTGAGTGTTTGATTGATGGTAAGAAAGTTGCTGCAATTCCCAAACAGGTGCAGTTTGATGCCAAACCATATATAATTTCGCAAGAAGTATATGAGATTGAACATCTGTCAAACGGGCAATTTTATATTGCATATTTCCATGTCCGGTATTTGGGATCCGAAAAAATGGAAGTTCAGATTCAAGAAGACGGATGTCCATATTACATTTGCAAGTACTTCAATCAACCGAATGAAGCGTATGGGGATTCCGAATGGCTCTCGGAATCATTATATGCTACAATCACATTTATTGCAACCAACAAATATGGTGAAACAGTCCGGAAGATCCGTCTTGCCCCCGGCGGTGTCATTGAATAAATCAACGCGCATTTGATACATCGTGCCCTCATTGTCGGATTGATTAATCATGGAATTGAAATATCGTGTTGTTTAATCATTTTTTTTCAATCATATATTTTCATGTGGTTTTGATAATGTGTGCGCGATGAATCGAAGCCCCTATTATGTCAATACCTTTTTTAATAACCAAAAAATCAAATAATGAAAAAACAGATTTTGTTACTGATTATGTGCCTGTTCAGCCTTATCAGTGAAGCTCAGAGGTCACAAATTGTCACAAGTTCGATGGATTTATCCGATTGGTATGAATCAGAAATCTTCGAACTGAAAAATTTACGTGAAGTAAGAAGCGGGTCCCGAATCATTGTGAACTACGCTGACAATGTTCCCGTTGAAATGAAAGGAGCATTCGGCTATGCTGCAAAATTGTGGGAAGAAGTCTTACCTTTTACACTCCCTATAATTGTTGATGTGAAATATGATAAGACTGTATCCTCAGATTTGCAATTCTCCACTGTTAATATGCCGGTTTGTAAGTTTTATGGGGAGCATAGTAACAACTATCTGGCACCTCTTTCCCAAATTAAGGCAGTAGTACTTCAAGAGCATTTCAGTAAGGATCAATTGAGATTTTTCGACGAAATTACTGATGTTGAAAATTTGAAAGGGACGGATATGACCATAACCTACACGGGTAATTGCATGAACGAATGTTCGTTTTCGCTCGATGGCACACCTGATCTCAATAAATATGATTTTGTGACAATAGCGCTTCGGGATATTGCTGTCGGACTGGGAATGACAAGCTTTATCAGCGGAGATGTTTCAAAGAGAGAAATTGAAATCAAAGATGATTATTTGTGTATTCCTTTTGAATCATGTGTTTTTAGTGCCATGAAATCACGTGTACCAACTCAAGCTTATATTAATGCTACAAAAGGAACTCTTCCTTTTTTAACTAGCATTTGGGAGACCACATCACCACTCTCTCTCGAACTTTATGCGCCTGACCCTTGGGAAAATGGAGTTTCATTGAAATATTTCATACCGGGAAACAATCCGGTGTCAAGAATATTATGTTGTGATCTTCATAGAGGTTATGTATGTCGTGATCTTACCGGTATTGATTGGAATTTATTCTTTACTAAGTGTCTTGATTGGAGAAAAGAGATAGCCGTTGGCATAGGAGGGTCAAACAGTCTTCCTCTATCGATAACCGGATCATCAGATGATATACTACCTTTTAAAGGAACTGTTTCTTTAACAATGGATGATAATATTGCAGCGAATAATAGTGTGGTTGAGATTTCGGATTCGCAATCTGATTCTCAAGATGTAGTGGAGGAACCAACAATAAAATCAAATATCAATTATGATGTTGTTGAGGAAATAGAAAAATTCTGTGATCAATTTCATCCTTTTTCCACTACTTCACCTAATAGTGTAGGATATACATTGTCAGTTCTCAAGAATGACGGAACCTGGGACCAAGTGGCTTTTTTCTATCATTACACGCAGCTTGAAGATATTGATATGGATAATCTGCCCTTGCATTTTACGGAATCGGAGTATGCTCGTACAATCAGCGGTGGACTTCGGTATAGATTAAGCAGATGCGATGATAATGGACATTACACTACAAAATATTACATTAGGAGTTTCACACCACAGATTCCAGAAATAAATTATTCGCAGGTGCACATTGATCCAGATCAAATTTCAACACTTTCCACTTTATCATCATTTGATGTAAATATAGAGATTGGATTGGCAAATATTGAGGGAGCAAAGCGTGTAGTAGTTGAACAATTAGATGAGGGTCAAAGACTTCCCTTACGAATGGAAGTCAGTGATTTCCGAAATGGGTATTTTACAGCCACTGTTGATAGAGACAAGACATCAACTTTCAGAGTAATCAGTTATAATGAGAACGGATCGAGAATGAGTAATACAATAACAGTGGCTCCAGTCGGAATATCCGAACGAGAAATAACAACTGAAATAATCAACGATGAGATTATTTTATATGGACTATCTCAGGATTTGATAGATTCAGGCAAAATTACTTATGCTTTTCATAGATATATGGATGAATTTTACATGACATATCCTTTACAATTGACATCCAACAAAATAAAAATCCCAGAAAAGATAGAGGGGCATCAAGCTTTGGTACTATATTATAATGAAAAGGCAATTTGTGTCGGCAAATTCTATTTTCCAAAAGTTAATGGTAATATTATATATCCATAATCTTTAGATGATAAAAAAGTGGTTCAGGTATTGTATTCCTGGATCACTTTTTTCAAAAATATGCTTTTGTACTCTACCTATTTTGAAAAAATAACTAACTTTGCAGGTACAAATATTAATAAAAAACTAACTATGATCAGACCATTACTCATTTTAGCGGCACTGGGTGTTAGCTTAGCCGGAGAGGCAGCTCTTCCTTTGACTGAAAAAAGCGACAAATTCACAGAGTCATTCAAGAATCCAGCCTTTCAGGTAAGCACTTCCCGTACTAAAGCTGTGAGCCGATCATCGGCAGAGACTTTTGATTATTCGTATTGCGGTGATCCTTATACTGCATATTCTTTAGGATCTTCCACATATGGAAAAACAGTGCGTCAGTGTGTAGCTGTTCCCCAGTTTGTTGCCTCTGCATATGCCGGTGATACTATTAAATCGATAATATTCAGTCAACCTACAAATAGAAATAGTGTAAATACTGTAAAGACAGCTACCGTTTTCATTATGGAAGATCTTAATTCCGAGCCGGTATATGTCCAGGATGTAACTATGACTACAAGCGGTTTCGGTATGAGAAAGGTACAGTTGACAACACCTTATGTAATTACAGGTGAAAAGCCATTATATTTTGGATATGAGTTCAAAGCCCCCAATTCTGACTATTTCCCATTTGTAGTTGATGGAATGGCTTCATTTTTTGATTTCGCAGGTTATTACTCTGTTGAAGGTTCTAATTGGGCACCAATGGGTATGAATCTTGTAATAAGAGCGGAACTTAAAGGAGATGTTCTTCCAGAGGCAATCGGAATGCCTGTTGCCGTATCTTCTCCAAAAATATTATTGAACACGGAGTCAGATATAAGTTTTAAAGTGTTTAATTTCGCATATCAAGATATTGAAAATTCAGAGATTGAATATTCTCTTACCGGAAACACCGTTTCAGCGGAAGTTTCAACTGATCCTTTCGGTCTCTGTCAGTATGGCGACTTTACCTTGTCAGTTGTTGGTGAAGAAGAAGGATTTGCACAACCAATTACCATAAAATTAATTAAGCTTAACGGCAAAGAACTTGATCAAATTCCAAGTGAATATAAAGAGATTACAAGTTCTTTAAGTGTGGTTTCACAATTGTTTGAACGCAGTTTGGTTCTTGAAGAAGCTACCGGAACATGGTGTGGATGGTGTCCAAGGGGATATGTGGCTCTTGAAAATGCTCGTGAGCGTTATGTCGGTACAGGTAAAGTTATTCCTATTGCTGTTCATACCGGAGATGCCATGCAGGTTTCATCATATTCCGGTTGGCTTAACAAGTATATTGAAAGTTTGCCCTCATTTATGGCTAACCGAATTGATGGGGAGGTCTTAGATTTTTCAAATAATGCTGAAGCAAATGATGTAATGATCGACGAGTTATATGAACAAATTTCCAGTCTTGGTGCGTTTACCGACGTAGATTTTGAAGTGGATAAACTTTCAGATACTCAGATTGAAGTAAACATTAAAACATATTTTGCTTTAGATTTGGATGATAATCCATTTGCTCTGTCAATACTTGTAA
The DNA here is from genome assembly GCA_964555405.1 of uncultured Bacteroides sp. Lineage (GTDB taxonomy): Bacteria > Bacteroidota > Bacteroidia > Bacteroidales > Muribaculaceae > Paramuribaculum. The sequence goes on from CAZKSF010000064.1 coordinate 11,653, forward strand.
AAGAAGACAGTGTAGGACCGTACAAGCAGACAAGCTATTTTACATCTATTCCTGGCTTTGGAGACTTCTCAAAGAGTAGTTCTGTGACATGTTACTATAATGATGTTGCTCGCAATATTGATACATGGGATGGTATTACAAGCTCCCTGCCCAAATCTGTGACAGCTTCTGAATCTTACAACTATACTCGCCGTGTAAGTATTAATACTGTGAAGAATAAGAAAAAATTTGATGTTGTTGTAATGGTTATCAACAAAGTGACCGGAGAAATTGATAATGCAAGAACGTTTACTTACGATTCTCTCAGTTTCATTGATGCTGTTCAGACAGAATCAGAAGTTTACGTAAAGGTAACAGAGAATGCTATCCAAATTTCAGGAGATTATGACTCTGCATCAGTATATACTGTTGATGGACGCCTTGTTAAGAGCGTTTCAGGTGTTTCGGAAATTGCAGTGGCTCCCGGTCTTTATATCGTGAAGGCTGGTACAACAGTTGCAAAGGTCAATGTTCGATAATTTAAAATAATCACTTATAATTCGACTCCGGTTCATCGTTACATGTTCCGGAGTCGTTTTTTATCAGTCATGTTCGAATTCAAGAAATTCAAAGTCGATGATACGCATTGCGGAATGAAAGTAGGAACTGATGGCGTTCTGCTCGGTGCCTGGGCGAATATTTGTCCCGGCGACAGTGTGTGGGATGTGGGCGCCGGATCGGGTCTTATTTCATTGATGGCTGCTCAGCGCGGTGCCGGACATGTGACGGCTTTCGAGGTAGATGCCGGCGCAAGTATGGATGCCCGGGGTAATATTGCGGCTTCAGCGTGGAACGGACGCATTGAGGTGATAGAAGGAGATTTCGCCGTGAAAGCTGCTGATGCCTGCTTTCTACCGGATGTCATAGTCAGTAATCCACCGTTTTTCACCGAGACGATACATTCGCCTGGAAAAGCCCGTGCGCAGGCAAGGCATGAGGACTCACTACCGGTTCAGGTGATAATTCAAATAGCCGCGGGATGTCTGAAAGCGGACGGACGTTTCGCAATTATAGCACCGATGTCACGCATGGAAGAAATTCAGTTTGAGGCGCGCCTGGCACGTTTGTGGCTTGTGCGCATGGTGACAGTGACGACTGTGAGCGGAAAGTCGCCGAAACGGTTCTTGGCTGAGTGGAGCGTGACCCGACCGGAAAGACGGGCTGAAATATCGGAGTTAGCCATAAGGGACAGTTCAGGGAGATATACCGATGAATACAGAAAGCTGACCGGAGAGTTTTATTTATGAGATCCACTCTATCTCGTCGGCAAGCTGCATGGCAAGCATGCGTAATGCGGCATTTTCGTCATTGCTGAATTTTGCGGCAATCGAACCGGCCGTTTCGGCTGTATCTTTATTAAGGTTGTTCATCATTACACGCATCGAGGCATAGCGGTCGAGCAATTTTTCCGAATTGCTGAGTTTTTGCGCAAGCGTGCCGGCATAACCTGTATTCCGTAAGCAAGCCATGCACAGAATGTCAATGGCTTCAGTGGAAGTTGCAGAGGATATCCATTTTTCAGCTTCCGGCAGAGACAGCATCCTGCCCGGAATCAGCCAGGGAGCAAGGAGAGCGCTCTCGCGGGTGCGTGTGTCAGCCCATAGCCGTTGAGCCAGATCGGCGGAAGGGGTGAACTGTGAGGCGATTTCACGAATCTGCGGCAAATTGACTCCGAATATTATATGATATGGAGAGCCTGCTTTACGTAAGGCATCAGATATGACACCGTTACGCATGGCAAAAAAACGGCGCTTCACGAGCTGCATGTTGTTGTAGGAAGGAATCGAATCGTTCATGAAAGCGAAATTACAAAAACAAAGTCGAACACGCAATACCCATCCGTCGTGGGCGGCGATATATCGCGCACACATTATCAAAACCACATAAATCGCGCACACATTTTTTTTAGCTTTTCAAAAAAAATTCGTAACTTTGTGCGCAATAAATTTCAAAGTTAATCAGATATGTCGTTTATTGCCGATAGAGTAAAGATGGACGGACTGACATTTGATGATGTCCTCCTTATCCCAGCCTATTCTGAAGTGCTTCCACGCGAAGTAAATCTCCGAACCAAATTTTCACGCCGAATAGAACTCAATGTCCCCATAGTATCAGCAGCAATGGATACGGTGACAGAGGCAAGTCTCGCCATAGCCATAGCCCGCGAAGGGGGTATAGGCGTGATTCACAAGAATATGTCGATTGCTGAACAGGCGCGCCAGGTTCATGCGGTGAAACGTGCTGAAAACGGTATGATTTATGATCCTGTCACTATTAAGAGCGGAGCAACCGTGCGTGACGCGCTCGCGATGATGGAAGAATATCATATCGGAGGTATTCCGGTGGTGGATGACGACC
>CAZKSF010000065.1:0-13915 GCA_964555405.1 uncultured Bacteroides sp.
GTAACCCCCTGAGATTTTTATTCTCCGAAAGTCGGCTTACTTCGGATGGTTACGTTACTATTTCGCGCCGGCTTCCATATAACCCAATTGAGATGCGCGGGGAATAAAGAAAGTGACACAATTGCCGAGTTGGCAATGTGTCACTTAAAACCTTAAATGTGATTGAAAATTTCTTAGAAGCGGATTCGACGCCAGGTGTTGGCTACCTGTTCAGAAGCGTTGGTTGTAGGTGTCTGCTTTTTACGCATCTTCATTTGAGGTGCTTTCTGAGAGACATTATATATAAGTCGATCTGAAAGTGCGCCTAATGATACTTGACCGTTGGTGTCGCGAAGCTCCTTTAGGAGATAGTATGTAAACAGACCGTGACCTTCTTCAGGATATCCCTGAGCAGTCTCGTTACCCTGAGCTGCGGAGAATACAACGATGTTGCCATCACCAAGAGTTGCATCTTCAGCATCAATTTCAACACCGCGCAGACCTTCTGTCACACCTTCATTTTCGCGGTTTACACCACTGAAGCATGCATCAAGGAAAACGGTTGTCTGATTAAAGGCGAGGTCACCGAGTTTCTGATAAAAATCGTCAATTGCAATGCCTCGTTGAGGATTTGTGCCACGAACGTCAGTGGGGAGTAAGTATGCTTTGTTCTGATTCTTTACATCAGGCACACCATGACCTGCATAATATACAATGAGGTTCTTTGACTCGGGATCGGGAATATTTGCCACCCAGTCCTGAAGTTCTTCTTCAAGAATCATTTGCTTAGTAGCGTCTTCTGCTACATGGATATTCTCTGCAGGAATACCGAGAGTGAGTTTGCAGTAGTCTGCAAAAACGCGGGCATCGTGAATTGCATAAGGAACGTCGGATACGAAACGGTAGTTCTGATTTCCTATAACAAGAGCGTATGTGTTGTTGCGGGATAAAAGACTCTGAGGAATATTATCGTCAATTTCAGAAGTCACATAATCATAATCAATATCGTTTGCGCTATTAGAAGTGACTTTTGCAATGGCTGTTTTAGCGAAACCATATTCATTGGCATTCTCAGTGTTGATATAAGCAGGCAGTCGGCGAACTTCACCATTATAAAGAGTATGGCGCATCTTACCGTTAACTTCAGTTTCGCCTGCGAACACATAATGACCAAGGATAGAGGTAGGACTCAATTCTACACTCTTGAGGTTATCGCATGATACGAAAGCCTGGTCACCTACACGACACTGGTCGGGGAGTTTGACAGATGCAAGAGCATCACAATTTGCAAAAGCGATAGTTTCGATGTTTTTTAAACTTACAGGCAGAGAAATAGTGCGCAGGTGAATATCATTCAAAAAGGCGCCCCATCCTATGCTTTGAAGGTCAGTACCTAAGAAAACTACTTCCTGAAGAGACGGCATGTTGGCGAAAGCACAAGAGCCAATGCGAGTCACACCCTCTTCAATCTGTACTTTTCTGACATCAAGTTTCTTTTTTACCCAAGGGGCAACCATAGAAGAAGTGTTGTAGTCGGTTATTTCAACGTTAAAACCCTTCTTATTTGCATTGTAAATAGTAAGGGTATAACCATCGAAAGTCCACTTGCAGTCATCGCCGCAAGATCCTTCCATTTTAGTATATCCGGTTTGTGCGAAAGCGCTCAGCGTACCTAAAACAACTACGAGAAGTGTGAGAATATATTTTTTCATAATACAATTTTATTAAATTTTTTAATATCTGATTGACAGATAGATGCGACTTGTGGAAGCATCAAATTTATATTTGTCCTTGCCAAAGACACCTGTCTGCATGGCTTTATAATCATATTTGCCGCTACGGGTTTCATATCCGATGCCAATTGACTTCCAAGTGACACTGAAACCGAAAGTAGTGCTCAGACCATGCCCCCAATCCATTTTCAGAGCATCTTCAACCGTTTCGAAATTGGGACGGTTGTAATCCTCGACGGAAGCAGCATAGTTCATATCTTTTTTCTTATCGTTCTGCATCCATAGAATGGAGACATGATAACCGATATGATAGTATATGTTGAATTTCAAGAAGTGAAGTTGAGGTACTTTCAAATATGTAAAGGGGGCTATAGTAAGCGAAGGACCAAGTGTCATACCATAATTAGCCTCATACTTTTCAAGACACCAGGGAGTGTAATAGTACTTGGAGGTATAGCCATCTTCATCTTTAGCCTCCCATTGACTGTTACTGTTGAAAACCTTGTCTCCATCTTCTGCCTTATAGTGATTGATATTTAAATCAATATAAGAATAGTCAAGATTAATCTGAACGATATTGGCTATAGGTTTTTTATGAAGGCAATAAGTATGACCGAGCACAAGAGAAGCTCCCCAGTCTGATTTAAACTCAGGTGCATAGCCTCCGTTGTAGTCACAGCCAAGAGGAATTCTTTCTTTAGGAGTGAGTTTCGCACTATTGTAGTTCAGATTAAAGAAAGAGTTTCTCGACCATACCTTCTGGAAATGCGCTGCAGTTGAGTTACTTGAAGTCACCACCTCCTGAACTTCAATAATGTCCTGGATGGTGATAATCTGTGTAGTGTCCTCAACCGCATCTAATACCAAAGCATTGTCTGGCAAATCCTGAGCAGATGCCAGCAATCCTGTCGCCAACACCATACAACTAAAAAGCAGTTTTTTCATAAGATTAAATATTGATTATATAAAATTATTCCATTCCTTCTATTGTTAGCCATTTGCGGGCAACAACCATTTCATTGTCAGCACGTTGATTCCTGAGTAGCCATTTTACAAAATCTTTTTGATTGACAGAGTTCGGGTTGCGCGCATCTCCGCCGACATCGGTGCATTTTGTGAATGGATTTGGAGAGTATATAATAACCAGCTGATTCAGTTCCTGTGGTTGGTCAGTACTTAGTTTATAATAACTTGCTGTAGGGTCGACCGATTTGTCGAAGAAAGTATATTCCTTACCGCCTTTAATCTGGAATCGTCCGGAATTATCCTTACGGTATGGCAAAAGACATGCAGTTTCGCTGTCGCCGGTGATAAGGTAGATTGCGATGTATCCGTCGGCAGGTGATTTAAATTTGATAAAGAAACGCTCTCCGGACTTAAATTTGTCGGATTCAATCCGTGCTCCGTTATTGTCTTTCTGTACTTCCCATTTCAGATCGGTGTGAGCACGAACTATTTCGCGTGCCTTACCCCATACTTCAGCAGTGAAAAAAATGTCACCGTCAATACATTCGATGGTAATTTCGGGTTCCCGTTCGTCTCCAAGCCATTCTCCTTTTATCGAAGCTTGAGTATCAGCCATAAAATAAGAACTAAACTCATCATTTGCCACTTTTTCGGTATTTATGTAGTCAGAAACCACCAGCATGCCGAATTCATTTTTCAGAGCTTCTGCTTTAGCAAGTTCAATAGCCTTAATTTTTGCTTCTTTAATGGTGACATTGTCATTCTCACTTAGTACATAAGTGAATTTTGCGTGGACATTAGCTGTCTTTTGAGAGAAAAGCGAAAGAGAGGTGAGGATGTAAATTAATAAAACTATAAATAAACGTGCGGGTTTAACAAGTTTAAAGGTCAGCATAGATAAAATATAAAAATATGCAAAAAGAGGTTGTTATTCTTAAAATACCCTGCAAAAATATAATTATTTTAAGAAATCACAAAACTTTTTCCTTTAAATCAGTCATAAACAAAATAACCATCACATATATTGGCGGCATATACCTACATAATAGCTATCCATAACTACATAACTTACTGAGAAATGTTTGATATGATTAATATTATTTGTAAATTTGCATTTATCATATAATAGTAATAGTTATGAAAAGATATTTTTCCCTGATATATCTGGGTCTTGTACCCTTTCTATCAATGTTTGCAACTGAAAGAATTGTCGAGATAGATTTTAACAATGTCGGATGTGACAATAAGGGATATATGCTCCCTTATAATGTAGATGGTGTAGAGATTATTCCGGAAAAAGGTAGCCGGACTTTAGGTCCCCAATATTATTCCAATTATTCCGGAATGGTGTTTTACGGAACCAACTATATGAAGCTTGCAGTTACAGATGCCGCAATAGAAAAAATTGAAATGACATGTTCATCAGTCCTACCTATTGATGAAGATAAAGTTTGTGCCGACAAGGGGATGATTAAAGTATCCGATGAGGTAATCACTACATGGACAAACAATGTTCCGGTTGATAATCTCATTCTTACTCCGCGTGCTCATACTCTTGACCTCGGAGCATGCATATGTTCAATGAAACTTTATCTGACTGATAAAACAGATTATACCCAGCGTGTAGCGACTCCGGAAGTGACCCCTTACGGAGGACAGATATTCGATGACACCGATATTGTCATAACCACTTCCACTCCGGACGCTGTGATTTATTACACTGTTGACGGTACGCTTCCTCAGCCTGGAAAATCTTCAACGCAAAAGTATGACGGACCAATTCATCTTGATAAATCCACTGTAGTGAGTGCAATCGCGGTTAAGGATAATCAGCCTGACAGCTATGTAGGGGCTCATGGTTTCTCAATACCAATAGAAGTAAACAATATATCAGAATTACTGTCAACTGCCAAACAGCGCATCTATTACACTATTAAATGTGATCTTAGGGTTACATGTTGTCTTGGTTCTACATGCTGGATTACCGACGGAACTGATGCTATAAGTCTGTTTGGAGATGCCGTAACTAATATGAGACCGTCAAATGGATCTCACCTGTTGGAGGTGACCGGCAGATTTAATCTAAATAATGAGAATCCGGAACTCGAGTATATCAATCAGACAAGGTTTATTCCTGTAAAGGGAGAGAGAATCCTGCCACGTGAAATTAAGGCAGCAGAGATTACTGAAGCTGATGTCAATCATTTTCTAATTATACGCAATGCAGAACTGCAGTCGCTGGGAAATTATGATTATAGCCTGACGGACGAGAGCGGCACGATTATCATAAGAAACAATTACCGGATAGGAATAGACGAATCACTATTTGACCGTAAACTTGATGTAGAATTGCTTCCTGCAATTTATTACGATACCATGCGCTATTATATTGCTTCTGTAACAGATCCGAATGCACCGATAAAAGGGGATGATCCCGAACCACAGAAACCCAATGATGGCAGAACTCCGGAAACGGCGTACACGATAGCTGAAGCCATAGCATGTGATGCTCAATTTTCAAAAGAATGGATAAGAGGTTATATTGTGGGTTCGTATCCGGCAATGGCGAGCATGTATGAGGAACCCACATTTGGCAGCGAAGGAGCTTCTGATCACAGTATAGTTCTCGCTGACACTCCCGATTGCAATGACCCTTCGAAATGTATAAGAGTCATCAATATGCAAGATGCTGTACGTATTGATCTTAATCTTAAGGATAATCCACAGCAGTTAGGGCAGTATATCGCAATTTTCGGTCCACTTTATTCAGAATTGCTCTCCATGCAAGTGCCGACAGATTTCTGTTATCAGAATCCTCCGACAAAGTTAGATATAATAACCGGAGATTCCGGACAGTCAACGACAGAATACTATACCTTAACCGGTGTGCGTATAGACAGCAGACAGCTCCAGTCCGGCACAATGTATATACGTCGTAACGGAAAGCAAGTAGAAAAGTTTATCATGAGATAAAACCGAGATCTTTCCCGGGGATGTCACCGGGGATGAGGTAAAGTCCCTGATATTTGTCATTTTTCAATGAACCTTTGAAAAGGCGTGGCGTTTTCAGTTTTATAAACATTAAATGCCGCGTTTATGAAATATGTGTCAAACGGAAGAGGTTCGTTACCTCTCATTTCGCTGATCGCCCTTCTGTCAGTGTCGCTGACAGTCAATCTTCCCGGTTTGGCAGTGTCGCCATTGCTCGGAAAGCTTGCCGATGTGTTTCCGCATGCCAGCCAGCTTGAGATACAGCTTCTGACACTGCTTCCCAATCTTGTGATAATACCGATGATACTCGTATCGGGCAAAATCGCCAACGTGAAGTATCAGAGCGCGGTACTCGCCGTAGGTCTGTCGATATTTCTGCTCTCGGGCGTGCTCTACTTCTTCGCCGATTCCATGGCACTCCTTGTGTGGCTTGGAGCACTTCTGGGTATAGGGTGTGGTCTCGTAGTTCCCATAGCCGCCGGACAACTTTCTGAGTGGTTCTACGGCAAGCAGAAAGTAAAAGTGCTCGGTTTCAAGTCAGGTACGTCAAACGGCATTGTCATCCTCGCTACCATCTTCGTCGGTTGGGCTGCAGGAGTAAGTTGGCATACAGCGTTCTTCGTGTATCTCATCCCGGTGATCCCGCTTGCACTTCTCCCATTCATGACCAACCGCTACCTGCGCTCTCACATACGCGCTACCGCCCCCGTCTCCTCTGAGACTACGACCGCTCCCCATACAGATGACCGCGGCACAGCGGTTGGACTGCGCAAGCCTCTCCTCACTCTCGGTGGTGTCATCCTTCTCTACATCGGTCTTACCGCTACTTCGATGGTGTTCACTTACTATCTCCCATTCACGATGAAACACTATGGACTCAGCACCTCGCAAGTCGGCTTGGCAACGGCGATGTTCTACGTGACGGCAATGATCGGTGGATTCTCTCTCACGCCTTACATTAAGATCGTTGGTCGCACGGCACTATACGTCTGCATAATCATTATGACTGCCGGGCTGCTCATACTCGGATTTTTCCACACGATGGCAGCCTACATCACAGGTGTGTTGCTCATCGGTCTCGGCTACGGATTTTTCCAACCTATAATTTACAATAAGACCACTCAGATAGCACCCGACAAAGCGTTATCTACAAAGTATTTCTCCTACACCCTCGCCGGCAACTACATTGCCCTTGCCTGTGTACCCGTCATCGTTGAATTCTTCCAGTGGCTCTTCCACAACCACACTGCCGACTTCCCTTATTTCCTTAACGCCGGCATCCTTGGTGTCATCTTCATTATCGGTGTACTCTGCCGCCGCTCGTTCGTATGGCGCACAGGTACCACCCGTTAAGAATAATAAGAGCGATAAGAATGAAAGGGTATAAATCCAGTCATCCTTATCGCTCTTAGGCGCATAGAGAAGTTTATTATGGTTTAAAATGCAAGTACGGGACGGCAATATGTCCAACTTGATTTCGTAGCTGCGAAGCATGAAAAAGAGTTGACGTTTATGCCGTCTGTTATGCAGATATAGTATGCATATTTATCGGTTGCATTAGTTGCTGTCCAGTACCAACGGTTACCCGGAATAAGGGTTCTGTTCGGTTCAGCGACTTTGCTCATAGCTTCGTTGATATTGGAAAGGGCTGGTCCAAGATCCTTCCAATAGAAAAGATCGGCAGGACCATATGTCATAGCGGGATCCAGATCGACTTTGCCAAGATTTCTTACAATGTCAAACCATTGCCCGGTCGCCGGTAGATACCATCCGGTAGTACGGACTTTGAGAAGATTGTAGTTATCAGATTTGGATCCGAATTCCGATGCATAATGGAAAGCCTCATAACAATCAGACGCATATTCATCGGGACGTTTTTCCTTGATAATTTCCAGACGTTCCAGTCCACTTATGTCGAGGTTGGCATCCTCCGCCGATTGAGCGGGTGAATCACCGAGGATATTTTTCAGACCGATCTCTGATTCATCAAGGAGAAGTGTACACCAAGCTAAAGTAGGGTACGGTTCCTCGATTTCTTTAGTAGCCATCACCGCACCGTGCACACAGCCACCGAGGGCTTTATGTTCCGCTTCGCCGATACGTTCCGGGTCAATGCAGTAAACAATACCTACTACATCGGCTCTGTCAATATCCCATCCGGATGCCTCTTTTGAAAGGAGTGTGCCGTCCGAAAGAAAATAATCGCCAATCTGCAGATGATGTGTGATAATGTTGTTGCATTCCGCATCAATGTTATAGGTATTAGCCGTACCGTTTCGCATTGTCATAGGAATCTTCCACAAACGTTTTGATGAATTCCGCATATAACTACCCGACAAAGATGCATCGGGGGAGTTCGGATTGACAATCATAATATATTCCCCATTATCGTTAACCATAGGTTTGATATCCTGATCAAAATATATATCCGAACTTTTTTCGAGAATATAATCGGGTATCGCCGGTTCATTCGTGAAGACATATTTTGACGAAGGGAATGTGATAGATACCCTTGCCATCATGTGATGCATGGAAAAGGATAAGCCGTTATCTTCAACCTTCGTACCCTTAGCGATCATCAGATCGGAGGCAGTGTAGCCTGAGTATTCACTTTGATCTGTCTCAGGGATCCATGATGTAATTATGTAACGGAACATCTCTTCAGCACTTGATGTCGAGGTAAAGTCAGGAACAGCAGGCAGTGTTTCCTGATAAGGATAGTATGCGAAGAACTCTAAGTCGTCAACATCTTTTATTGTAATGTTATCCGGCGCTACCCATTGAATATTTCCGTCAGTTTCAACCGCGGTGAGGCATATATTCTCAAGGTCACCGAAAACAGCACCGTCTCTGACGGCGAAAAGACCGATGCGGTCGCCCGCTGTAAAAATAGTTGTCAGATCATTTTCATAAGATCGTGACGACGAAAAACCACCATCCGATATCGAGATATTCAGAGGTAATAGGGTTGATTCCGGAGCACCAGGTTCATCGGCAGAACAAGAAGACAGTAAAAAGGCTGCCGCTATTGCAGAATAATATTGTAATTTCATTATTTTAAACGTGATTAGAAAGCAAGTATCGGGCGTGCCATGATCCAATAGTTTTTCGCAGCCCGGCGGAAGGTAATATATTTAGGGAAAACATTAGTGTAGTACAAATTACCGGCATCACACATAGTGGATGTTATAAAGTTTTGATTCTGTTCGAAATTATCTTTTTCAATGATTGTTGAGAAAGGATAATTCAACAGTTCCACAATGTTTTCGTTGTACTCAGCCTGCAAGGCAAGGTTAAAATCCAACTGCCAGTCAAAATGAGTATAGTCCTCATTTTCAAAGGTGTTTGAAGTGAAATAAAATGGTGCTTGATCGGTGAAATCCAGCCCCGTAAAATTACGCAGCATATCGAACCACTGACCTCCGCTTGCTATGAACCATCCTGATGAACGGACAGGAGCCTGCATACTACGCGCGTCGGTGATAGCGAGATAATTGTCGTCGGCTATTTCACTGCCTCTTTTGGAAAGAATCGTGCTGCACACACTGAGACCGCTGATATCCGCATTAGCTTTCTGAAAAAGAGAAATTTCTTTAGTTCCGATTATCGACGGAATACCTATTTCAGTTTCGTCATTCGAATTTCTGTCCCATTGTGTTTGTTCGATCAAAGATGTGCTGATTACCAGTCCGTGTGGTTCTGCGACACCTTTTTCGGCAAGAACATCGCGCTCAGCATTTCCTATCCGGGACGGATCAACTTCAAAAACTACACCGATAACCTTACGTACATTTCCCGTTACGGGATTTACATATTGAGGCATTGGTTTAGGGGATTCCCAAATCAATTTACCATGACCTTCTTTACTGATTTCGATAAGTCCTCCGTTGCTCCATGAACCGTCGGAATAATAGTAGTCACCGATTTTTACCTCTCCGTAGTCGATATTTTCCTCTTCGGACACAATATCGCGGTTTTCACCTTCTTCCCATGACGCACCTTCGATTTTTGTCACAGTGAGAGTCTTAAGATCGGCACTGACTGTAGCGTCGAACGATGTACAGGAACCCGGGAGTAGAGTAGTGCCCTCGGGGGCGATCCATGAAAGGATGTCGCCGTTCGAGATGGTGAGATTTAGAAGCTGTTTTCCGCTAAGATTCTGTGGAATGAGCAGTGCGCTGACCGTAGCGTCAAAACCTTCGTAGGTAGTGATGCGCAATGGCTTGACAGAATTTTCAGGTGTTCCGGGAGTCCAGGAAACGGATGCTCCTCCAATTTTGAAACGACCGGTCGATGACAGATCGGAATTTCCGACAGTTATATCACTGATAGAGTAGTATTCAGAAGCAGTTCCCTCAAATTTAATACGGAATATCAACTTAGCAGTCTGATGTGATAAGGCTAGTGCTGACTGCTTGCCATACTCGACTTTACAGTTCGCGTAAAGCAGGTAACCATCTGTATAGCCGTTTGACTGGTCAGTCGGAATACTCCAGGTTCCAGGAATATTTTCACTTGAAACACCGATTCCATACAACGCACTGACGGAAACCGGGTCATGACCCTTGGTAACAACGAAAGGTGATGATGCTGTAAGCGTGCCACCTTTATAAGTGTAATCGTAGACCGTGGTATCATTATTGATGACAGTAATTACCGGAACTTTGGCATCGGACCGGAGTTCTATACGGTCGTTCTCAAGCGTAGTGAACTGATCGACGGTAATCGCGAATTCCACCGATTGTTTTTCTTCCGGTGTCTCCCCCGGAAGTTCAGGTTCCGGGTCACGGTCGCTATGACATGCCGAAATAACGGGTAGAATTATTGATGCAATCAACCATGGTTTTAATAGAAATCTCTTCATCTTTTTATGGTTTGATGATTTGGGTGTAAAATTGTATTTACAAAGATAATGAAAAAAATCAAATCCAACTATTCCGGACCGAAAATTGTTGATATTATATGAATTCGCAAAATACCCACACATCACAATCTACAACTGCTACAGGAAGCCGGAATTTTATGTTCTTCCTGATTTTTATAGCTATTCTCGGAGCTTTCAGTTCGCTGGTAAATGACATGTATCTTCCAACGATGCCGGCAATGCGGCGGGAGTTCCATACCACTCCGTCCATGACCCAGATGGGACTTACGATGGTTATGATAGGACTTGCCATCGGTTCCGTGATATGGGGTTCGTTAAGCGACCGTTACGGACGTAAGCCCATGTTGCTATGGTCGCTTGGCGCTTTTGTCATAGCTACACTTATATGTGTGTTTTCTCCCTCAATTCAGTTCTTTATAGTGAGCCGTCTCCTGCAGGGCATAGGAGCCGGAGGCGCGATGGTTCTTTCATATTCCATACCGACAGATCTTTATGGAGGTCGTCAGCTTGCTAAAGTAATGGCTCTTGTAGGAGCTATAAATGGTATCGCGCCGGCTGGTGCGCCGGTAATAGGTGGTGTAATGGCTGATTCAGTTGGCTGGCGTGGCATATTCGTATTGTTGCTGGTAATAGGTGCTGTAATGTTTTTCTGGTCATTACGGCGACCGGAAAGTCTGCCTCCTGCAAAGCGTATCAAGGGTAAAGGTCTTGGTGAATATCTCCACGCCTATACTTCTCTCTTCTCAAATTGGCGCTTCATGGTATATGTATTGCTTAAGGCAATCGGTATAGGTATGCTCTACGCATATATTTCTTCCGCTCCGTTTATAATTCAAGATCATTACGGATTTTCTCCTGCAAAATTCGGTTTGATTTTAGGAGCCAACGCACTTGCTATTGCTGTGGGTTCAACACTTGTTATGCGCTTCAGGATTTTGAAAAACGGACTTGTGGCTGGTACTTCCGTGATGTGTGGTTTTGCAGTAGGTCTTGCTGTCATACTCCTTGCCGGTAAAGGTATAGTATGGTACGAACTGATGGCAGTACCGATGTTGCTTGGCAGCGGTATGGTGTTTGCAAGCGCCAACAGTCTGTCTATGGAAGTAGGACGCGCCGATGCCGGAACTGCATCCGCCATATTGAATCTTGTAAAATATATATTTGCTGCCGTAGTGGCGCCGCTTGTAGGTATTGGTGATATAATGCACTCTTCCGGAATCGGATTCATCTCAATTTCGGTGATAGCGGTCATCCTGATGATATTCGCCATCCGTCTAAAGCCTCTCACCGACATGATAAAGCAATAGTTTTCAAACGGTGGAGCACATTATAACTGTATAGGTATTTTTTGTAATTTTGTGCCTAATAGTTTAATCATATGATATGAAACTTTCCACTAAGCAGCCTCTCCCTATAGAATTGCTTGCACCTGCACGTGATGCGGCAACCGGAATCGAAGCAATTCGCCATGGAGCGGATGCCGTTTACATCGGACCGCCCGGATTCGGAGCACGTTCGGCTGCTTCCAATTCCATAGACGATATCGCACGCTTGTGTGAATTCGCCCACCGTTATGATGCCCGTGTCTATGCTACGGTGAATACTATTATATATGATGATGAGCTGAAAGCGGCTGAAAACATGATTAAAGCCCTTTACCGTGTCGGTACGGATGCTATTATTGTTCAAGATATGGCGGTGCTGCGAATGGACATTCCTCCTATCGATCTTCATGCGAGTACGCAATGCGATATAAGAACACCCGAGCGGGCGCAATGGCTAAGTGACTGCGGTTTCAGTCAGCTGGTACTTCCACGTGAGTTGACACTTGACGAGACAAAGGCAATTCGTGCCGCATTACGACCTGATGTTGTTCTTGAAGCTTTTGTTCATGGTGCGTTATGCGTAAGTTACAGCGGCGATTGCCAGGCAAGTTGTGTCACTACCGGTCGTAGTGCGAACCGTGGCGAATGTGCTCATATTTGTCGTCTGCCTTACGATTTGGTTGACTCAGAAGGCAAGGTGATAATATCAGACCGTCATCTGCTTTCGCTGCGCGATCTCAACCGTAGCGCGGTGATAACCGAAATGCTTGATGCGGGAATTACGTCATTTAAAATTGAAGGTCGACTCAAAGATCAAGGATATGTGAAAAATGTTACTGCAAGTTACAGCAGTATCATAGACAGAATAATAGAAGAGTCGGGTAGCCGATGGTGTCGTGCTTCAGCAGGTCGGTCAATACCTTCGTTTGTGCCGGATCTGTCGAAAAGTTTCAATCGAGGTTTTACGGAATATTTTACACGTGATTCATATCCTAAATCACATATGGGATCGCATGATACTCCCAAATGGCGTGGTGAGGTTGTAGGGAAAGTTGTATCGGCTCGCGGACGTGTGTTGCGTGCTGATTTAACGACCGTACTTGCCAACGGTGACGGACTGGGATTGACTGATGCTGATGGAAAATTCCGTGGATTCAGACTTAACCGGGTAGAAGGGAACAAATTATTTGCTGCTTCTGACATAGGAAATGTAACACCGGGAACGATCATTTACCGCAATAGGGATAAAGAACGTGACATGATCATGGCGGGAGACACATCCCGAAGACGTATCGAGGTGACTATGACTCTCCGTGTTGATGCAAGCGGACGTCCTGTGATTGATGTCGGGGATGCGCGTTGTAGTGTCTCTGTCGCAGATGTGTCTGGCGACTCCTCGGAGACTGCACGGACCGACCAGAGCGAGGCGCATAAGCGGGCACTCACTAAAACCGGTGATACAATTTATGATGTTATAAAAGTAAATGATCTTGCCCATGACCGTTTCATACCGCTTTCACGACTGTCCTCATTGCGAAGGAACGCGTTTGACGCGCTTGATCGGGCTCGCTTAATGACTCGCCCCGTAAAACTACGTCGGTTGAACGGTACTCCCACACCTCCGCCGCTACCGGAGGGCACAGTTCTCACATACCATGATAACATCGCAAATCGAGAGGCGATGAAATGGTACACTGATGCCGGTGCAGTGTCAGTGGAACCGGCTATAGAAACAATGAGTTCCGAGACAATAAAATCAACTCCACGGGTGGTAATGACTACACGTTATTGTCTGCGGCGCGAATTAGGATCATGTCTTAAACATGATCGGCAACGCTGTTTGCCGGATGGTCCGCTTTATCTGAGAGCCGGAGGGAACGTGCATTTCAGCCTGAGTTTTGATTGCGATAACTGCCGGATGCATCTTCTGACCGAATAATAACAAAACAGCCATTCCAATTTGAAGGAATGGCTGTTTTGTTTAGTTCGCCCGACATGGGCATAATCTAACGGGTGAAAGTCCCGAGTGCGCCCTG
>CAZKSF010000066.1:0-13797 GCA_964555405.1 uncultured Bacteroides sp.
AGAAAGAGGGCATTCTCCGTGGCATAAGTAGCCTTAAGATAGGGGTCGGTATTTTGATTGATACCTTGTGTGTTTCGGGGAAGATAAACGTCTATGGTCGCGGGCTTGTCAGACATGTCCAAAGCATAGCCTACTATTTCATTCAATTTTTCCTTATCGGTAGAGAGAGGGTATAGGTTAAGGTTGGCCGTGTTTACTGATGATGGAAACCTATGTTCCTCATCATTGTAGTTGTCTGAATCGTAAAGAATATCGGCGTAGGGCATATCAGGTACATTCCCCCAGTGCACTGCGAGGGTTTTGCGCTTCCTGTCCCAGCTATTGCCGCCCCCGGCGTCACCCTCTCCGTCAGTCGTCTTCATAAGCTTGAAATACAGGTGCAGTTTCGCCACATTGGGCCGAAGACTTGTTTTTATGGTTCTTGTATTGATATCAACGTCTGTTTTCCCACTCATCGGGAGATGACGCTCGCCGTCGATGATGACCCACACATCATCGGCTTTTTTCATAGGTTTGTGCACATCCTTGATATTTCTTACCGTTGCCGAGTTCTCATCAGTAAAAAGAGAAGGATCGCCGGTATTGGCAATCACTACGGTTGTGAATTTATTGTTAGGATTGGTCGGAACCAAAAACGGGATGACGGGATCTCCACTGCCGTCATACTCCTGATAATATGGCATTCCCACCCTGTTACCCGCAGAGTTAAATTGCACCACCCAGAAATCATGAAGCCGCGTCTCGTCTTCCGAAACGGTGGGATCGGGGTCTTTAGTCTCAGGATAAAAGTCATCATCACCTCCATCTTCGCTGCGTGTTGCGGAGTTTAATGTCACAATACCTTCCACTTCAAGAGAAAATGGCATCATAACTTCGCGTCCCGGATCGTCACTATCGCTTTCCGAATCCAATATTATATCATCTTGACACCCTGCCAAGACGACAGTCAGCAATATGATCATTGCCGATTGAAAGCGCAGTAAATTTTTTATATTGTGCATATTGGTTCTTGTTCTATAGGTTTGGAATATGAGAATGAGGATAATCACTTCCACCAAACGGTGCCATCGGGTCTAGTATTATTGGTATTGGCTCCCCAGCCCCCTTCTTCGATTTCGATAGTCTCTCCGTTTCCCCACTTGCCGCCGTAGGCTTTTATGAAATCGGTTATATCGATACTATCATCCCAATTTACGATGGTGCTTGCCGGGTTGTTATCGGCGGGGTCATGCACTCCCACCCCTTTTGTATAGTCCAGGAGGTAGGAATAGGTGTATCCGGCTTTCCACTCTACATTGACCGGGACTGCAGCCCAGCCGTAGTGGCGTAGCTCCTCGGTGTCTGGAATTGTATATTTGGTTGAAGTGCCGAATATGTTTCCGTTCTTGTCAAGTCGTTTCATGACAGTGCCGTCAGATTTACGCACCGAGAGATAAACTATATAATCCGCTGATTCCGGCTCTGTTGACGGGAAGATGCGGTGATGGTCGCCATCGCGTTGAGTCATGCGAAGCAACACACTGAAATAGGCCCCGTTCTTCTGATTAGACCTGTCGTTTTTATAATCCCATTTATCATATTTGTATGGAATCACCATCGCTTTCCCGCCATTTCCCATGATAGGAGCAGCGGTTTTCTTCGTATTATTATTGGTGGCATTGACTGTCACCACCTTGTCGCCGGTGTCATAAACATAATCGACGTATCCTCTCCGGGATTTATCCGAGATAATCCAGGAGCCGAATCTGTTTTCGTCATCAGGTGCATCAGGTGTTTCAGTTGACAGACTGAAATCAGCCTCAGTCACGATACCGCCGATTCGCACACCTACTACCTCAACATCATAGAGAGTGCTTGCACCCCAGACACTGATATCCACTCCGCTGAGCTGATGCTCAAAATCGAGCTTGACTCCGGAATAGAGATGGGCGGTTTTGTAACCATCGCTTATAGCTGTGACGAAATCTACCTGTTTGGATATGTCAGGCGCGACACGGAACTTTGTCAGGCGATAATCGTAGGCTACTCCCGTGGCATCCTTTTTAGTCTGGTTGGAATATATGAAACATTCATTCCCCACTCCGGCAAGTGATCTCATATCCTTGCGTGAAGGGTGAAAAGCGAAGAATTTCAGACGTCCATCTTTATCCATGTTGCCGGGCCATCGGCACCCTGCTGATCGGAAAGCACCATCTACATCCTTTTTGACAATAACATCATCTTCATCATCTTCATTCTTATTCTGTGTATATGTTGCTAAAATGCCGTCAGGACCGGGGTCGTTTTCAGGACAGATAGTAACGACAGTGATGCCGGCAGAGTCGATGCCATTCTTTATTTCATATGTGGAGCGTGTCTCTACTCCGGGCAAGGTTGCAAGGAAAGCAACCTTGTCGGAATCAACTTTGAGTAATCGTGAAACGACATCCTCCTCCTGATCCCCGGAGCACGAAGATAGGAGAAGTAGAGGTAATGAGAGATATGCTGTATAGTTAATTACTTTCATAGCTGAATATCTTTAGGAGCCGGGAACGGTGAATTCACTGCCGCCGCCGATTTTCCACTCTTTCACAGAGTAGTTGATGCCCACTTTATCGCTGATGATCGGGTCACCTGCTTTCGGAGTGGCATCAGGATTTGTAGAATCTTCTTTAATTTCAGGTCCGTGTAATCCTACTCCGTAAGTGTAATTAAGAGTATAGGTGTAGATGTTTCCAGGTTCCCATTTCCCGGTGACAGGAAGAGTGGCCCAGCCAAAATCCTTTACTTCCTCGTCAGCAGAAAGAGTGTAGAGGGTTTCGTCCGTGGGGGTGTCGCCGGTATAATAGTTGTCACCGTTTTTGTAAAGACGTTTGGTGACTTTCCCGGTACTCTTGTCAACCGCGAGATAAACTACGGGGATATTCCGGGCATTCAGCGAGTTTGCTCCCTGCGAGTTATCCTTATAAGGGAAACGCTGAGGTTCTTCAGGATCTTTACCGGCTGTCAGGGTTGCGTCAGTTACCCTGAGCAATACGCTGATAAACATACCCTCGGAATGTCCTTCTCCATTTCCGGGTTTCTCTTTATAATTCCATTCGGAGTAATCGTAAGGGATAAGCATGGAGCAGTTTTCATCATCGCCGTTCCTGCTGCCCATAATCGATACGGCACCGTCCGTGGTCGATGTGTCAGCAGTGGTTCCGTGTTCAAGATACACGATGGTATCTTCTTCGCTGAAAATGTATTCTACCATACCTCGTTCGATAGTAGTCTCATCCCAATATCCGCCACCTTTTTCTACCTCCAATTTTCCGGTGGTAGCATCAGCCTTGAAAGCAAAGGTACCTGCTACACCGACTCCACCGATGCGCACACCGGCAATTTCGATGTCGCAGCTCTGGTTGGCGCTCCATGCCTTCACTTCAATGCGGCTAAGCTGATGGCGGAACGGGAGGGTAATGCCGGAGAAGAGATTATCAGCCATATTCCCCCTGGTGCAGGCTGTGACGAAGTCAATCTGGTCAGCAATATCGTGCTTGACCCGGAATCCGGTCAACTTATAGTCAAACACAGGAGTATTGCCGGTGAGGGTTGAAGCATTTTCAAGATTTGCGCCTTCATTGAGCTCAGGATAGAATGCGAAGAATGTCACTTCGTCGCTTTCGTGTCGCTGTCTTGGCCATATACAGCTATCCGAGGAGAATTTTTCGGTACCCTCTGTAATGTCGATCCGTTGGTTATTGAAATGCAGCTTTAAGTCTGTTCCGTCAACAAGCTTAGTATCGGCAGGGTTAAAAGCCGAGACATGGAAATAAGGAATATTATCTTCGTAAAGTACCGTGGCGCGACTTGATATGCCGGGCAACGACATCCGGAATATAATCCGTTCTCCATCGGCTTTGTCGCTTACGACCGGCACGTCCTCCTCCTGCGTACAGGACGAAAGCGCCAGTAGAGTACAAAGTAAGAGATATATTGAATTTACAGGATACTTCATATAAGATCTGTTTACATCACGAAACTTATCTGCGAGGCACGGTGACATCCTTGTCTTCGACTGGTTGCCATGGTGTCATCTCGACGTTGACGAGCACTTTGTCACTGATGATAGGTTTGCCGGGCTGAGGATCGGTAGGATTGCGGAGTCCAACGCCGTTGGTGTAGTTGAGGGTGTAAGTGTAGGTGTATCCTGCATGCCATTCATCCTCTACAGGAAGCGCCGCCCAGCCGAACGCCTTGATGTCAGCATCGTTTTCCTCGGGAACAAATTCATCGGTGTATTCAGAGTCAGTAAAATATCTGTCATCCCGGAGATAAAGCCGGGTCACTACCTTGTTGTCGCCATCGATTGCAAGATAGATTACTTCCATACCTTCGGCGTTGTTGACGTAGGGATATACGATACTTCCCGGCGCATAAGGCGTGGTATCGGTAATTCTCATCAGAACACTGAAATACATCCCCTCGGAGTTGTTTTCACCGTTGGAGGCGTTATCCTGATAATTCCACATGCGGTTGGCAGCAGGAATAAGCATAGCCGAATTTTCGTATCCGTCTCCCTCTCCTACTTTTTTGCCCAGTATCGATACCGCCTTCTCGGCTGTGAGCGGGGAATCTTCCGATTTATCGAGTATAACCAGTCCGTCGCCGTTGCAGAATATGTATTCGGCGTTTCCACGTATGATCTCGGTCCATGTACCGTCCTGATCAGCCTGTGAAGCGAAATTGAATACACCCCCGGTAACGACACCTCCGAACCTTACACCTGCTATCTCAAGCTTGTAACTTTCAGAAGCTCCCCATGCTTTCAGCTGAATTCGGCTCAGCTGATGCCGGAAATTGAGATCGATCGGGGTGTCCTCGTTATCCAGCAGGTTGCCGGTTCCGATAGCTGTCACGAAATCCACCTGATCCGCGATATCACGGGCAATCCTGAAACTGGAAAGGGTGTAACTGTCGACCGGTTCTTCCGATGTCGGAAGAATGAATACGTCATCGCCGAAACTTCCCGCAAGTCGCATCTCTTCGCACGACGGATAGAATGCCATGAAACGTACGGCATCGTTGTTGTTCGGCCAGATACATTCGGGATCGGTAGAGAAGTATGTGCCTGTCTCGGAATTTTTAGTGAAAGTCTTGTCAAGAAAATAGGGAAGAAGCGAGGATTCGCTGTCAGTGAGACTGCTGACTTGGAAATGCTCTATTGTGGAGCCTGTGATTTCAGTGGCGCGTGAAGTTACTCCCGGCAGTGATGCCCGGAATTCGATCCGTCCCTCCCGGTTGTTGTTATCATTCGGATTTACATCTTCCTGTGAACAGGAAGACGCAAGTATCATGAAGCCGAAAAGGGGGTATGTCAGTCGATGAGTAGTCATATGAATAAGGTTACTTTTTATTGTTATCTTTTAGGTACATTAATATCCGGATTATAATCTTCTGCGGGAATCCATTCCTCGACAGTGACGGCAAACGGAATCTGTCCTCTTTCAATGATCGGTTCGCCGGGGTGGGGGTCGGCGGGATCATGCCACCCGATACCCTCGGTATAGTTTAGTTTGTAGGTGTATATTTTTCCGGCTTCCCATTTTGCGGGAACGGGTAGTGATGCCCATCCGAAACCGCATATTGTCTCGTTTTCATCGGGAACATAGAGTGTCTCTTCGTCTTTCGCAGGAGTTGTATAATATTTACCGTCAATATTGTACAATCTTTTTGTAACCGTGCCTTCTGTGTCGACAGCAAGGTGGATTACCGTCATGCTGTCGCGGTCGTTCGGGTAAGGATAGGCAACCTCACCGGCTTTATTCTTTACTCTCAGGAGAAGGCTGAAATACATCTTGTCGGTGGTGTAGGTGACAGCAGGATCCATGTCGGGATCCGCTTTGCCTTGCCAGGCTTCGATTCTTTCAGTCATGGGTATCACCATGGCTGGTCCGGCACAGCCCATTACGGAGACCGCGCTGTTTTCGTTGTCGTGGCTTCCCGCGCTTTTGCTCAACAGCACTATCGACTCTCCTGCTCCGAAAATATGCTCTACGGGCGCCTGTTTCCCGGTGTTCTGCCAGGGGGAGATCTGCCCGGTCGTCAGCATGAGTGTGCGGAAATTAAAATCACCTTCCACAAGCGGATTGCCTATGCGTACACCGGCAATCTCGAAGTCATATTTGTCGCTTCCGCTCCACGCCGACAACTCGACGCGTGCCAGCTGGTGCCTGAAGTCGAGCTTGATGCCGGCATCGGAATTTTTGGTAAGTGTTCCGGTAGTGTAAGCCGTAAGGAAGTCAGACTGGTCGGCAATATCCCGCGCCACACGGAAGCGCTCCATCTTGTAATCAAAAAGAGGATTACCTGTTAATGTCTGAGTCTGAGATTTATTGACCAGATTGAAGTATTCCTCGCCGGAAATTTTTTGCATGCTTTCGGCTGAGGGATAGTAAGCGAAAAAATGGAGTTCGCTTTCAGTGCCGGGCCAGCGGCAGTCGTTGTCGCCTTGAGAAAAGAAGCGGTCGTCATCGCCCTTTTCAAAGCGTACATCTTCGAAATATGGTGTTATCTCTCCCGTTTCAGGATCGATATAGTCATTGTCGTAAGGATTGAAGCAGGTCACCTGCGCCGTGGTGAAATTACCGGTGGTGATTATTCCGGCACGAGTCTGGGTGACCGTCGGGAGATAAGAACGGAAATATATCCTGTTGGTTTCTCCCGATGGCTTTTCCTCCGGTCCTTCCTGCGAGCAGGACGAGAACAGGACGAGAGAGCCGAGAGCGAAATATATCAGTTTTTTCTTATCCATATATGATTGGTGGAGAGATTGTTGTGTCAGTGCTTTAGACTATTGGAAACAGTTCAGGGAACTTCCACGTCCGGATCGTAATCCGGGTTCTTGGATGCATATGACCATGAACCCACGCTTACACCCCATGAGATAGATTGCAGTCCCTTGATCGGCTTGCCGGGTTCGGGATCCTCCGGATCATGTATGCCTATACCTTCCGAATAGTTCAGTGTATAGACATATCTTTTACCGGGTTTCCAGTTAGCATCGACCGGAACAGCCGCCCAGCCGAATTCCTTGATCTGTTCGCCTTTCGCCGCCATGTATGGTTGCGTAAGTTCGGAGTCGGTGTAAAATTCTCCTTTCTCATCGCCAGGGTAAACACGAGCTGTTATCGCGTCATTATCATCAACCGCATAATATATAACAGTCATTCCTTCAGGCTTTTTTGAGTAAGGATAGAGTTGTGTTCCGGATGAAGAAGCGGTTACACGCATCAGAATGCTGAAATACATTCTGCCGGTAGAGTAAGGCACGGCGCCGATCTCCGGATCGGCAAGACCTTCCCATTTCGGATTGACGGTCGGTAACACCATTGCACAACCTCCGCGCCCCATGATGGATGCCGCTGATTCGGATGAGTTGTGCTCGGTATTATTTATATGAAAGATTCTGTCACCGATTTCAGGACTTCCTGTTTCTCCGGCGTTACCGGAGCAGGAGTAGAGGTATTCCACTTTACCCTTTACGGCATCCTCGGGAATTGACCAGCCACCGTAAGAGGCAGCGGCAGATTCGTCCGAGAATACAAAAGTACCCTCGATCACCGGATTGCCTATGCGAACGCCGGCAATCTCGAAATCATATTCTGAACCGGTACCCCATGCGTGGATTTCCACCTGACTGAGCTGATGGCAGAAGGCGAGTTCTACTCCACCCCCGAAATCCTTCCATCTTTCGCCCGCCGTCGCGGCAGTGACGAAGTCGAACTGACGCGCAATATCGCGGTTGACACGTATGCCATCAAGGCTGTAATTCACCGCGACAGTCGAATTGATTTCGGTGGAACTGTTGGTCAGGTTGAAGTATTCGCTGCTGTTGGCATCGGTGATATCGGGGTTGCCTGCCGCCATAATATCGCGTGAAGGCGCGAAGGCGAAAAACTTTAGCAAACCGTCCGTCGCGGGCCAATTGTAAGGACCATCACCGGGTGCTGATACATAGGTTGGTCCCACACCGGTTATCTGCCGGATAAATGTGGCGTCTGCGAAATAAGGAGAGATAAAACCGGCTGCATCTTTCTTTTTATCACCTGTATTAAAGCATGTCACCTGAAATGACTCAAGGTGTTCGAGAGTCATATCATCAGCTCTTGATGAGGTGACGTCGGAGAGAGAAGTCTTGAAATAGATCTTCTCGCCGGACCAATCCACGACGGCAGGCTCTGCCGCTTCCTTGGTGCAGGAAGCGGCAGAGATAAGCGTCGCAAGAGCAAAATATGTCACTCTGATTGTTTTCATATACTTAATTCAGCTGATCGGGACGAATATCCCGTCGCGAAATGCAGTTGCTGTCAATGATTATTCCTTAGGAACATTAGTATTGGTCGGATTCTCATCCCAGGGAGCAACCGAAACAGAGAACTTGATACCTTCGCCGATGATGGGTGAGCCCGGTTTCGGATCTTCGGGATCCTGAACGCCTACGCCATTGGTGAAGTCGAGGGTATAGATGTATTTCTTGCCTCGTTCCCAGTTTACGCCAACAGGTACCGATGCCCAGCCGAATTCAACAATCTCATTATTTGCGCCGACAGTAGCAGTCTTGTTGGGTACGCGACCAACGATTGTGTTAGATGCCTTTTCTTTTTCGAGGTATACCACATTCATGGTAGTGTTGTTGCCGTAAGGATAAATCTGGGCAGTGTTGATTTCTGTACCGGTCGGTTTCAGGGTCACACGGAGAAGGATGCTGAAATACATGTCACCTTCTTCGCTGTCAGCGCTCCATTCCTTGGGATTCTTGTCGGGGAAAGGATCGGTGCCGTCACCTGTAAATGCACTGTATTTAGGAGCGATCCAGGGATTGGCTTCTCCGGCCCAGGCACCGTTTTTGGTAGGAAGAACCATGGCGTTTCCACCTTTTCCCATAATGCTGGTGGCACTGGCATATGTGGAGTGCGGAGTGGTCGAGGCAACCTGACCGCCGTTGTAGTTGTTGAATTTACCCATACGGTAGATCTCGTCGCCGGCTCCATAAATATATTCAACCGGGAGACGCTGAGGATTCTTGGAGATACCCCATTGTCCGCCTTCGGCAAAATCCACGCCGCCTTTACCGTCGCAGAAATTGAAGATGGCGTTACCTGTATATGGTCTGCCAATTCTTACACCGGCGATTTCGATGTTGTAGGAACTGTTAGCGGAAAAAGCCCGGAGTTCGATATTGGAAAGCTGGTGCTTGAATTTGAGCTCCACTCCTAAGTTGGCGGCATCCTCGTCATCCGGTACATCGGCGGAAATATGCGAAGTGATGAAGTCGACCTGCTGTGAGATATCGGTAGATACATAGAAACGACCGAGTTTGAAGCCTTTGTAAAGGGTGACATCCTTGAAAGTACCATCCATTTGCCCCATGGGGTCAAGCGGCATGTTGTCGTTGCAGAGGTTGAAGAACTGAATCGAGTTGGTGTAGCTGGCTTTGTTGTTCGCGTAGTTGGCGTCGTTTGGATCGAGCTGAGTGAACGCCGCGTTCTGAATCTCTTCCAGAGAGGGAGCATAGGCGAAAAACTCGACCTTATCACAGTCAGTCGGCCATTTCTGGTTGCTGCTGCTGGCATAAAGATTGGCACCCATCAGATAGAAAGGTTCGTCCCAGAAGAGTGAGTCGGGAGTGATGCCGTTATCCGACATGTGGTTGGGCGCGTAAGCCGACACATAGAATGTAGAAGGATTGGTGGTGTAGTCAAGATCCGGATTGACACGGGTGGCTACACCTGCGCGGAAGGCGATGGACAGGGGTTCTTTGTCCTTTGGAACCTGGATCACTTCTTCTTGGGAGCAGGAGGCGAGAAGTACCAGACCACCTGCTACTGCAGTTAAAGAAAGTCTGTTCATAGATTGAGAGATTAGAAGTTGAATTAAAGTTATTATTGAATTATATATTTCTGATTATTGTCGGTTTCACACTTGTAAGTCGAAATGGTATGTATCCCAGCTGTCGATTTCAACGGTCACTCCGCCTCCTCCGGGTGGCGGCGGGTCGTCGGGAATCTCGGGAAGTTTCAGACCGTAGAGCTTGATATTGACGTTCCGTGGATCGGGAGCTTTGTTTACCTGATCTGACACGTCGAAGGTGTAGAAATTTCCCGACCGGTTCTTCAGAGCGATGTAGACACATATCATGTGCGGGCGTTCCTGCCCGGCGGGGAGTCCGAAAGTAAGGAAGTCGGACCGCAGTGACGACATTGTCTCGTCGGCAATGAGAGTGAAGGGGTGGGAGACGGATTCAGACGTAGGCGTCATTCGCCCCGGATAGAAACCGCCGGCAAGCGATGTAATGGTGGCATCGATACGCAGGTCGGCGCTCTTGAGATTTTCCACTTCCACAAATTCCACCGAATAGTGGCACACCAGCTCTTCGGGATATAAGGTTATGGTTTGCAGAAGGTCGGAAACCTTGAGGGTAATCTCGCTGTCCTGAGCTCCGTAAATCATCGAAGGAGTGTTGCGCAGCGGTTCTCCTTCGGTGCCTTCGGCGCGGGGAATGCCACGGGTCGAAATGCCTTGACCCACCAGCATGCCGGTATCATCGGTAAAAATCTCTATCTCATTATGTGAGTTCTGGTTGCGCAGATGATGTGTGTAAGGGTCGTCGTTGCTATGACACACCACTGTCTTTTTACCTCCGTACGATTTGATAGGACCGCCGTAGGGATTGGTGAACCAGTAGTTCATCAGATCATATTCATCGGAATATAGATATAGCATCATTGTCGATGCGGTGGTTCCGTTGGTTTTGCTCCAGTCGAAAACCACTTCTACGTTACCGGCAATGGTAGTAGGAGCATCATCGTTAAGATTTTTCAGAGTACATCCTTCCGACAGCAGGAACAAAACGCATGTCAGCAACAAGGAAACTTTATACGGCATTGGTTTCATATGTCACCTCCTTTCCTGTGGTTGGTATTGCCGCGTCCGATGAGCCATACAAGCGAAATTTCCGCTTTAGTAGGTCCGAAAAAGCGCATCTTGTACTCCTTTTCGCGGTAATAATCGTTGTCGAACGGAAAATATTTTATGTAATTGCCACTCAGATATCCTATTCCTATGGAGAAGTCGATGTTCAGACGGTTTCCGACAGGCAGAGAGTAGCCGTATTCGATACCGGAGTTTACAATACAGCGGTTCCAGAGTGTACCTCCGGGTTTGCCGCCCATATATCCGGTATCGCCCCACTCGAAGTCGAAGATGAGTGCGCCGCCATATATGCCCAGATGATGTCCGGTAAGAGGTTTCGCGTGAGCCTTGCGTCCGAACCACCATCGCAAGCCTATATCGCCTCCGTAGATCTGCCAGTATCGGTGACGGCGGTTGCTGCTCCACCATGCGTAAACCCATTCACCGTAGAACGACAGGTTTTTGCCCACGTATGCCTCGACACCAATATTTGGCGCGAGTGCTACATCGTAAAGCATATTGTTCTTAAGGGCGAAATACCGGTTGGACGGTAGGCGGGGAAGTGGCGGTGTCAGATCGGGCTGCCCGGAATCGACAGGTAAGTCTGTCATGCCGGTAGTGTCACTCGGTTCCGGTTCGAATGTCACTGATGAGTCATGCCGGATCGAGTCCGCATCGGTTTGAGTCATTTTGACTACCGGAGGCAGAGGGTTCGCCTTATTGTTGTTGGATTTAAAAAATACCGCGACGGCAACTGCGTTACGGAGCTCGGGGAAGATATGTTCCTGCATCCACATGTAGGGGATTCCTCGGGCAAGTGACATGAGCTGCGCCTTACGTCCGTCGACCACCTTACCCTGCGCGTCAAAGACCCATACCGGAGTATTGTCGAGTATGTCGATTACTTTGTCACGCGACGGCACATCCGGGGTGGCTTCCACCATCCGGCGGAGTTCGGTCCAGGCTATGCCTCCTGCGACTGTCTGGATGAATTCGCGGCTCACGCCGGTATGTCCGGAAACGTAGGAGGCGATTGCCTCGCAACGGCGACGGGAGAGACGTTCGTTCGCCTTGGAGAATCCGTCGGGAGACGCATAGCCTCTCACCACGATACGTTCGATATTATCTTCAGCATTTGCCTCGCGGACAATATTGACAAAGCTATCCATCACCGCACGGTTGTTGCGGAGAGCAGGCTCAAACTGACTGTGTCCCATCCGGAAATACACCTTCATCGAGTCGGAAGGCGTCTCTCCAAGTGCCGACAAGGTCATGATGACTGCAAGCATTGAAGCCAAAATTATCCTAATAGAGCATCGCATAAAATATGATACCGATCTGCTTAAAAGGTCAAGTTGTTTAATAATAGATAATTAGCGTTATAAATCCGGCGCCTTACGAAAGGCGGATGGTTGATTGATGAACAAGTGGGGGGGGTACACCGCATCGGCATACCCTCCTTCCACTTTGCAAAGATAATATGTTTTTATTAATTACGCAACAAAAATGCAATTTTTTAGTGCTTTTTTGTGCTGAATGGTGCGTTTTTATTGAAAATAGCCGACTTTCTGCATGCCAAACGTTTTCGGTTACATGACAAAGCGGCGTAGGAAGCGGGATCCGATCATCAGCCGGACTATTCCGAAGCTGACCACCAGTGAAAACAATATGTTCAGTATCAGCCTGACAGGAGCGGCAAAACCGGTAGAGTAGAAAATCTCATATCCCCACTGCACTATGGAGAAATGGCATAGATATACTCCGAATGACATCAGGGCAAGCGTCGTGAGGAAAGGGGTGCTTTTCACTTGTGAACGTTCTGCCCACAGAAACACGGGAAGGGTCATCATGAAGACGTTGATACTGCAAAATGACCAGAACAGTTCGATGAGCGCCCAATTCTGTGACGGCATCATGCTGACATAACCTGTATAAGTGATTATAAAGCCTATGGCAAACATAGGTATGGCGATGAGATTCAATCTGGTGAGTGAACATTTGACAGGATGGCGCATCAGGTAGTTGGCGAGTATCATATAACCCATGAACCCCGACATGTAGTAAAACGATCCGAAGCTGTTCCAGCTGCAGACGCCCCAGATACCCCAGTTGCCATAGTTGCCCTGATAGCCGAAATATGGCGCGAAATATTGGATATAGGGGATAAACAATGATACTCCCCACAGATACAGCACGGTGCGTATATCTTTGGCGGATGCAGTCTCGAGCCAGCGGCTTACAATTGGTATGACCAGATATATGCCCGCAAGCATATATACATACCAGAGCGGAGTGGTGTCGTAATTGAAATTGAAAATCCAGGTATATAATCTGTTTATGAGGGTCTCTACGGTATAGGGGCCGACAAGTGACAAGTTAGCCGGTTCCGTCCATACATAATTGAAAGCGAGAAAGTTTGCCATCGGCAGCATCAGCGACCAGAAAATGAGAGGCAATATGATTCTACCGATTCTTTTTTTATAAAATGATGTCAGTGAGAGATTTTGTTTCACCGGAAAAAGCAGTACTCCTGACATCATGGCGAAAAGCGGAACGCACGGACGCATCAGGCTACCGATAAAGGCTCCGAGTGTGTAATCGGCATCGTTGATTCCGTACATTGCCGTGTAGTTATCGCAGCAGTGCGCCACTACCACCATAACTATCGCCATTACCCTAAGGAAATCTATCCATCCGATTGTAGCCCGGTTTCTCTGAATTGTCATTGTTGAAAGAATTTAGAATTAAGAATGCATTCTACTTATAAAAACGATACGTCCGGTTGTCATCACGACAACCGGACGCTTTCGCGCTCCAGGATGGGCTTGAACCAACGACCCCCTGATTAACAGTCAGGTGCTC
>CAZKSF010000067.1:0-13501 GCA_964555405.1 uncultured Bacteroides sp.
ACCGGGGACACACGGATTTTCAGTCCGATGCTCTACCAACTGAGCTATAGCACCAACTTTTGCTGTTTTGCGGTGCAAAGTTAATGATGTTTTTTCAAATGTGCAAATTTTTGAGGGCGTTTGTATGATAAATTTGTTGTTTTGACTGTGTTTTGCAAAAATCGGGGGAATTTTATTAATTTTACGTTATGAAACCATCCAGAATAGCAATCTTTGCCTCCGGAAACGGATCGAATGCTGAAAATATAGTTAACTATTGTTCCTCTTATCCTGATTGTGGAATGGAGGTTGCTTTGATTGTGTGTAATCGCCCTAATGCCGGTGTTATTGAGCGTGCTAAGCGTCTTGAAGTACCGGTTGTTGTATTGACTAAAACCGAGATTAATACTCCGGAGATCATGCTTGGTGTTCTTGATAGTTTTTCTGTCGATGGGATTGCCCTTGCCGGATTCCTGCTGATGATTCCCGATTTTTTATTGTCTCGTTATGAACAGCGCATCATAAATATTCACCCGTCACTGCTTCCGAAGTACGGTGGCAAAGGAATGTACGGTCATTTCATCCATGAGGCTGTGGTGGCTGCCGGGGAAAAGGAAACCGGAATAACAATACACTATGTTAACAGTGAATGTGACGGAGGAAGTATAATTTTTCAGACTTCGGTAGCCGTGAATCCCGGATCAACTCCCGAGGAGGTTGAATCTTCCATTCATGACTTGGAACGCGAATATTATCCTCGTATTTTGGCAGAAACACTGTCAGGTAAAGACACGGAGTAAGAGTACGGTTAATCGGACGATAATATTTTATCCAATTTTTTTATAAGCGGTCGCTCAATCATTGAGTGTATAATTCCGCTCACTATAATGACAATTAGTAGATAAATCGAAAAGTCAGCATACACAGGTAGAATAATGTTTAATCTGCTTGTTATAAGCTTCCATGTATATAGAATCGGCAAATGGAAAATATAGATAGAATATGAAATGTTGCCGAGATAAACCAGCGGTCGGAGGTGAAACAAGTTTATCATACAGCATTTTAGCCTATCGAATTTTGTTAAGACAATTATTATTAACGCTGCTGATATCCACCAATATGAGCTTAATGAAAGTCGTGGGGTGACATATCTAAAAGCATACATCTGTACTATGATAAAACTGATTAGGGTCAGCACATAGATATCAGGAAAAAGCGCCCGTGATGTCTTCGGTGGATTTGAGAATCGTTTAGCCAACGCCATCCCCAATAGAAAAACTACACTCTGCATGGGTGGAAAAACATATATGACGGGATGCACCCACTTTTCCGGAATAAGAAATACTAAGAAGAAGTAGATTATCAATACAAGAATTAGTAGGCGGTTAAATAGACGATTTTTATAAATCATCAGCCTGTATATTGGAATAAACAGCAAATAGCAGTACATCAGATCGGAAATAAACCAAGTAGGAGAATTCCCGGAAAAGTAATAGTCCGGCGACAGTGTCCAACTCTGGAGCATCAATAAATCCAAGATTATTTTAGAAGGACTTATATCAAACCTATAAAGGAGCAGTATATATAATTGCCCCAATAAATATAGCGGATAAATACGGAAAAATCGTTTCAGGTAAAAGTGCTTAAAATCAAGAGTGATAAGTGCGTCATTTTTTTTTATTTATTAAGGAAAGTAAAAAACCACTCAGCATCATGAATATGACTACAGCACAGTCACCGAATGAATTAACTATCAGCGAATGGAAGCCGAAGTGGTGAGCCACAATTAGTACTCCACATATTCCCCTGAGTGATTGAATGCTTTTAATCATTGGATTAATTAAAAATATACAAAATGGAATTGGTCAATTTTGAAAGACTTGTAGACAAAGATAATAAATCAATTCGACTCATAAAGAAAGTACTAATAGTTTCTGTAAATAAAAACACACCCCAAAAGTTCTTAGCTTTTGGGGTGTGACAGTTAAGAGTCACCTCCAGATAATGGAGAGTGGTATGGAATTAGAGAGCCAATTTACGAACTACAACCTGTCCGTCGTTGGTTACTACGTGAACGAGGTAAATACCCTTGTCACTCGGTTCGAAAGTGATTACCTTTCCGTCAGCATAAGCACGTCCCTGGATGTCATAAACAGTCATCGAGGCTGCCGATGCACCAGCTGTGAGAGTACGAGTGGCTGCAGAGTAGCTGTAAAGCTCATCAGTATCAACATCGGCGATACCGGTTGTTCTGTGTTCTACTTTGAACAGGATTTCAGTGAAATCAGAATAGTTGGTAGTCATATCAGCCATCTGATATACAGTCTGAACCTTTGCAAGGTGTTTTCCTTCTTCAAGATCAACAAAAGCAAACGCGCGGTTTGATGTTGTTCCCATCAGTTCATCGTCAAGGTAAACGTTGAAGCTTGTCATAGCGAAGATATCAGCTTCCTCTTGACCGATAAACAGATCGTCAAGCATGAAGAACATTGTCTGATCGGAAACGCAGCGAATTACAGCGTGACGTGCTTCTGCGGGAAGAGTGTAAGAGAATTCTTTCCAGAGACCGCCTACTGTTTCAACATCGGTAAGCCAGATTACGTTTTCAGGTTCGGGAGCCCCGGTTGTGTAACCAACCATGAAACGTTCGCGACCAAGTGAACCGAAGAATCCGGCAGCTGCCTGGAAACGCAAAGTGAATGGAACGTCAAATGAGAGCTCAGGTGAGAACATGTAGTCATTATTGCGCTCGCCGTTTTCCAGTGATACAGAGATCAGAACTTTTTCGCCGCTGTAAGGCTGAACGTATGCTGACAGGTCAGGATTGGTTGCATAGGGGTTGAATGACATGAATGCCATCGGTGAGAACATGTTGGGGTAGGGGGTCTGCTGACATTGAGCAACACCATAAGTTGTGCTACCGTCAATGTCGGCATAAGTGTAACCAAATTCTCCGGCGGGATTTACTTCGAAATCGTCGATACCTTCGAAATCATCAAAAATACCGAACGGCTGGTTCCATTCAAGGAGAACGTCCTTAGAATCCTTAGCCTGAACAGCATTGAGAGCGAACGGAGCTTCTGCAATCAGGCTGAGGTAAACTGTAGCGGAATATTCAGAGTTGTTATTGTAATTGAGGTTTCCGTAAACTGCCTCAGCAAATCCTGCACGTTTCACGCGCAATGAATATGATCCCTTGGGAATACCGATGAACTTAACATTATTATCTACGACAATTCCTTCGAATATCTCTCCGGAATTTTCATCAGTAAGTGTTACGTATGCACCATCAGCAAAATCAATAGCTGTGTTAGTATAAACTGACACATTGATATCAGTATTGAGACGGTGACGAAGTGCATCTGAAATTACTGGGTCAGATTCTGTACCGTCATAATTTATAGCCTGAACAGCGTAGTGATATATACCCTGATTCAAAGATTCTAATTCTGAGTCAATAACGTAGAGACCATTTGTGGAATTAGAAATAGGAGTCCAGTTATCGCGGTTGTCATTAACATCTCCGGCAATACGCCAAACTTTGTAAGAAATGCCGTCAAGAAGCATCGGAGCTTTAACCGGAGCTTTTCTCTCTGAAGAACGAATTTCTGCACGCTGATTTGCAACAGTGAGGTCGCGACTGAGAACTGTTCCGTTCACACGGATGAAGAAGTTGCTGATATTAGCATATTTCCAACCTTCCTCCAAATCATTTTTGCTTGTGTAAGAGGGTCCCCAATTATTAACGTAATCCAATGCCATATTCATACCACCTGCAGTGTGACCTACGCTAACAAGGCAACCATAAGGCATTTCTAACGGGGTTTCAAGAGCATAGTGCTGCCATTCCATGTCTTTAGTCCAGCGATATGTGTCACTCGGAACACCTTTTACAGAGAATGCAGCAGTTGTGGATATTGCACCGTCGGGTGTTAAGGGATAAATAGCAAGATCAACCATTTCATCTTTCAATTCACAAACTACCCAAGAAATATCCTCGACAATCATGGGTTCGTCGAACTTGACACCGAAATGAACATATTCGATATAATTACCCTGGATAGTGTGCATACCTCCGTATTTGCCGTTATCATATTTGAATTCTTTCTTACCGATAGGAGCAAGCCACGATACAAACATACCTGCCTGTGTTTTGTCAAAAGAAACATCCGCAGGTTGTCCGAAGAACGGTTCAAGAATGATATCATTAAGTTCAATATCCTCAGAAGTAGTGATAATCTCTGTGTTATAAGGAGTATAAAGGAGATGGTTGATGGACATTGAATAAGTTTCAGGACAACGAACGTCAGTTATTGAAAAAGTTCCGTCATCAGCAGTTGTGGCGGAATAACTGCGGGAGCCATCAAGGGCTACATTAACTCCAGAAATAGGTCGGTTCTTATAGTCGACAATCTTACCAGAAATTGTTTTCATTATCAGTGGCACAGCATTGATGGTGTAGTTCACATCTTCATCATTGCCTACATTGACTGTAATAGGTTCGATTGAGTTGAAGCCGTCAATTGAAAGAGTCGCAGTATATTCACCTGGGGTAAGAGATTCGAATTTTACGTGACCATCCTCAGAAGTACTGAAAGTACGTGCCAGATAAGTGGGACTTACAAGTTTAAGATCTACACCTGAAATCGGAGTATTTGTATCTGAATTTAAGACTTCGAAATCTATGCTGCCGTCTCTTGCTTCTGCAACGTCAACACTATAAATATAAAGCCACCCGTCATCTGATTTGGAAGTAGTTACATGAATACCAACATTGAAATCGCCACCAGATGCAGCCTCGGGTAGTTCAATCACAGCATATTGGTTATCGCCGTCCCACCTTTGTGCACCCGATACAGAAATTTGACTTTCAACGGTTGCGTCCGTACCGTAAGTGAGATCGAAGGTACATGGATAGTCAGCCTTGAAGAAAATCTTTACATTATATTTTTTTCCCTCCTCCAAAGTAACGGAAGGTGATATGAACCAGTCATCACCGTCCTGACTATTACCATTTTTCATCACGGCTCGTCCATAAGCCGCAGAATAGAACCAGAAATTGTGTTCACTGGATGAAGGACCGTTTACGTCAATAATGGTCCATTGATCAAAATCTTCTCCTGTTGCGAAATCGCAATAGAAACGACCCGGTTGAAGGATTGTTGTTGCGTTCAAAGAACTCGCCATTCCTCCTACAGCCAAAGCTGTCAGAAATAATTTTTTTAAATTACCCATACTATAAGAATTATCATTGATTGATTTTATTGCAGTACTATTTTGGAAGATACTTTTTTGTCAGGCATATCCACAGATATAATATATATGCCTTTTGCAAGATGACTGATCTCGATCAGGCTGTTACAATTCTCAACATCAGTGATTATAGTACCATCAATGGAGTAGATCTGTGCGCTTACTGCATTTTCAGGCAAAATGATACAGCCATTCTCAATTGTAAGACTAATGGTGTTGTAGTCCGATGTAACCGCATCGATTCCGGTAGTAGCATTTACTTCGACTTCCTCAGCGTTGAACACCTGCCATTTGGAAGTGAAAATCGGGTCATAATCCGAAACAAATGCCACAATCCGTAATTTTTCAGGGTTCCATGCGGCAGGAACAGTGATGGAATATTCACTTGAAGTGTAATCGCCCCCGTCAAATGTCATAGGATCGCCCCATACGCCGCTGATAACACCGCGTAATGCGTGGTTATGAATGTACGGACCCTCCATGGGGACTGTGATGCCTTTCTGGTATCCTTCCACTCCATCCTCAGTAATCATGACGGTAAGGCGCGGATCATTGGCGTTAAGACGTGAAACCGATCCATTCGGGATATTACCCGATACTGAAACTGTGAGCTTACGGGTCACAGGATCATATGTATGGTCAATATTGACAGTAATGAGTGCTGCCGAAGAAAGACGTGTGTCAATAAGTCGTCCCATGGTTTCGCGGCGTGGGAAAAATGCAGGACATTCTGTACCCTGGTCTCCGTCAGTGGCGCCATAATTTGCCATGTTCGTACGGTCAAGAGCAGCTGCGGGTGCATAGGTTGAATAATAAGACTGTCCGTTAGAGAAAAGCTGCATGTAAGTTTCTGCTGCCGGAATAGTGAGCGGATCCGTACCGTAGGCGGCATGATATATCACATGAATCACGTTGTCACGGTAGCGTAGAGCATCGTCGATAGTGGCATGACCGCTCGGACAGTTGGCACACTGCATAGTCGAAAAATGCTCCAACAACACTTTCCGGGCAGTATAGTCTTTTCGAGAGATTATGTTCTTAACTGTGACGGAATTATCCTCCGAACGTTCGTCCGCTTTGCCGTTAACTTCAGTGACATCTACAACAACATCAAAAATATTGTTCATTGTCATTTCAAGGTCTCCAATATTGACTACCGCCATGTCGTTAGACTTGATATTGAGTCCATCGATGGTTCTCATCGGCAATGTTTCATCGTCGACCGTGAGCGTAACACCGATACTGTGTACAGTGGAGGCACCCATGTTTCGGATAACGATACTCATCGGTGTAGTTTCGCGGACACCGGCATAAGAACGTATGTTGTGACTTTCAATGCGTATATCATTCTGCGGTAATGATTCGCCTTCAAGCACCGCCTGAATATTCAGCGCACCACCTCCCTGATGGTTCCATACGCCGTGAGCTCCTTCAGCATCCTGTGACAATCTGATCCAGTTTGCCTTGTTATTGTCATCTTCGCCATCGAGCGACAGGACTTCCCCGGTACTCTCATAGCGGAAGCCGATGAACAGCTTTCTGCCATCAATTTCAAAAGGCTGATCGAGTGATACTTCATTCCATCCGTAATCAAAGCGGTCAACTTTCTGCTTATACAAAGGTTCACCCTCAAGATCATCGGTGATAAAAACAAAGTTGTTCTGCACGGAAAGTTCGTTGCCGACTTTAACCCGAATTTTTGAGATATTGTTACCTGCCAGTCGGGTCATCTCTTCAGCAGGGTATTCGATGGCACCTTCATATATAATATGAATATACATGCCAAGATTCAGACCTTCGTTATCTGGAACAGCGTATCCAATACGCATTTCAGTCGACCGGTCATTCGTTTCATCTGCCATCATCGGAAGAGTGCCGAAAGCTGACAAAAGGGAAACGAAGATAGGAAATAAAGATTTTTTCATTAAAATATGCTATAGACTGGTAAAAATCTAAATTTGTAATATCACAAAGTTACATGTAATCTTTGAATTTTCAAGAAAAAATAGAGAAAAATAGGAGGATTTTAAATTTTTTATGATAAAATAGCGTTTCAGCTTCCATATTGTTAAAAACACAACTTGGCATCATCTCCTAATTATCTGGAAGCCGGTTTCCAGCAAAATGCTCCCGGATTAACCCCGACATAGAATTTATTCACCAGTTCACCTGTCGAATTGTAACGATAAATCATGCCTGACTGTTGATAGTCTATTGCATCGGCAACATATATGTCACCATGTTCCGGGTCGATAGACAGTCCGTAATAATAAGTTCCGTTACTGTTCAGAACAGGATCAGCCGGCAGATTATCGGAATTGATATCCATTTCCCATACATCAACGTTAAGCCAAAAAAGAGAGGTACCGTCACCGTTTAGCTGCAGTTCCGTGGGATAGTCTCCAAGAGCGAAAGTGAATTCTTTTTCGACTTTGAAAGTTTCCGGGTCAATGCGTTGAAGTCGGGGAGTCTCATACCCGTATGGTGATCCTTCATATCCTCCGTCAGTAATTGTCCAGAGTTTATGATTGCGGTCCAATACAATTGAGTTGGGTTGAATACCTACCTCCAGATCGTCCACCACTCGGTCGGTTTTTGTGTCGATACGGATTATACGGTTCTGATAACTCCAGCAGTTACAGTACACATAGTCATTGTACTGAACCATCTGTTCGGTTGATCCGTTTTCGGCTGTCATATCGGGAACGTCAATATATCCGGTTATTTCGTAACGGTTTGGATCGATTATGGCAATGCGGTTATCATAAAGTTGAGAGACATATGCCTTATCATTGCTGACAAAGTGGATATACCGGGGTGAGGTAAGTCCGGTTATCCTACCTTTTTCTTTAAAAGTCACCGGGTCAATGGCAAATATGACCCCGGAATTATTAACCACAATCCACCCGCGGTTGCCTGCAATTGTCATGGATTGAATCATGTCACCCGGTTTATACCCGTTTGCCCGTTGGAAAACTTCATTTTGTATTTCATTGTTTTCAGGAACATAAAATGAGAGTGATCCGTTACCGAATTGGAACTGACCTTCATTACATATAAAGAGTCCGGCTTCGCGATAGTTGAAATCTTCAGTCTGATTTTCTTTCTCCTCTTTGCAGCCATTGAACGCAAGGGCTGTCATACAAATCAGGGAAATATGTATGTACTGTTTCATAAATATGTGGTTTGGATTTTATTTCTCAAACATTCGAGCCATAGCGCGTTTGTCCTCGCGTTCCTTTATAGACTGGCGTTTGTCATATTCCTTTTTACCGCGTCCGATTCCAATTACCAATTTTGCCAGACCACGGTCATTAATAAAAATTCTCATCGGTACAATAGTCACGCCAGCCTCTGCCGAAGCTTTCGCGAGACGGTCGATCTCGCGTCGGTTAAGGAGAAGTTTCCTGTCGCGTCGGGCGGCATGGTTGTTGTATGAGCCATAAAAATATTCGGCAATATACATATTTTTAATCCATACTTCACCATTAGCTACAAAACAGAAAGTATCGACGAGACTTGCCTTGCCTTGACGTATAGATTTTATTTCCGTACCGGTAAGTACGATTCCTGCCGTGAAAGTTTCGGTGATTGCGTAATCGAAATTAGCGCGGCGGTTTTTTATATTTATGTCTTTGGGATTCATATTATAAAGTCTGTTTGGTCAGATAACCGAAGATGAACATTATGATGAGGGGAGGAGCGAACATTGAACTCATCGAAAGCAGCATGAAATGTCCTGTCCTACCCTCAACCACCGATAGATAACCGGTTGCCATTCGCATGACAACTACCACATAAAGCGGGAGCAACATCAGTACAGGACTGAATGGTACTATATTGATCACCATCATCATTATTGAAAGTACTGACAGGGTCATCATAATATAGAGGCGCATACGGTCGGGCTGAAGCGAACCTTTGATATTGCGAAGCAAATAAAGCGAGAAAAAGAACTCGGCGAGATAATAAGAGACAAACATCGCGACGAATTGAATCAGCGCTTTTTCAAATAGAAGCATTACCGACAGATAAGGGTGGAAAACGAGCTGGAACAGCACAGCTATAGCCGAAATTGCAGTCAGGGGTACAAATCCGGTAAAGAATGTGGTCCGAGGATCCGGATCGTCAGTCTCCAGATCCTCCCACCCGTTGCGCGGTGCAAGAATTATCTGTATGAGAAGTCGCAGAAAGTGACGCATTGCCGGAATGTTTATTTATAACGTGCCCAACGGATCAGGTCTTTAACAGTCGGTTTTTTCCCGTACATGAAAATACCTATGCGATAGATCTTCCCGGCTATCCATATAAAGAAAACGGTTGATCCATAAAGAACAATCATCGAAACAATGATTTCCCAAGTAGGTACGCCGAATGGCAGACGCGACATCATTACCATCGGAGAGGTCAGCGGGAAAACAGAGGTCCAGAATGATAATGATGAATCGGGATTCATGGCTGCAACTTCTCCGAAAACAATACCGAGTATTATCGGCAACGTGGGTAAAATATTCAATTGGCTCGCATCCTGAACTGAATCAACAGCAGAGCCGATAGCTGCGTATATAGAAGAATAAAGCAGAAATCCTCCGATGAGGAACACCATTAGCCAGAAGAAAAGACTTAGAAGATATGTGGGATTGAACGCTAATGCCAGAGCCTGCATCATTTCCATATCATCTGTCGCAATATTGTTTAGATTGCCCGCCTGCACTGATGTGATCTGATCTGTGATTTCAGCAGGCATAAGAGCAGGGACTATAAGAGCTATGCCTATTCCTATCAATATCGCCCATATGATCAACTGGGTGACTCCTACAAGACCGACTCCCAATATCTTTCCCATCATGAGTTGGAATGGCCGTACTGAAGTGACAACAAGTTCAAGTACTCTGTTATTCTTTTCTTCAATGATACTGGTCATCACCATCTGTCCGTAAATCATGAGTATCATGTATAACAGGAGTGACAGACCGATGCCGAGACCATAACTCAGGAAAGTCGAAGTTGCCTTTTCTTCATCATCGTTGTCAGTGTCATTTGAGAATGTCTGGATATGGACATCCGATTTTACCTGTTCCATAATGCGTTTTACGTCAATGTCGTCAAATTCCGCAATACGGGTATCGGTTATAATTGAATTAATTATACCAGTGAGCCGTCCCTCACTGAGCATAGATGATGATCCATTATTATATAGTCGTACTATCGCATTCCGGTTGTCGATTATATCTTCCGGAATAACCAGCACACCGTCAACCGATTTATCCGTTAACGCAGAGTCAGCCGAACCGGATATTATAAAACTTATAATGTCGTCATTATCCAGTGACCGTTCAAATATCTTGTCCTGAGTCTGGTCGACAAGATAGAGAGTTTTGTGATTATCGCCATCGAGAAACATGAGTAATGCCGGCAGACACATAAGTCCGACCAATACCAAAGGTGTCAGAAGAGTGGTAATGATGAAACTCTTCTTCTTTACGCGTTCCGAAAATTCGCGGGCTATGACTATGCTGATGTTTGACATCTTATTTCTTTTTAATTAATTAAAGTATTTTCGGCACCCACTGTCCGTATAAAAATATCATTCATTGAAGTTACGGATTCATTGATTGAAGCGATCTCAATGACAGGATTCGTAGCAGAAATTATGTCACGTAGACTTACACCGTTGCGTAGCAACATTTCAGCGTTGTGGAGTCCCTCTTCATCTGTAACTGTCAGTTCCTCGACCATGGGTTCGAGAACGCCGAGAAGCTTTGTAGTGTCCCCCTGGAATTTTATGCTGTAACGTCCCTCGGAAAATTGCCGTCGCAGTTCGGCGACATTACCGGTAAGTACATTGCGGCTTTTATTAATAAGTGTGATTTCATCACACAGTTCTTCAACCGACGACATATTATGAGTCGAGAATATGACAGTAGCCCCTTCATCACGTAGTTTCAGGATCTCTGATTTAAGCAAATTGGCATTGACAGGGTCAAAACCCGAAAACGGTTCGTCAAATATAAGTAGCCTTGGATGATGAAGAACCGTAACAATAAACTGTACTTTCTGTGCCATTCCTTTTGACAATTCTTCCACTTTACGGTCCCACCAGGACAGGATATCGAACCGTTCGAACCACATACGAAGTTCGCGCACTGCTTCGTACCTCTTCAACCCTTTGAGTCGGGCGAAAAAAATCGCTTGTTCGCCAACCT
This sequence comes from uncultured Bacteroides sp., assembly GCA_964555405.1. Classification (GTDB taxonomy): domain Bacteria; phylum Bacteroidota; class Bacteroidia; order Bacteroidales; family Muribaculaceae; genus Paramuribaculum. The sequence continues at coordinate 11,439 of CAZKSF010000067.1, forward strand.
TCATTTTCTTGTACAGACCACGTTCTTCTGGAAGGTAGCCTATCTGACGCTGGTCGGTCTCACACAATGTGTGACCATCAAAAGTCACAGTACCACTGTCGGGTGCCGTGATGTGATTAATTATGCGGATAAGGGTGGTTTTTCCTGCACCGTTAGGTCCTAACAGACCATATATTTTACCTGTGGGTACGTCAAACGAAACGTCATCAAGAGCCACATGGTTGGAATATGACTTGGTTACATTATCAACTTCAAGCAGGTTTTTCATTTGTCAGTTTTGATTTTTTTGAACCGAAAAAATAGTCTACAATGATTGAAAGAGCTCCATCGCCGGTTACGTTACAAGCTGTACCGAAACTGTCCATTGCAATATAGAGAGCGATCATCAGGGCGGTTTGCCGCGGATCGAAACCGAGAATACCGCTGAGCAATCCCAATGAAGCCATTATCGCTCCGCCAGGAATACCGGGAGCCGCGATGATAGTTACACCCAGCATGGCTATAAAATGAATCATAGTGAAGAAATCATAGGGAATCTGCTCCATTATCATCAGAGCTATGGCGCAAGCCACTATTTTTAATGTACTTCCCGACATGTGTATAGTAGCGCAAAGAGGAACCGTGAAACCGGCTATATCCTCGCTGACCCCCATTTTGATAGTCTGTTTGAGTGTAACGGGGATTGTGGCTGCTGACGATTGGGTTCCCAGTGCTGTAAAGTAAGCCGGCATCATGGTCCAAAGCAATTTGAACGGGTTCTTTCGGCAAAATAAAGATGCCACTACATACTGGATTACCAGGAGTAAAATATGCATTACGAAAATTACCACTATTATCGAAGCAAATGCCTTTAGTACAGTAGCGACTTCTCCGGCAACCGTCATATTGAGGAATATTGCGAAAATATAGAATGGCAGAAGCGGAATGATAACCTTATTTATCGACAATGCTACAATATCACGTAATTCAGCTGCCGCCGCACGTAAAGTGCCGGAATCGCAGTAGGCAATTCCGAGACCAAACAGGAATGCTGTCACCAATGCAGTCATCACCGGGAACAGGGCAGGGATTTCCACAGTGAACCAAGGTGTGATGGATGCGCTTTGCTGTTCAACTGCCGCTAATTCCGGATCAGCTGAAATCAGCTGGGGAAAAAGCCAGTCGCTCACGCTATAAGAACCGAAACCGGCACAGAATGTTGCAAAATAAGCAAGAAGAGCAGTAAACACCAGCATTTTGCCAGCGTTACGTCCGAGATCGGATATTGCGGGAGTTACAAATCCCACTATTATCAAGGGGACAAAGAACCCGAGTAATTCTCCGAAAATATTGCTGAAAGTGGTACAAAGTCTTGCTACCCATAGTGGGGAGTACCATCCTATAAGGATACCGGCGACTATAGCCAGAATGATGCGCGGCAATAGTCCGAAATGGAATTTGTGATGATGACTGGTGTTCATAGTCGCGAAGTTACGAAGAATCGATGATATATTGTTCGGATATATCTGAAAAAGCAGTCAGACTGTCCGATTTCAGTATGGATTTCGGGCAGTCTGACTGTTAAAATGTCGATAGGACGGAGAATTAAGCCGTCATAAAGAGCTACTGAAAATTATTCAGCTGCGGGAGCTTCCTCTGCGGGAGCTTCGGCAGCAGCGGCAGCAGCTTCAGCCTCAGCTTTAGCGGCAGCCAGTTCAGCTTTTTTCTTAGCTACGGCTTCAGCCTTAGCTTTGTTAGCAGCCTGTTCAGCCTCTAAGCGGGTTTTGGCATCGAGTTCTTTTTTCGAAGCCATAGAAGCACGCTGAGCATCGACGGTAGCTTGTTTTTTAGACTTCCAGGCATCGAAACGACGCTGAGCTTCAGCCTCGTCAAAGGCGCCTTTCTTTACGCCACCCTGGAGGTGCTTCATAAGGAGTACACCTTCGTTTGACAGGATAGCGCGTACGGTATCGGTGGGAATAGCACCGACATTAAGCCAATACAAAGCCCGTTCGAAGTTCAAAGTTACTGTAGCAGGATTAGTGTTCGGATTATAGGAACCTATCCTTTCAATAAATTTACCA